>JALUPA010000545.1 GCA_027054335.1 Ardenticatenaceae bacterium
CACTGGTGATGACATAGATTTACATCGCCTGCCCATCCCCACGCACGGACTGCACGATGGCGGCCCTTTCATAACTGGCGGCATCACCCTCACCAAAGACCCGATCAGCGGGCGCGGCAATTTGTCCTATAACCGGATGCAGGTGTTGGGGCCGCGCACGTTTGGCTTCAACGTGAACGAGTGGCGGCACGTGATGCAATTTTACCGCGTCCAGGAAGCAAAAGGGGAGCCGCTGGAAATTGCCATCGCCATCGGCGTAGACCCGGCCATCAGCATTGCCGCCGGAGCGCGTTATGATGATGACGAGCTACTCATCGCCGGGGCCATTCGGGGCGAGGGCGTGCCGGTCTGCCGGGGAATGACGGTGGATATTGACGTGCCGGCCAATGCGGAAATTGTCATTGAAGGGCATTTGCCGCCCGGCGAACGGCGCCAGGAAGGGCCGCTGGCGGAGTTTCATGGTTACTATGGAGAGTTGTGGGAGAGTCCGGTTTTTGAAGTTACGGCCGTCACCCACCGCCCCAATCCCATCTTCCAAACCATCATCCCCGGCCATGACGAACACATCTACATCGGCAACGTCCTGCCCCGCGAACCACTGCTGCTACGCTTCGTGCGCCACGTCAGCCCTAACGTCACCGGGCTGCACATTCCGCCTTACGGTAACGGCTTTGCCGCCATCGTCCAGGTCGCCAAAAGCAACCCCGGCGAACCCCGTAACATCGCCCTGGCCGCCTTCACCGCCCACGTCAACATCAAAAAAGTGATCGTCGTGGACCCCGACGTGAACATCTACGATCCGGCCGACGTGCTGTGGGCTTTGACCAACCGGGTGGACTGGAGCCGCGATACGTTCATCGTACCAGGGGCGCAGGGACACGAGATGGATCCCACAGCCAACGAACGCGGCATCCATACCAAAATTGGCATTGACGCCACCTACAAACCGGATCGCCGCGATTACGGCGCACGCATCCGGTATCCAGAGGTGGATTTGAGTGAGTATATTGAGTAACCAGGAGTGATTTATGTCTGTCCGATTTGCCCTTTACATGCAAGATAAACACAGTATGCCTTACGAATTGGAGATGGCCCAATATGCGGAAGATCGCGGCTTCAGCGAAATCTGGCAGGCGGATACGCGCCTGGCCCGCGACTGCGTGGTGATGATGAGTGCCTTCTTAACCCGCACCCAAAAGCTGCGCATCGGCTCCGGCGTTCTGCCCATCTGGACGCGCAACCCGGCGGTGATTGCGGCGACGTGGAGCAGTATGTGGGAGTTGGGGGGCAAGGTGGATGGCAACGGCCGTGTCATGCTCGGATTAGGCGCTTGGTGGGAACCGATCTCCTCCCGCGTCGGGGTGAAGCGGCGCAAACCGCTCCAAGCGATGCGCGAATACGTCGAATCCATCCGGCAGCTATTCACCATGGAAGAAGTTACTTATCAGGGCGAATTTGTACAGCTTGATCGGGTGCGGCTGGATGTGGCCTTTGGCGACACTTCCCCACGCGACATCCCCATCTACATCGGCGCCACCGGCCCCAAAATGCTGGAACTGACCGGTGAAATTTGTGACGGCGTGGTGCTGAACTACGTCGTCTCCGTAGATTACATTCGCAACGCCGTCAAGCTGGTGGAAAAAGGGGCTAAAAAAGCGGGCAAAACGTTGGCTGACATAGACCGCCCCGAACTGCTCGTCTGCTGCCTGTCGGATGAAGACCCGGCAGCGGCGATGGCTGAAGGCAAGAAACTGGTCGCTTACTATCTGGCGACGGAACCCCACATCATGAAAGCCAGCGGCGTCAGCGATGATCTGCTGGAAAAGGTGCAGGCCATTATGAGCTGGCCGGCCACCGAAGAAGATTACATCCGCGCCAGCACCGTTATTCCCGACGAGGTGGTGCGGAATGTGATGGCGGTAGGCACGACGCCGGAATGTCAGGACAAGGTGGCTGAATACATTGACGCTGGGGTGACTTGCCCCATTCTCTACCCGATGATGGATGACGTCAAGCCGGTAGTGGATGCGTTTGCGGATTGGGGAGAAGAACGGTAATCGGTAACCAGTAAACGGGTATCAGAGCAAACCGATGACCGATGACCAATGACTACCGGAACGTTACGTCTCATCAAAGCAGCGCCTAACCCGCACGGGGCGGCTGACAGCCAACTATTTTTGCTTGTGGGCAATGCCACCATTGCCCCCATCCGGGAAATTGTCCCCGACGAAGGTATTGTGCTACCGCCGTCATGCAGCCAATTATCCCGTTCCTGCCGCCTGAAAATTTTGCACATCAATGATTTGCACGGCCATATTTCCCGTTTTACGCCGCAGGGCGACCAACCGGTTTTGTCGCGCATTGTCAGCCGCCTGCGGGAAGTGCGCCGGAAACATGAAGATGATCCGGATACGGCCGTTCTGGCCATGTCGGCCGGTGATGATTTGGTCGGCGCTATTTTTGACGAGTTGATGGGCGACGACCCCGATTCCTTTGCCCTGCACGCCGGCTATCGTCTCTACTCAGCGGCGGGGATAGACGTCAGCGTTTTGGGCAACCATGACCTGGACCTGGGAACCGACGTCCTGGCGGAAGCAATTCGCCAAGACGCTCAATTTCCCGTCCTGTCAGCCAATCTGGTAAGCTGTAAGTGGTTGAAAGGATTGTATTTTCCGGCGGCGCTGTGGGTGACAAAAGGTATTCGGGTGGGCCTTATCGGCCTGACCACAGCGGGGCAGGTGCGCCAGCCGGAGCATTCCAATTTGCAGATCGTCAATCCGGTGCGGGTGATCCACAATGTGCTGCCGGCGATACGGCCGTACTGCGACGTTCTCATCATTCTCAGCCATCTGGGCTACAGTCTGGCTTCCGGGTCGGCTTCGGTGCGTGACGCCGGGGATGTAGAACTGGCGCGGAGCCTGCCGCCGGGCAGCGTCCACCTCATTGTCGGCGGGCATACCCATCACATCCTAAATGAGCAGGGCTTGACGGCGAATAATATCGTCAACAACATCCCCATTGTGCAGGCGGGTACGCTGGGCCGGTTTCTGGGGGAAGTGGATGTGACCATACGTGAGGGGGCCACGGCCGTAACCAACGTTCGCCTCACCAACACCGCCTACCAACCTGTTGACGCCCAATTCGAGGCTAAAAACGTCCAGCCCCTTCTGGAGATTGCCCGCCCCCTTTTTACCCGTAGTTTAGGCACAATCATCAGTCACCCTGATTTCAGCACAGACGCCGTGCGTAACAGCTTCGCTGCCGGAGAATCGGCGCTGGCAAATTTTATTACCGACGCCCTGGTCACCTGCTGCCGCGCCAACGGCTACGACGTTGATTTGGCCCTGGTAGACGCTTCCATTGTGCGGCGCGGACTGCCGGATAAAGGCGAGCTTTCTTTTGGCGACTGGTTTAATTTGATGCCCTTTGCCGACGTGCTGCGTATCACCTGGATTAGCGGTGAGCAGCTTCACCATCTCATCCAGGACAACGCTTATCGCCTGGATTTACCCGGCGAACCCCATACCGAACGCGGCTTTCTTCATTTCAGCCAGCAAGTGCGCTATGTTATCTACACCGCGGCCAACCGCACAGAGATTCAGGCGGCCGACATCACGGTAAACGGCATCCCTCTGGAGCAGCAGTGGGATCGCTCATTTGCCCTTGTCTGCACCAGTTTTGTGCGGGAATTAGCGGCGGGATGGGAAAAATACGGCCGTCGCACCCTCAACCTGCCCCTCATGGACATCAGCCAGGTTTCCCATCTGGACACCCCCCTTTTCCTGCGGGATGAATTGGTGACTTACATCACGAATCAGGGCGGTATTACAGAGGAAGGTGGGGCGAAACGAGACGGCCGTTTGCAGGTGAAGAAAAAGAGTTGAACGGAGCAATTATGATTATCCTTCCCCAATTCCTGATCACCACACCCCAACAACCGCCCAAACCGGGCTGGGGGGCGCGTATCATCGGCGACAAAATTACTGTCATCGCCCCCAACAACGATCTGCGAGCGCACTATCCCGAAGATGACGTAATTAAAGTCCCCCACCACGTACTCGCTCCTGGATTCGTCAACGCCCACGTCCACCTGTACGGCGTATTAGCCCACGGCATTCCGCTGGCAAACGCTCCCTCCGGCTTCTGGGCCTTCCTCAACGACTTCTGGTGGCCCCTCGTCGAGGATGCGCTGGATACAGAGATGATTTGCGCCGCCACCGATTGGGTCTGCGCCGAAATGCTGCGCAGCGGCGTCACCAGTTTTTACGACTGCCTCGAAGCCCCCCACGCTATCCCCGACGCCCTGCTGGCTCAAAAGGAGGTAGTCGAACGGCGCGGAATGCGCGGCATTCTTTCTTTTGAAGCCACAGAGCGGGTTAGCCCGACCAATGGACAGCTTGGCTTGCAGGAAAACGCCAAATTTATTGACCTCTGCCAAAAAGAGGGCGGGTTGGTGCAAGGATTGATGTGTTTCCACACCACTTTCACCTGTTCCGCCGATTTCATCCGGCAGGCTTTCGAGATGGGCGCAGAACGCGGCGTCCTCACCCACATGCACTGCAACGAAGGCGTCCACGAACCGGAATACGCCCTCCGGCATTTCGGCAAACGTACCCTCGAATATTACGATGACCTCGGCGTCACCGGCCCCGGCATGACGGCCTCCCAATGCGTCCAGCTATCTACCCGGGAACGAGCCATCATTGCCGAAAAAGGGATTAAAGTGACCCACATGCCTCTGAGCAACTGCGAAGTCGGCGGCGGGATCGCCCCTGTACCGGAACAATTGGCCGCCGGCGTCACACTGGGGCTGGGGTCTGATGGCTATATCAACGACTTTTTTGAGGTGATGCGCGGCGCGTTCCTCATCCACAAAGCCCACCAGCAAAACCCGCAAGTGATGCCGGCCCACGAGGTCTGGTATCTGGCTACGGAAGGGGGCGCGCGGGCGATAGGCATGGAAAAGGTGGGGCGGTTGGAACCGGGCTGGGCGGCTGATTTGCAATTGATCGATGCGACGCTGCCAACCCCCATTGCCGACCACAATCTATACGAACAACTGCTCCTCTGGCGCAACCACACTCATGTTAAAGATGTGATGGTTGCCGGGCAGTGGCGGGTGCGTGACGGCCGTGTACTGGATGCCGATCTGAACCAAATACGCGCCCATGTTCACGAAAACGCGGAACGCATGTGGGCCAAAACACGATGATCAATGGATATTTTTCACCAAGGGAAAAACAGATGAACAAGATGATTAAATTTGTGCAGGCGATGGTGCAAACGCCCAGTTTAAGCGGCGCAGAACAGCCCGTCGTGGAAGTCATTGTGCGAGAGATGCGCGACCTGGGCTTTGACCGCGTTGGGCTGGATGCCAACGGTTCGGCGATTGGCTTAATCGAGGGAGCGCAGCCCGGCCCGACGCTTTTATTGGACGCTCACTGCGACACGGTGGGCATTGCCCCCGGCTCCACCTGGCAGCGCGACCCCTTTGCTGCTGAAGTTGATGGCGATTACGTGCATGGCCGTGGCGCGGCCGATATGAAGGGCGCTTTAGCCGCTATGGTGTACGCTGCTGCCAGCCTGGATCGCAGCCAATTGGCCGGCCGTGTCGCCGTCAGCGCCACCGTTTTGGAAGAGGTGATGGAAGGGATCAGTCTGGGTACTGTTATCGAAGAGGTGCAGCCTGATTTTGTGGTCATCGGCGAAGCCAGCGAGTTGAATTTGAACCGAGGCGGCCGGGGCCGGGCAGAAATTCACATCGAAACAATGGGCCGGCCGGCCCACTCGTCCAATCCGCAGTTGGGCGTGAATGCCGTCCATGAGATGTTCAAGGTGATTAACGCCATCGAAACGCTCGATCTGCCGGAACATCCGCTGTTGGGCGCAGCGATTATGGCGTTGACCGACATCATTTCTGACCCGTATCCGGGCTATTCCGTCATCCCCAGCCGCTGCCGGGTGACGTATGACCGCCGCTTGCTGACGGGGGAAACGCAGGAAAGCGTCCTGAAGCAAATCATGGCTTTGCCGGGGCTGGAGGATGTGAATTTTGAAGCGCGGATTGCCAAAGGGGAACATGGCACGTACACGGGTGGCATTTTGTATGGCCCTAAATTTTTCCCGGCGTGGGAGTTTGCGGAAGATCATCCGTTTGTACAAAGTGCGCTGGCGGGTTTGCAACAGGCGGGCTTGTCTCCGGAGGTGAGAGCGTATCGCTTCTGCACAAATGGGGCGATGAGCGCCGGGGTGTTGGACATTCCCACGGTGGGCTTTGGCCCGGCGGCGGAGGGAGATGCCCATGTAGTGGATGAGAAAGTGCGGATTGAAGAATTGGAAACGGCCGTGCGCGGCTATCAGGGTATTATCAAAGCTACGCTGGGGAAACGTTGATCAGTGACAGGCACGGGGCAAAACGGCCTTGATTGGCTAAATTCGTTCGCCCCGTGCCTGTCACTACCTGCCTATTATTATCATCCTTCCGGCTGATAAATGCGCGTGTCCGGGCGGAAGGCGGCCCAGGAAAACCAGAAATGGTCTACTTTGACGACCGGGGTTAATTGCGCGCCTTCCAATTCTCCGGCAACGGCCTGCCCCAGAATGTTCCAGGTGCTGCCGGTCTGCTCGTCAGTGATGGTTTCGCCATCCGCAGTGAAGGTGAGGGTCTCGCCGTCCAGAGCGCGCTCGTACACGGCCGTCGTCCCCACATCTTCCCCGGAAGCAATATCGCTGTCACCCAACGCCGAAGCCACCCCCGGTTCCCAGAAAACCACGATGTCTGTATCGCCTACCGTGTCATTCACCACCTTGATGTCTTTCAGCACGTCATTCGGATACGCCGCCGCTTCTTCACCCAACTCTACGGTGGTCACGCGAGCCATAGGCGGCAGTTCTCCCGGCGTGGCCGGCCCATCATAGAGAAAAGGCGAACTGTTAATGCTGTCGTATCCGGTATAGGGGTTACGGCCGTAATCCCTGGGAATGCCCGTATCCTTAGACAGCACCTCTGCCTCCGGGTACGTCTCCTTGACCTCACGCCAACCCAGGATAACGGCAGGCAGGAAATCAAGCTGTTCGCCCAGCAGTTCGCCAATCACGGCATTGCCGCCGGCCTGCTGCCACCAGGTTTCCGTCTGCCGGTCATACATCAGCAAATTGCTGAAGCGCAGCCGACCCGTCGTGCCAAAATCCAACGCCTGCCCGTTCACTGTAGCGTCAAATACAATGCCGGTGTTGCACAACGGGCAGAAAGTCACGGCAAGGGGACGGCCGTTGACCACATCATTTACAATCTCATGCCAGATCAGAATCTGGTAGGGATAAACCCGCACCGTATCCCCGTCCTGATAAACAATGACCGGCTCCTTATCGCCCAGCCACTCGTCCGCTTCTGCCACCGTCACAAATTGGGGGTCGTCAATGGCAGGGATACCGTCTTTGGGCGGGCCGCCGGACAGTATCTCGCTGAAGGAGATGGCCGTGCGGCTGAAATCGGTGCTGAATTCCCGCTCGACGCCTCTGGGCAGCGGTTCTTCGGCCGGTTCGTCTTCGGCTGCTTCTGGCGGCACGGCCGTATCCGCCGGGTCAGGTTCGGGCATATCCGCCGGCGCAGTCGTGGGTTCAGCCGTTTCCGGCTCATCGGGGACGGCCGTGGGCGGCACAGCCGTTTCCTCAGTGGCTGATGGAGCAGCAGCCGACGTACAGGCTGCGGTAATGACAGCCAGGGTAATCAAAGCAACAAACAATCGGGCAAATCGGACATTTTTCATCAGATACCTCGCAAAGTTGGTGAACGTTTCCTCCCATTTTACAAAAATTTCCACGTATGAAGGTAAGCCCGATTACCTGAATACTGACTAACTGATCACTCTCTCATAATTGTTCTGTCAAAGTTTCCCGCATGACCGCGGCGACAATGAGGCCGGAAAGCAGCGTCAGGCCGCCAATGGCCGCGATGGCCGCGGGGATGCCCAGGGCGTCAGCAATAATTCCTGCGGTTAGCGCCCCTACCGCATAGCCCAAATCACGCCACAAACGATACACGCCTACGGCCGTGCTGCGCCACGTCGGATGGGCCACGTCAGAAATCGCCGCCAACAGCGTCGGGTAAACCAGCGCCGTGCCCAATCCCAGCAAAAACACCCCGGTCAGCCACGTCGGGAAAGCCCGCCCCAGCAGCACCAGACCAATCCCCGCCGCTTGCAGCCACATCCCGCCCACAATCAGCCATTTGCGCCCTACCCGGTCACTCAACGCCCCCGTCCCCAACTGGCTGATCCCCCAAACAGCGGGATACAACGCTGCCAAAACAGCAATGCGGGGCAGCGGTACGCCATAGCCGATGAGAAACAACGGCAGCAGCCCCCAAATCATGCCGTCATTCAAATTATTCACCAACCCGGCCTGCGAAATGGCAAAGAGGCTCCTGTCCCGCCAACTGGTCAGCCAGAAAATCTGGCGGAAGGACAACTGTTCCTCGTGGTTATTGGCGTCGTCCGGCAAGGCATCGGCTTCCAATTGAGAGTAAGCCTTCGTTTCCCGCACAAAAAAGAGTGTGAGGAACAGGCCCAGCAAGGCAAAGAGAATACCGGGGATAAAGGGATACGGCCGTACCCCATACGTCGCCGCCAGATAGCCCGTCAGCAAAGCAGACACGGACACTGCCAGATACCCGGCCGACTCATTCAACCCCATCGCCAGTCCCCGCTGTTTCGGCCCCACCAGATCAATCTTCATAATAACCGTCGTAGACCAGCAAAACCCCTGGTTAATCCCCAACAGTACATTGGCAAATACCACCCAACCCCAGGACGGCGCCAAAATGATGAGAAACGGCACAGGCAGCGCCGCCAGCCAACCGGCCGTCAATACCCGTTTGCGCCCCACCTTGTCCCCCAAACGGCCGGCAAAGAGGTTGGAAAATGCCTTAACAATGCCAAAACTGACTAAAAAGGAGAGGATGAGCGTGCGCGACGCCAGCCCAAAATCTTCCTCGGCAATTAGAGGCAGCACTGTCCGTTCCAGGCCAATCATAGCCCCGACAAAGCCATTGATGAGCAGCAGCAGGGTAAACTGCCGCCAGTTGTTTTTCAAACCAAGCTGGATAGAGGTAGGGATGGTCGTTACAGTCATGGGTTTCTCCGGTCACGCATCACGTCTCACGCATCACGCTAATTCGTATCCGGCAGCCTGCCATTCGGGTACGCCTTCTTCCAGGCGGGCGACGGTACGGCCGTGTTCCGCCAAATAAGCCAGGGCGTCATCGGCAAAAACGCAGTAGGGGCCGCGGCAGTAAGCGACGATGGTTTTGCCGGGCGGCAGTTCGTCCAGCCGCTCTTGCAGTTCGTCCAGGGGGATGGATACGGCCTGGGGTAGATGGGCGGACTGGTATTCGGGATACGGCCGTACATCCAGCAACACTATCTCTTCCTCTTCCATCCGAGCCAGCAAATCCTGCGCCGACACCGCCTCAAACTCGTGCCGCTGCTCCCGGTAAGCATCCAGGGCGCGTTCCACTTCGGCCAACTGCTTCTCGGCCACCGCCCGCAGTTCCAGCCACAAACGAGCCACCGCCGGGTCGGCCAGACGGTAGCGGCGGCGCAGACCTTCCGGCTCGCTCGTTACCAGCCGCGCCTGCTTCAGCCGCTGCAAATGCTGGGACGTATTGGCCACACTCATATGCGCTTCCGCCGCCAACTCTTCCACCGCGTGCGGCGCTTGCGCCAGCAAATCCACAATTTCCAGCCGGTGCGGGTTGGCTAAGGCTGCC
>JALUPA010000546.1 GCA_027054335.1 Ardenticatenaceae bacterium
TTTATTCAGTTTTGAGGAAAGGTTAACAGCTTGAGGTAGATGGATGCGACCGGTACATCATTGCCGTAAACAGGTGGTACACCATTGCCGTAAATGGGCGGTACATTTACGGGCGTAATTTGACAGCAGTCAAGTATTAGATCGATTTGGGATGTTTATCTTTGATGAAGTGCATTTAGTTGGTGATGAAGGCCGCGGATGGACACTTGAAGAAGATTTGTCCTATCTGCATTATGCGACTGAACATCTACATCACAAAATCGTATTGATATCGGCGGTCATAGGTAACCGAAACCATATTATTCAATGGTTAAAGGGGAAAAATGACAATCAGGAGCCTTTAGAATTTCATAGCGACTGGAGAGGACCCCGAAAGATTCATGCCGTTTGGACAACTGATGCTTTTTGGGACGATTCAATCATTGAGAGGAATAATCAAGCAAAGAAGTATTTCTTTAACAAAACTACACCATTATATGGCCGCCTTGATGTAAGAATTTCTCATACAGGATCGATCAATGCTTTTCATACAGAAAATCCAGTTGGATATTTGGTTCAAAAAGCAGAAAATAAAGATGGAGACTACGCAAAAGACACGAACAAAAGCACACCATTTTATCGAATGTTAGTCCCAATCATAGATTATCTGGCTGAGTTCGGCCCTGTCTTAATTATTGAATCGACTAAACTACAGACAATAAGGTTAGCAAAAGCAATCGCCGAAACAAAAGAGCCAATAGAGCGACAACAAATTGTAAACTTGATTGACTTGGTAACTGCTCGATTAGGTGACCAACATCCATTAAAATCTTGTCTTGAAAAAGGCGTTGCTTATCATCATGGCTCATTACCAAGTGAAATACGTAATGCCTTAGAAGAAGCAGTATCCGCAGGATACTTAAAATCAGTGACCGCAAAACCCACATACAAACTCGTTTTGGAGGGGCAAATGAGCGCATTGTGTCATATGCCTACCTCTGGATGCGTGGCTGTGCTGACGAAGGCAATTTATCCCTTGTATGTTCCTTTTGCGGTTACTGCTTAAAATTCATAGTTGCTACGACAACATTAACAGAGGGGATCAATTTACCTGTTACTTCTGTTTTAATAGCATCGCAAGGTATGTATGGAAAAGAAGGGCGCTACACAGAATACATTACTGGGTCGAAACTTGTGAATGCTATTGGTCGAGCAGGCAGAGCAGCCAAAGAAACAGAAGGTATAGTCATATTGGCGAGACAGGCACAGCCTAGCAATGATGATTTTGATAGACTTAATCCTAGCGAAGACGATCTTCATGTTAATTCCATGTTGGCGACAGAGAAAGCACTTGAGGCTCTTGCAGTGTTCGAGGAACTTTGTAGAGTTTCTGAGGATGCGGTTTTCGAGGCCGATGATAGTGAAATCACGAATTTCTTAAAGTACGTTTGGTTTATCTCGTCAGAAATTGAAAAGCTTAATCAGGCTACACAGATCGAGCAAATCGAAGAAGTTCTTGGTAAAACTTTGGGCTGGGTACAGCTCGATCCATCAAATCGTTCCCGTTGGCTCCAAGTTGCTAATTTTGCACTGAATCAATACCAAAATACAGAAGAAACTGTTAGACGTCGATGGGCTTCTTCAGGAACTTCAATTCGTTCATCCAGAATGCTTGAGCAAATTGTCCAAAATGCAATTGCTGATTTAGAAGGAATAGAAACTCCCCAAGGAACAATAGAAGCCATAGAATTTATCATCTCCAATAACAGACTACAGCAAATATTGCAACTACCGGAGGCTCCCAAACGAAAGGTATATACAAAACGAAGGAGAAACAGGAGCGAAATTAACGTTCCTACAGGTAGATTGCTCATTGACTGGTTACAGGGCGTTTCATTGATACAGATTTCTGAAATTTATCTATCCAATGTCGACGACATAGATTTTCGATTTGAACAACTAGGGGATTTTATATACAGTAGGTTTGAGGTGTTTCTACCTTGGGTTTTCGGAACGATTATTAATTGGATAAATGAACTTCTTCTTCAAAATAGTTCGGCTAGTTTGCTTCCCGCCAGTTTACCGGCAAACATACGGTATGGGGTTAACAATCCAATTGCACTTGAACTAATGGTGCGAGGCGTTCAATCTCGTCACTTGGCATTAAAAATATCTGAATCGTGGCAACTTCAACAAGAAGAGAGTGAAGTTATTTCATGGATTCGATCACTATCATTAACGCAATGGATAGATCTATTTGATGCTTCACCAAATGAGGTGCGTAATCTATTGGAAATTTCTCGTACTGAAAGAGGGGGAGTTGTAGTTGATTTATTTAATACTGGTCGGGCGAAATTAAACATCATCACTGAACGAGAGGAATATCCCCCGACAGAAGTCACTTTAAAAAGACTCGAAGAATCCGAACTTTCACCAGTTGGGGTTTGGGATGGGAAAGATTTGGTTGGTACAGTATCTAGTAGAGATCAATCTGATATAGTAAGTTTAATGAATACTGGTATATCATTTTCATTAGAATATTCTGTTTCTTCTAACAGCGGATTGCTTAACCTAACACTAATTGAGCCAGAATAAAAATGCCGTATAAGCAGATGTTGAACCAATCAAAGCGTTTAAGCAAAGGTAGCACTTGTGACCTTTGATTATTTGACATAATTATAGCTGGTACAAACCACCCCAGCCACCAACAGGACGACAACATGTACGATCTAACAGGAAAAACAGCTCTCATCACCGGGGCGGGACGGGAAAACGGGATTGGCGCGGCAATCGGGCTGCGGCTGGCGCGGGAGGGGGCGGCCGTAGTGGTGACGGACATCTGCGCGTCCCCGACGGAACTGCCGCACGGGGGGAATGCGGCCTGGGAGGAGCTAACGGCCGTCTCCCAAACCATCGCCGCCACCGGAGTCAAAAGCACGCCCATCCGCCTGGATGTGACCAAAGCGGCTGAATGGGAAACGGCCGTCGCTCAAGTGAAGGAGGAATACGGCCGTCTCGACATCCTCATCAACAACGCCGGCGCCGCCATCGGCCCGGCCCCCGTTCTGCACATGGCTGAGGAAGCGTGGCGCAAAACGCTGGAAATCAACGCCACCGGCACGTTTCTGGGCTGCAAGTATGCTCTGCCTTTGCTGCTGGCGGGGGAGCGGGGCGGTCGGATTATCAACATTGCTTCCATTGCGGCGGAAAGGCCACGGCCGTTTATGTCCGCCTACGCGGGGAGTAAAGCGGCCGTCGTCGCCCTCACCCGCTCCCTGGCGCAGGAAGTGGGCGAATTTGGCGTCACCGTCAACGCCATCCTGCCCGGCGACATTGACACCTCCATGAAGCAGTGGGGCATGATGCTGGAAGGCGTCGTCACCGGCCAGACGCAGGACGACGTAGCCGACGCCCTCATTCAACGTATCCCTGCCGGGCGACTGGGCGTTCCGAAAGACGTAGCCCGCCTGGCCGCCTTCCTGGCCTCTGACGAAGCCGATTTCATCACCGGGCAGGCGTATAATCTGACCGGCGGCCGGGAGTTGAGTTAATGGGAGGTGACAACAAATTGGGGATAGACGCGCAAGCAGCCAGGCAATCGGCCGTTTGTCGTTGCCTTTTATGAGGAAGCGGCAGCAAGATATTCGGCACGATTTTCTATCTCCTGGATAAGAGAAGGGGAAATGAGGAGTTGCCCGGTTTCCACGTCCACATCTATCGCGCCCACCTCGCCCCGGTCACCCGAAGGCGGCAACGACAAGATGACCGGAACGCGCCAGCATATTTGCTCGCCCATCACCAAAACAGGTTCGCCGCCGTGCATCTGTGTGCTGATTTCATCCGCCACAAAGCCTGTCACTTTTTGTCTGGCGCTAAAGGCGGTCACACTACCGATCATAGTAAGTTTAAAAAATCTTTACGAGTCAGTTCCGCATCCCGGAGGATTTTCCGCAACAAACCACGACCAACATCCTGATTGGAATGGACAGGAACAGTCACAACACGGCCGTCTGGATGCCGCATTCTGACATGACTTCCTTTTTGCCGCACACATTCAAAGCCAGCACGCTCCAATGCGGCTATCAGTTCACGGGCTTTAATCGCAGGTAATCGAGGCATCAAACAACTACTTTTTGTACACCAACAAATTCAGTCAAATCGCCAACATCTTCTTCTTCCAGGCATAGAGCAATAACTTCTCGCATATTGGTCATCAACTCATCAACTGTTTTGCCCTGACTATAGCAAGCCCTCAATTGCGGCACTTCGCCAACAAAATAGCCGTCCTCATCTTGCTCTATCACCACGTAAAATTCATGTGTACTGTTGCTCATAAATCAATCTCCACGTAACGTTCTCAAAAACATTATACACAATCAGGACTGAATTTGTTGCCAGAGCTGCCACAATTTGTCGGGGCTGAGGGGGATGCTGAGAACTTCCAGATTGGGATTGCCCAGCGCGTCTTCAACAGCCTGGGCAAAGAGCGGCCCGGTGGGGATGGCCCCGGCCTCGCCTGCCCCTTTGATCCCCAGCGGATTGAGCGGCGACGGGGTGGTTTCGTGGCCGATTTCGATAGGAGGCACTTCCAGCGACGTGGGCAGCAGGTAATCCATGAAGGAACCGGTGAGCAGTTGGCCTTGCTCGTCGTAGATGATTTGCTCGTAGAAGGCGTTGCCGATGCCCTGGGCCACGCCGCCCTGTATCTGCCCGTCCAGAATGAGGGGGTTGATGACCGCGCCGCAGTCGTGGACGACGACGTATTTCAAGATTTTGACCTGGAAGGTGTCCGGGTCTACTTCCACAATCATGGCGTGAACGCCTACGGCCGTAGCCCCATATTCCGGCCCAAAATAATTGGTGGACTCCAGACCCGGCTCCGTGCCCGGCTTCACCGCGCCGCGCATCGGGTTCGCCTGCCGGGCCAACTGCCCCAGGGGGATGGCGCTGTCCGGGACGCCCTTCACCTGCACCTTACCCTCACCCAGCTCCAAATCCTCCTCGGCCGCTTCCAGGATTTCCGCCGCCAGCTTGAGGATTTTCTGGCGCACGTCTTTGGCCGCCTCGTTGATAGCGTTGCCCGCCACCACCGCCCCCCGGCTGGCAAACGTCCCCGCGCCCCAGTGGAACTGATCCGTGTCGCCGGTGATGATGTCCACGTCTTTTACGTCCACGCCCACCTGATCGGCCACAATCTGGGCAAAGCTGGTAAAGTGCCCCTGCCCCTGCGTGCCAATCCCCGTAGCCACACTGACCCGGCCGCTGCTTTGCACCTGCACCCGCGCCCCTTCATACGGCCCAATCCCCGTCCCTTCGACGTAGGCAACGAGGCCCAGGCCCAGATGCCGCCCTTCGGCCCGCGCCTGGGGCTGGATTTCGTTGTAGAACTTTTCGTACTCAATCATCTGCATCGCTTTGTCCAGGACCGGTTCGTAATTGCCGCTGTCGTAGGTGAGCGGAGCAAAATCCTGGTAGATGATCACGTTGTCGTAGGGGAAGGCGTCCGGCGGGATAAAGTTGCGGCGGCGGATTTCCGCTTTGTCAATGCCCAACTCTTTGGCGGCAATGTCCAGCAGCCGCTCAATAACGAAGACGCCGTGCTGCCGCCCCGCGCCCCGGTAGGGGGTGACGATAGTTTTGTTGGTGAACACGGCCGTAAACTCGCTATAGTAGTTCTGAATATCATACGGCCCCAGCAAAGTACACTGGCTGTTCAGCGGCACGGTCAGGCCATACGGCGCGTAAGCCCCCTGGTCGTGGATAAATGTGTCGCGGATGCCCAGGATACGGCCGTCCTGGCTAAACGCCGCCTCCACCTCGTGAATCTGATCCCGCTCGTGCGTCGTCGCCACAAAATTTTCCGAGCGATCCTCAATCCATTTCACGGGACGGTCTAACTGCATCGCCGCCCAGGGAACCAGCATCTCCTCCGGGTAAAACATCATAATTTTGGGGCCAAAGCCGCCGCCGATAAAGGGCGCAATCACCCGCACCTGGTTTTCCGACAGCCCCAGCAGCGCTGCCATGCCGTTGCGGATAAAAACGGGGGCCTGCGTCGTGTCCCAGATGGTCATACGGCCGGCGCGCCGGTCCCACCGGGCCACCACCCCCCGGTTCTCCATCGCCGCGGCAATGCCGTGATCGTAATGGAAGCGGCGTTTGATGAGGCAGTCTGCTTCCTTCCTGGCCGCGTCGTAATCCCCTTTGGTCTGGACGACGTGGGCGGAGACGTTGCTGCCAATATCCTCATGCACCAGCGGCGCGTCGCCGGCCAGCGCCTGCTCCATGTCCACCACCGGCGGCAGCGGTTCGTACTCCACAAAAATCTCGTCCACCGCGTCTTCGGCAATGTAACGGCTTTCCGCCACTACCATGACTACCGGCTCCCCCACGTAGCGCACTTTATCTTTGGCCAGGGGCACTTGCGTGCGCTGGTTGAAGACAATCCCTTCTACCGGGGGCGGCGGCACCAGGAGCGGGCCATGCTGCCAGTAATCGCCCAGGTCGGCGGCCGTATACACCGCAATCACCCCTTCCCGCTCCAGAGCAAAAGAGGCGTCAATCTCCAAAATACGAGCATGGGCATACGGGCTGCGCACAAACGCCACATGCGCCATCCCCGGCAAATCTACGTCGTCAGTAAACAATGCCTGACCCGTTAACAAACGCGGGTCCTCATTTCTTTTGATTCGTTCACCAAAAAATTGTGTCGCAGCCATTTTTCTTTCCCTTTGCCGCGGATTTCGCGGATTTTTTTTGGATTTTTTATGAGTCTTCTGAAAAAGCTCTTTGACCAACAAAACAGCGTAAATTTTAGTCGAATACAATCCAGATAATCCGCGCAATCCGCGGCTTTCTTCTTTGCCGCGGATTACGCGGATTTTTCTGGATTTTTCTTATCTGGTTTTCCCTGTTGTGGATTGGGTGAGTTTGCCGCGATTTTTTGAGCGGGCAAGGCGTTTGTATTCCAGCGATGGCTTACCAAAGTTCAGGAGCAAACCGACCTTGATACCGGTTGCCACAAGGTAGTTGATTATTTGCGCGTAATGTTCTTTGGTCAAGCCTTTTGACAAAGCTTTCAACTCCAAAATGACCACTCCTTCAACAATAATGTCGGCAATATAATGCCCTACTTCAACACCTTTGTAAACAACTGGCAACTGTTTTTGTCTCTCAAACTGGACATTCCGCAAGGTCAATTCGTGAGCAAGCGCATTTTCATAAACGGCTTCCAAAAACCCATGCCCCAATTTACGATGCACTTCCATCGCCGCACCAATAATTTCACCCGTCAATTCTTCAAACAACAACTTCCCCATCTTCAAAAAAATCCTCAAAAATCCGCGAAATCCGCGGCTAAATCTCTTTGAAAGCCACAAAGCGGCCCCAGCAGGAAGCCAATTCCATTCCTTTCTGGATGAAGGCGGCGATGAAGTAACGGCCGTTTTCCGCCCGCGCTATATCCATCCCCAAATTCTCTGCGTGGATAATCCCCTTGGGGAACAAATTCAGGTGCATATCCTGGTAATACTTGTCCAGCGGATACATCTCGTCCCAATCCTGGCCGAATTGGTCAATCAGCTTTTGATTGGCCTCCTCAAACGTCTTGGGATGCCAGAGGCGCTGGATAGTGTTCATCGGATGCTCCATGGCCACGCAGTCAATCGCCAGCCATTTGATTTTGCGCCGCACGCACCAATCAGCAAAATCCGGCGACGGCCCCGGATGCTTGATCATATAACGGAACTCGTCCGAATCCGGGCTGTTCCAGCCGTATTTGTACCAACCCGTCTTCACAATGAGAATGTCCCCGTCCTGCACATCCACCACACTCTCGATCATCTCCGGCGTGTAGACGCTGGAGTTGCTGACCAGGCCGGAAATATCGGCCACCACGCCCGGCCCAAACCAATGCTCCAAAGGCATCTGACCAATGGTGCGGCCGGCCGCGTGAAAATGTCTCTCCCCATCCATGTGCGTTGCCAGATGGAAACTGGCCCGGCAATGAGCGTTATTCCGCCCCAGGCCAAAGTATTGGCCGCCCACCCGTTTGGTGTACTTCACACTCAACGGCTCATAATTGGCCCACTGCGGCGTCTGGACACTGAACGGCAGGGTCATGTCCAACATTTCCACGCTGTCCATGAAATCAAAAAAGGCTTGCTCAGCCATGCCGTCCGGAGGCTGAATGGCGGCAACCCGCGCCCAGGCCGATTCCACTTCCATAAAGGGGATAGGCTGGATGGTAATCCAGGCGCGCTGGTTGCTCAACTCGTCAATCTGCCCGCCCAGTGATTCTGCCAGCAGCAGCCCCGCCTTGGGCATAATGATGTGGGACAGTTCGTGATACCATTCCGGCGGGAACATCTCGTCCCAGCTTTTGCCGTAAGTTTCCTTCAGTTTCGCTTCCGCCTTTTCAAATTCGCGCGGGTGCATCGTGCGCAGATTGGTGTTCATGGGGTGTTCTGCGCTGCCGCAGTCCACACCAATCAGCTTCAGCTTCATATCCAGCGCCCACTGGAAAAACTCCGGCGCGGGGCCGGGATGGCGCAAATAGTAGCCAAACTCCTTGTTTTCAATGCCACCCTGCGCCTGATCGTTGTACACGTCCGGCTGATCCCAACCGTATTTGTGGTAGCCGGTGTTGATGATGAGGATGTCTCCCTCCCGCACCTCGGCCCGCTCCGTGATCATCTCCGGCGTATACAAACTATAATCGGATACGGCGTCGGAGATGTCCACCACGACGCCAGGGCCGCTCAGGTCGGTCAGAGGGATGTCGCTGATGGCCCGCATCCCGGAATGGAAAGCGCGGGGGCCGACAAGGTGGGTGCCGGTGTTGTTGCTCCACTCGATAAGCTGGCCGTTGGCCCCTTGCCCGCCCCCCCAGGAACCGGTCAGCCGCTTGAAGAAGTGGACTTGCAAGGGCATTTCGCCGGGCCAGGGCGGGGTGAAGATGCTCAGGGCCTGGGTCAAATCGTACCATTTGGCATTGGCTAAAGTTTGGATTAACTCTTTGCGGTTCATGCTGCACCTCTTGTTGGTAATTGGTAACTGGTAATTGGGTAATTTTTATGCAGGGTAATTATGCGGGATTTGCGGGGGAATGCAACAGGTTGATGAACGGCCGTAACCAGCCAGGAAACGCCGCGTGTGTTACTTGATAAAGGTAGTAAACGGCTGTTTCCCCGGAAGGCGGTAGACGTCAAAATCCCTGTCAATTGTGGCAATCTCGCTGATGTTTAACTTCTCGCCCAGGAAGACGAGGCAGGCGTTGGCAAAATCCATGGGCAAGTCGGCATACTTGTTCATCAATTCTCTGATTCTGGGCAGATCAACGGCCGTTATCAGTTCTAAAGTCACCGCGCCGGCGCTTACCCAATCCAAAAAATCCGTCTGGGCATTCCGGTTAAAATCGAGCAGATGAAGCGTTTCCGTCAGCGAAGCCAACGTTGTCACCAATTCGGCGCGATTGGCTTTGATGAACTGCACAGAAGCGACGTGATATTTATCGTCACGATCAAACAGGGCAATCAAAGGGCCGGAATCAATCAGAATTTTCCTCATCGTTTCGCTCTGACCTTTTCCTTGAAAAGCACCTTCCTGTCTGCGGCCAGATTACCCTCCCCGCTGGCGTATTTACCACCTTATTTTTGCGCAAATAGAGCGCATTTCTATTTTGTTTAACATAATCCGTGCAAATAGAGGCCGTTTCTATTCAAAATTTGAGCCAAAACGGCCTGAACAGAAC
>JALUPA010000547.1 GCA_027054335.1 Ardenticatenaceae bacterium
CCCCGGCCCCTGCCCCACCACCAACGCCCTCAAAATCATGGCGATGGCCGGGCTGCCCACGTAATCAAAAATACTGCGCTGGCGCTTTCCCGTGACTGTCTATCAAGCGGGGATAATTACCCTCCCGCACATCAGGACGAATGTCTACCACCTCAACTTCAAACAAGTGGTCATCGCCGTAATCAAAATGGTAGAGGAAGCGGTGTTTCTTCACCAGTCCCAGTTCGCCAATTACCGCTTCGGCAGCCCAGGGAGGCCGGTCTTTTTCGTAGTTGCAGGCAAATTGGTAACGCTCGTCATATTTACGGCCGTTCATATAAAAGCAGTACAAATGATCATTATCCCAATCAAAAGCGTGCTGGATAAATCCCTGCAAATCAGCCAGTGTCTGTTCTGAACGAGCCGTAATCGTGCGGTAAATCCGCTTGTTACGCAGCATCATCACCTTAAAATCATACACCCCGTCCGGATTATCCAAAGGAACTGGCTGCCCGGCCATACGCAAAAGCTGACGGGCCTGAAAACGGGGCTCAAAAGCCTTATCCTGGGTCGCCACCAGATACATATCAGTCATAATTGCCTCCGGCACAGCGCGGCTGGCATTCGTGTAAGCGTGGCGCAAATAATAGACAGCCTGGGCCCGAGTTTCTGGATTCAGATGGTGCGTCAACTGGCGTAAAGCATCATAGGCAGCAGGGACATCATGCCGGACGGCAATCAGCGCCAGCGCCGCTAGGGAAATTGTCACCCGCTCTTGGCGGAACATATCGCGTGGCTTGGTCAAATCCACCATTTCCAACCAAAAGGGAACAATGTGCGGATCGGCGCTGCCACCAAGCAACGTTAATACCGCCCGTTGGGCATCCGTAACCCCCGTGCCGCCTCCCTCAAAAATTCGGCGGTACGTTTCCTGCGCGTGGGGAACATCCGCCGGCGCAAAACCGGCCGGCGAATAACGTAACCAGACCAAGCCACGCATCCCATCCCGTAAATCAGGCCGTTCGGGGGGATTATCCAGATACGCGGCCAAAGCTTCCAGCCCCTCATGCGCCTCCAATTGCAGTTCCCGGATACGCTGCGGCGTAATCTCACCTAACGAACTCATCAACCATTCTTCCAGAAGCTCTATATCCATCATCTTATCCTTCCTTATTCCCAAACCATGACATCCCGCCGTAACGCCGGATCATCAGAAAAATCTGACAAACAAGCGGCCAGGTCGTCTGCCATACTTTTGAGTTCGGCGCTTACGGTGATTTGCTGTGTCTGATCAATCAATTGGCAGGTTTGCAAAAAGCGCAGCCAGGCAGGGATGAGCGTGAAAACGGCCGCCGCCTTATAAGGCTGTGTCTGATAGTTTAGCAGTTTTGCCAGGTATTGTTCAAGCGTCACTTTATCCGGGCAGAGGGGATGGGGCTTAGGGCGGATGACAGGGCGGGGCCGCTGGCCGCGGATCACGGCCGTCATATCCGGCCGCTCCTCCAACTGCCCGGTACGCCGCTCCACCAGATACACCGGCCACAATTGGCGCATAATGTTTCCCTTACTCAAGGGGATCAGCTCCTGCTGGTGCAAATAGCCGAGGAAGGCCAACATGAGCACAGCCGTATTCTGCGCCGCCGCCTGCTGCCTCTCCTCGGTCATATCCTCAATAACAAAATGAGATAGCTGCCACTGGTATGCCCTTTCTCCCCGCAAAATTGCCACAAACGAGGCTAACTGTGCCTCATCCACCGGCATGTATCGCTCCAGCACCGCCTGCAATGCTGCCAGATCGTCTTCACCGGATTCGATATATTGGAAAATCAGCATATCCGTCGCCTGGGCCACCAACTCCTGCTTACGCCGGCTGGTCAGCGCCGTATTGGTCTGGAGATGGGGCATGGCCTGCCGCGCCAGTTCCACCAGGACGGCCGTTTCCCCATGATAAGTCAGCATGTCCGCCAACACTTCATAAGCCGTCAGGTCACGCGCCGCGCTTTCCGCTACCTGCGTTATCATTTCCCGCCGCGTCTGCTCATCGGCCGTTTCAAATTCTATCCACTGTACCATCATGTGTGTACCGTAAAAAAAGCTAATGAACCCTGATCTTATCCCATCCGCGTTCATCAGCGACCCCAATCTACCTATAACTAATACTCATTATATCAAGATTAGAAACAAACCACAGACCACAAGAATCATTGCCCTCCCTCACCATCCACGCCATAATAAGTTATCCAATCACGCATCACGCCTTCACACATCACGGAAAAACGCATGTCTTTTGAATGGCAGACTGAAGAAGACAAAGATCCCATCGAAATTCCGCTGACGCCTGAGCCGGAAACGGCCGTATCCTCTCGTAAGTTCCGCTGGCTCCTTTGGGCGGTGCTGCTTATCCTCATCCTGCTGGCCGGATGGCTGGTCTACCGCCAGGCCAACGCGCGAGCCGAAACGGCCGTCACTCAAACCAAAGCCGACGTCATCTCCTCTCATCAACTCATCGCCAAAGCTGCCCGCGAACAAGACCGCAGCCTGTTTGTCTCCCTCCTTTCCGGCCGGGACGATAGCTGGGCCGACGCCCAAACCGCCCTGGGCGAACAAGGCCTCCTCTTTGACCGCCCCCAATTCCACCTCGCCTGGCAGCCGGATGCCGCCACGCTACCGGAAGAAACACAAATCAGCCTGAACGCCCGGCTGGATGCGGCGGAAATCAGTTTCCCCGTGACCTACGCCCTGCCCGACGGCCGTACCATCACCTTGCAGCATACGGCCGTCTACCGACGGGGCGACCAACGCTGGCTGCTCTCTCCTCCGGAAGACGATTTTTGGGGTGAAGAACAGACAACGGAAACAACCAACGTCAACCTGACCTACCCGGAGCGGGACGCAGAAACGGCCGCGCGCCTGGCCGGCGACCTGCAAACCACCCTGGACAAATTGTGCCAACTGCCCGACGCCAACTGCCCCCACAACTGGCAGCTGCCCATCCAACTCTCCACCAACCCGGACAGCCTGCGGCAAACGGCCGGTTGGAACACGTTATTCGCCGCCGGCCCGGAACTCATCCTGCCCGCCCCCACCCTGGCCGGGCAGCCTCTGGACGAAGCGGGATTCGCCGCTCTTTCTAACGGGTATGCCACATTGATGGCCACGGCCGTTCTCGCCAACC
>JALUPA010000548.1 GCA_027054335.1 Ardenticatenaceae bacterium
AGCCGGTCCAGCACGGCCTGGGCCGGATGCCCATACGAATTGCTGCCACAAGAGATGAGCGAGACGTCGGGATTGAGCGCATCCACGTAGGTCTGGCTGGTGGAATGGCCGGAGCCGTGATGATTGGCCCGTATCACGTCTACCACGCCAAAGCGCGGCGCCAGGACAGATTCTACGTCATTGTAGGTGTAACCAAACTGGCTGGTGTTGTATTCGCCATCAGAATCCCCGGCGGTGGCATAATCAATCTGGCCGTAGCGGATTTTCAGGGCGATAGAATAATCGTTTTCGCTGGGCGGCGTGGGGTCGTTAGTATGGTCGCCTTGCAGCGACGTCACGCCATCAACCAGGGTTACGCCGTCGGCGTCTACCTGCACAATTTCCACCACCGCGTTGGCGTCGGGGGGATCAATTTGGGTGGTGGAGTAGAGTTGGGCAATTTCCCGGATGGGATAAATATTGCTGTTGGCCGGATTGGTAGCGTAGCAGAGCCAGTTGCGGGCTGTGCCGGACTGGGTACCGGCGTTGTGCCAGACAATTTCCAAATCAGGGTCGCACAAGCCGTCAGCCGCGCCGCCGCCGGAGCCGTCTACCCAGACGCCGGCATCCCGGTCTACAATCTTGTTAAAGGTGATGCCTTCGTTTTCCATCAGGCCCCAAAAGCCACCGTAACCGGCGTAGCCGATGTGGTCCAGGTGCAAATGGCTGAGTACGCCGACGTCAATGGTGGAACCGCCGGTGATGGCCCGGATTTTCTGGGCGATGAGCGCCGCGCCGGCGCCGGTGTGCCAGGAGGCTTCGCGCACATCAATAAGGATGGTGAAGCCGGAGGGGAAGATGATAAGCTGGCTGTCTCCCTGCTCCACGTCAAAGACGCGAATCTCGAATGTGCCGGGCGTCCAGGGGGTGTCGCCTGTGCCGCCGTTGCTGGCTCCTTTGGTGGGCGTGTCGCTTTCCACGCCACTCCAGGTCCCTCCGTCAGGGTAACGATACCAGGAGTATTCGGCGGTGGCGGAACTATAACTGGTACTGTCCAGTACGGCTTGGGAACTGTCCAAAAAGCGCACATCGTCGCCGCCATTGTTGAGGAAGTTTTGAAATTCCATCACGTAGAAGCCGTTGGCCGGAATGATGGTGTTGGCGGGGATGGCTTTGGGTGAACCGCCGCCATTGGCGATGTCGTCAATGTAGTACCCGGAGATGTCCAGGTCGTTGGCGGTGGTGTTGACCAGTTCCACCCATTCGGTGACGCCGCTGTTGGCGACGTATTCGTTGATGAGGACGTCGCCGGGATTGGGCGGATTGGCGGCGGCTGCCTGGCTGAGGGGCAGCCAGAAGAGCAGGAACAGGGCCAGTAAAAACAGTTGGGGACGGTATTTTTTGCGCATGTGGTACTCCTTGTTCTATGCGGCTCCCGGACAATAAAAAGACGGCCGTTGCGGGGAAACGGCCGTTAAACAACCAATAAGAATAGCGGAAAAGCAGTTATGTGGGTGACAGCCAGACGTGAAAGAGACATACAAAACAACGAGTGTGTCAGAGGTCAACTAAATTGTAGGGATGCGATGTGTGAAGCGATGACGATACGTTTACTCTATCAGAAGCGATCCATGCGTAATGGAATGAGGCTTGCATTATAAAGCGATTTGTTTGAAGCGCAACTGTTGATTGTTGGGCCGTAACAGGCTGATTCAGACAGAGGGTGTGGCGCGTAACCGCGCCGGATAGGGTGAATCTTTTCCATCTCAGGGGAAACGGCCGTTCATTGTGAGCGGCCGTTTCCAGGCTAAAGGAGTGTCTCATGCCAATCTGCAAAACCGGCAACATGTGGTCAGCCCTCGACGAAGTAGATTTGTTTCTGATAACGACCAACGCCACGATAAAGCGAAACGGCACGTTGGTGATGGGAAGGGGCATCGCTCGCCAAGCCCGGGACCGCTTTCCGGGTCTCGACGCAGCGTTGGGAAAGCAAATCCTGAGCGTTTATGGCCATCAAGGCCGGTACGGCTTGCTCGTCAGCCCGCGTTGGCCGAAAGCCAGGTTGGGCGCTTTTCAGGTCAAACGGCATTACAGCCAACCGGCCAGTTTGGAACTCATTCGGCACAGCGTCACCGCTTTGTGCGCTTGGTGTGCCGCGCATCCTGATGCCCTGGTCGCCTTAAACTTCCCCGGCATTGGCAACGGCCGATACCCTCTGCCGCGAATTGGGCTACGTCGAAATAATCAAATTAACGCCGCCGGAAGTCCCATTAAACCAAATGGGGGTGTACTGGACGGATAGCGCCCCGTCTGGTTCCAAACGCTGGAACCGGAAAGCGAATAAACCCCGCCCATTCCCGTTTGCCGTCAATACGCGCCCAGCCAGGCGTGGCACGAACTGATCCCCGCTCATGCCAGTCCGCCGGGCGTACCGCGCGACTGGTTGAAGCACCAAATTCTCCATCTGGTCAAATCCGCCAACCAGCGGCGCAGCGATTGGCGCGCTTTCGAGTTTCTCACCGGACGGCCGATGACGGCTAACGAAACTTACAGCGACTGGTTTAGCCAGCAGATGCAAGCGCGAGGCGGCGACCTGAGCGACGCGCAACTATTCACCCTGTTCATTTGGGCGAACAGCGAATGGCAGCGTGCCGGACGAGATGCGTTTAGCCTGCCGGTTAAGGGCAGTGGCGTGCAGTTTGCCACGTACCAGGAGCGCGGGTGGTTGCCGGAATAGTGCGGTTTTCGATTTTGCGCTTATGGTACAATGGCAGTATTATACTTGTTACGTACCTTTTGAGGTTTGCCTATGGTTTCCCAGGATTTTGTTGGCCGCAAACGTGAGATTGATCTTCTCACCCGTCTTAATGAACGCAAAGGAGCGCAATTTCTTATTCTTTACGGCCGTCGCCGTATTGGTAAGACGCATCTCGTTCATCATTGGGTAAACACGTATGAAGGCAAGCTGCCCGTCCTCTACTGGATGGCTACCCAAACCTCTACGACGCGCCAGTTGCGTAGTTTTTCCCAGGCATTATTCCGTTTCCGCAATCCGCAAAGCGATATTCCGCCCGAATTTAGTTACCAGACGTGGGAAACAGCCCTGATGCAAGCGGCTCAACTGGCGCAGCGGGAACGGTTTGTTCTCATCCTGGACGAATTTACCTA
>JALUPA010000549.1 GCA_027054335.1 Ardenticatenaceae bacterium
CAAACGGCCGTGCCTCATCAAACTGTTCTATGTGGTCATAAACCCGCAAAAATGCGTCTTGTACTACTTCTTCGGCTAAATTCTTGTCTTGTATGATAAAATAAGCGGTACGAACAGCCTGTACTTGGTAGTTCTGTACAAGAGGTTTAAGTCCAATGATGTTGCCCTTTTTAAGAAATGCAATTGCATCATATTCATTCATAAAATTTCAGTAACCTTATTTATCGACGTCATTTATATTATCTTTTTCAGGCGAATAGGTTTGGTTTAATTTAGATAATGGTACATAAAAAGCCAAGTCCCCGATGTGAACTTACCGGAGACTTGGTTAAATTTATGCCCAGAAATCAGGATTTATTTACTCAAATTTATCAAGGATCGACAACTAAATAAGACGCTTTATTTTCCCAACCATAAATGTTAAGATTAGGCGTGTCGCCGCAACAAGCCAGCCATAGTTGACCTGGACTCCCATACAGTTTTGTGTACACATTACAATCGGTGGTTTTAACTGATTCAATATTATAATTGTATGAATAGAAGGCAGAATTATATAGATTGGCGTTTTGCCCCGGCGCTAAATAAAGAGGGGTACCGCCAAAAGACGGATCGTTAAAAAAAGCTGATGGATCGATACAAGAAGACATGGTTTGGTTTGACATTCCGGAAATTTGGGCAACTTCTGCAAAAGCGGTTAATTTTTTGAGAGTCGTGAATATATAGACAACACCTTCAGACTTGGCTTGATCGTTAACCAAATAATATAAAGGTTGTCCATCGTATTTTGATATTTCTTCCGGCGCCATTTTTACGCCGTCAACGATAATTGGAATTAATGGTATAGGGTGTACATGCTCTGAAGGCGCTGGAACGGGGGTTTGAGCATTAGTAATTTGAGTAATACTTGTTGTAAAGAAAACACTGAACAATGTGATTGCCATTAACTTGAGAAATGTTTGCTTTTTCATGTTATTCGATCTCCTTTTTATACATAATCTTAAAATTTTTATACCCTCTTTACAACGTTGCCATGTGGTTTCGAGGTAAGCAAATTGCTGTCAGAGAGTATTAGGTTTTTTGTTGAACATTTTGGGGCAAAAACTCCAAGAACACTTAAAAGAGAGATTGCCTAAAACATTATTGGAGCAAACATACAATAGTTCAGGGTGAGGCGCAACGGCGGATCCGCCATATTTTTGGGCGGATCCGCCAGTATTGGCGTACTGTATTTGGAGGTACGGCCGTACTTGCAGGGATGTTTATTCTTCCGGTATCAACTGGAGCCGGATAGCTTTAACGACGGCGCCTGTCCGGGATTTGACGTTCAGTTTTTGATAAATTGTTTCCAGATGGCCGCGTACGGTTCGTTCCGATACGTTTAATTCCCGGGCAATTTCCTGATTGGTGTATTCCAGGGAGAGTAGATGCAGTACGGCCGTTTCACGAGGGGTCAGATTGTGATCAGGTGGCATCTTGATTTGTAACAGCCTGGGCGCCAGCGAGGGACTGAACCAAAATTCACCCTGAGCTATGGCGCGTATGGCTTCCGGCAGGTGTTCCGGCGGGTCGTTTTTGAGAAGAATGCCGTTTACGCCCTGGTTGATCAATTGGTGCGGGCGCATATCCTCCTGCCCCGACAGCAAAACCAGTATTTTGACGTCCGGACAGCGTTCTCTCAGCGTGTTGAGTATGGCCAGGTAACTGCGCTCCGCCACATTGGGGGAAAACAAGACAACGTCGGGAGAATCATTCTGACAAATTGTTTGTAACCGGGTGCAGCCTGCAAGCTCGGCAAGCAGGATTATATCTTCGACTGCGGCTAAGGTATGGCGAATACCGGGATGGAGCAAGCACTGTTTGTCAGCCAGCAAGACGCGGATCATACTACCTCCTTGTTGCGAAAAACAGCGGATACTAACGTCGAGTATACTATTTGCCCCCCCCCCAACGTCAAGCGGCCGTAGGTAGGTTGTACAAGAATGCTCATTCCCGGCTAAAGGAAAGCCGTTACGCGAAGGAGACGTTGAGCGGTTGGTTACAGAACGATGTTGACCAGTTTGTCAGGGATGACGATGATTTTCTGGATGTCACGGCCGTTCACGTAACGCCCCACAGCCGCAGAAGCCAGCGCTATTTTCTGCAAAGCAGTCTCATCCAGGCCAGGAGGAGCGGTAATGCGGTCGCGCAGCTTGCCGTTGACCTGGACGACGATGGTGATTTGAGCGTCGGCGGCCAAGCCTTCGTTGGATTCCGACCATGCCTGGCGGTGAACAGAGTCGGTATGGCCCAGGATGGTTTGCCACACTTCCTCGGTGGCGAAGGGGGCAAAGGGGGCCAGCAGCAGGGTGACGATCATATTCGTCTTGAGTGACCTTGACATCCGGCAAGGAAAGACAGTCACCTGGTTGCAAATGAATTTCATCAAGGGCAAATTGGTCGCCATCATCCTCTATCAAACGATTCTTGGCAGTGCGACAAACATATTTCCATCCGTTGTCGTCGATTTCTGCTTGCAATTGGTTGCCATCAAATTCACCATCACCCACAAAGATGACATCACACCCTTCAGACAGCAATGGTTTCACAGTTTGAATCAATTGACAGTGCATTTCTTCGGGAAAATGTCCTTTTTTACCCTGGACAACTACCCAAACCAAAGGCAGTGCCCGCTTTTTGTAGATGACACTGATCATCAGGACCAGACAGTTGCGACCGATTTCGCTGCCATCTATTGCCAGCACCAATGGCCCACAATTGGCCAGCCCGTTCAACAGAACTTCAATGAAGGGCATGAAATAAGTCTCTGCATTGACGTTCTCGTTTTGCAGATAGCGACTGAATTGCTTGATGCGGCTTTCTACTTTGCTTGGGTCTGGCGCTTTTTTGGCCATTGCGCTCAATTGACTTTTTCTACTGCGAACGATACCACTGATCATGCCTGCCAGCGTATTCATATGTCTGGCCTGACGACCAGTCATTTGTTTTGGCTAAATTTGCCTCAAACGTTTACTTATGAGACGATAGACACGATAATTATCACTCATGGGATATCTCCTTTGATTTATGCTGAATCAAGAAGTTTATCCCCTATTTTTTTATTTTGTCACATTTTTCTTTGTTTTCTTAAAAGCGTCCGGTAGTGAAAAGATAGATTTACGTTAGTGAGGATAGCCACCGTTTGTTGGATTTTCCTCAACGTTACGATAGAGTTTCATTTGAATTTCGTCTACCGCGAGTTATTGAGAAGATACGTGTAGCCAGCCAAATTCTATCATAATGCGCCAAAAACAAGGGGGTAGGTTACGGCCGTCTGCACTTTGCCGCAAATTACCTCTTGCGATTTATCGAATCAGTGTCATAATTGTGACAGGTTACTCGTAGCTATCATCCATCCACATAACCTGGTACGCCAGTTGTTTGTGTGTTTATTGCGTAGTATAGAAGTGTCATGGCCCAAAAAAATAACAAGAAACGGCCGAAATCACGTTCCTGGCGGGGACTCTTCAGGCGGCGTTCTGATCCCCACCGAGCTTACCGCGAAAAGTATCTGGAAACGTTGCAGTACCAGCATCGCACGTTTGATGTGAAAGGGTTGACAACGCAGGGTATCTTTACGCTGGAGTTGGTGCGCGTTTTTGTGGATTTGGGGCTGGGACAAATGGGCCAACGGCCGTCCACCGATCCTATTCCCCGTTTTGCCCCCAGGCAGCTGCGCGAGCGACACAGCATTTGGAAATATCTCACCTCCGCATCATTGCAAAATCATAACCTAGCCGTGCTGGGTGCGCCGGGCAGTGGCAAGACGACTTTGCTCAAGCATCTCACCCTAACGTTGGCCGCGCCGGAGGATATGCCGGAACAGGCGTCGGGGATTCCCAAGACGCCCATCTTGCTGCTGCTGCGGGATTATGCGGCAATTATTGAAACAGAGCCTGACTTCTCCCTGCTGACGGCCGTCAAACAAGAACTTGCCCGCCGCGAAGAAAACATCCCTCTGGACTGGCTGGCACAGGATTTGCAAAACGGCCGTTGCCTGATCATGTTGGACGGGCTGGACGAAGTGGCTAAACCGCAGCTGCGCCGCCAGGTTGTTGCCTGGGTAGAGCGGCAGATGCAGCTGTACCACAACAACCGATTCATTATCACCTCACGGCCGTTTGGCTATCGCAATAATCCCCTCAATGGCGTATTGGTATTGGAGGTTCGGCCGTTCACCCCCGAACAAGTACGTCAATTTATCCACAACTGGTACCTGGCTAACGAAATTAAAAGCGCCGGGCATGATGATAAAGGCGTGCGGCTGGACGCCCGGCAGGGGGCCGAAGATTTGTTGGTGCGCCTACGCCAGACGCCCGTGCTGCTGGATATGTCCGTCAACCCCCTGCTATTGACCATGATCGCCACCGTCCACCGTTATCGCAGCAGCCTGCCGGGGCGACGTGTGGAATTGTACGAGGAAATCTGCGAAGTCTTTCTGGGCAAGCGGCATGAAGCGCGGGGTATTTTGTACGATTTGACCCCGGCGCAAAAAAAGCGGGTTTTGCAGCCCCTGGCTTATGCCATGATGCACAAGAAACAGCGGGAAATTTCCATAGAAGAGGCCATGGTCATCATTGATGAGCCGCTGAGCCGGGTCAGCCCGCATACGCCGCGTAATGAATTTTTACGGATGATTGAAAATACGTCCGGTTTGCTGGTGGAAAGGGAAATCGGGATGCTGGGCTTTGCTCACTTGACGTTCCAGGAATATTTGACGGCCGTCCACGTGCTGGATCAGCGTCTGGAGCATGAATTAATCCGCCACATAGATGATAGTTGGTGGCATGAAGCCATCCGCCTGTACGCGGCCCAGGCGGATGCTACTCAGATTATTCGGGCTTGCGTGATGCGTAAACGGCCGTCCATTCAGGCCTTAACATTGGCGGTGGAATGTCTGGAAGAAGCGCGGGAAGTAGGGGCGGAAATCCGCCACATGGCCGAACGGTTACAGCAAAGCGTGGAACACGAAAACCCGGAAGTACGCAAAATGGGCGCGGAAGTGATGCTGCAATTGCGCCTGCGCCGCATGGTGCGCCTGGGAGAAAACCGGCTGGCTGACACCTCGCTGGTGACGCAGGCGGAGTACCAGCTTTTTCTGGATGAACTGCGCCAGTCCGGCGAATATCACCAGCCGGATCATTGGCAGGAATTTGATTATCCGCAGGATCAGGGGCGCGAACCTATTGCCGGGATACGGCCGTCTGACGCTTTGAGTTTTTGTGACTGGTTGACCGGTCGGGAAAAGGGGGAGTGGCGGTTCCGGCTGCCCACGACCGCGGAGCGGCGGGTACCAAGCCGCCAGCAAAAGGGGAAAAGGAGCAATAACGGGGGGAATGGCAGCAGTGAAACCCACGTTGGCTTTTGGTTCCAGGCCAAAAACAGATTGGCCTTCGATCCGCCGCCTGCATTGAATCAGGATGCAGCCTGGGTGAGCGAATTGGTAGACGTTCTGGACCGCCGTCTGGCTAATGACCGAATGTTGGATTCGGTATTTGGTGAGGATGATGCGGTTTTTAAGCGTATTCGCCGTTTGGTACAGGGCCGCGCTCGGCAGCGGGGCTTTGCCTTGCTGGACCTGGACAGACCATTGCGCCTGCCCGCAGAGGACGCCCCCGAAATCGGCCGTTTATTTGAACAGATGCGTAACCGGGCCGCTCCTTCTCAGGCGATTGCTTTGCAGCAAGCGTTAACGCAAGCGGGCCGGCAGGTGCAAAAATTGCCGGCTGCCCGTACAGATGATCTGGATTTGGACAACATTATTTTCCTGGGGCAAATGCTGGAGCAGGTGTTAGTGCAAACGCCATATGCCAATATACCACCTACGGCCGTAGAGAATATTCTGCGTGACCTGGTGCGCGCCCGCGACTTGACCCGCCATCAAGGGGGTGTTTACCGGACAGATTTGGTGATCCAGCGTGAGTTGCTGCGTAATTTGGGCCGCGCCCTGTCTCAGGCGCATCAGATTGCCGAACGGTTGGTTAAAATGAACAATGACGCCCGCATTCGGCTGCGCGCCCTCACCCTGAAACAGATTATCACCTTGATTCATCAATTGAATGACTTGCCTACCAGCGGCGGAACTCAAATCCGGCAGCGCAGTATGCAGGCGTTAACGACTTATGTGGATTTGTATATTGATGCTGCCCTTCTGGAAGCGCGTATCCATGACCAGGCCCCGCCGCTAGAGGGGATTAAACTGGTGAAGGAGTGGCGGGCAGTGAGCGCTTGATTCGAATCCCCGGCGCTTCCCCGGCGCCGGGGACTTTCCTGTATAAATGTCAGTTATTCGCCACGTGTTTGTGGTAGTTTTGTCATCTTTTGGCCAGGGCTGACCTCTACAATGAGGTTAGCGTTGGTCTGTTCTTCGTATTAAGTTGTACGTCTGGCCGACGCTTGTATAAGCACAAGCCGTATCAATTGTGCCCCGAATATAAGCAATTGGTACAAACCTGAAGTCGGTATAAATTGCATTTTTTGTCACGAATTACACAAATTGACATGAATTTCCAGCGGTAAAAATCTGTGTAATCGTTCGGCTGAGTCACTCACGGCGAAGTCTGCATAATCTGCGGTTTATCCTTTGGGTTTCGGGATAACGGACAGACGAATATGAACATTATTGAGCTTTCCATGAAGTTGGGTTCAGCTTATCGTACGCAACGACCTGTTATTTTTCGGCAGGCGAATCTGAAGCAGATTTTGCAGGTGGCGCAGGCGGGTGAGTGCGGTTATGTGTTAGGGCCACGTCACAGCGAAAAGAGCGATTTGCTGCGGGCGGCGGCGATTAGCATTCAGGATGCGGGGACACATCACGCCAGTTATTTTAGTTTGCGGGATGCGGCCTTAGCCAGTGAGCAGAATTTCTTTGCTACGTTGGCTTCGGATTTGCTGCCGGTTAGTGAAGCAGACTTTTTTGCCGGTTTGTATCTGGGTCTCAGCCGCGATTTGGGCGATACGGCCGTACCCCCCATCCATCCCCAAACAGCCGCCGAATTTGAAGGGGCGCTACTGGCTCTAGTTAACCGGAGCGACCGGCATCTGGTCCTGTTTATTGATGATTTGGAAGTGGCCCCGCCCAATCTGGTGGCTGCTTTGCTGGATGTGCTGGAACGGGTGTATACGGCCGTGCCCCCTGACGTCCCCCACCGTTTTCAGATCATTGTCTGTGGCGCGCTCACTTTTGACCAGATCGCCCCGCAAACAGTCAGCCGCTTCCAGCAGATTGCCCGGCTGGTCTGGGTGGACGATCTGGACCCCCAGGAGCGGGTTGCCCTGGTGCGGGCGGCCTGCCAGCACGCCGGCGTCACCCCAACTAAAGATGGCGCCCGCGCCCTGTTGCAGCAAACCGGCGGCGACCAATTCCTCATCCAGCAAGTCCTCAAAATCAGTTTTGATCTGATGCAGCGTATGGGCAAAGATCGCCTGACGCCGGCCCGCGTAGCCGAGGCTGCCGAGCGGTTTTTGACTATGACGCCCGACCCGCAGCTAAAGGAAATGCTGCGCCAGGTGGAAAGTGACCCGGCCCTGTTACTTTCCGCTTTGCGTATTATGGAAGAAGATCGGGTTTCCGTCTCTAACCTGCCTTTTGCCAATAAGTCAGTGCCTAATTTGCTGGATTTGTGCGGTATTTTCCGGCGGGATGGAGACGTGTACCGCTTCAAAAGCACCTTGTGGCAGCGTTTGTTGCGTCAAAATCTGGATGATGCCCGCATTGGTGGTTTGTATGCGATTGCCGGTTACTGGCACAGTGCTTTCTTTCATTTGGGGCGGGCGTTACATCAGGGGCAAACGGCCGTCCGTTCCGAACTGTTCACCGCCACCATCAATGCCATGCACACTCGCCAGAGCGCAGCCGGTGCGTTTGATTATCTGGGCGAAGGGCTGGAAGCCCTTTACCCGGAGAGTGATCTGCATTTGTATGAATTGAGAAATGACCAGTTGATTTGCGTCTATCCGGGGCAGGCCGAGAAACGGCTGCGCCTGATAGAACGTCGTCAGCCAGAAGTACAAGCGTTGTACGGTTCGGATTACACCATTGCTTTGGTGGATCAAGACCTGCGCTTACTCATCCCCCTGCGGGCGGAGGAAGATGAGGCCAATATTGTGGGCTTGGTTTCTTTAGGGCAGTTGGTTTCGCAATATTCACCGTACCAGCGGCGGGAAGAAGTGCTGCAATTAATTGGCTTTTTGGACCAGGCCGCCCGTGTTATTCAGGAGCGGGGCCAGTATGCCGCTTTGTTGCAGACGGCGGAAAAACGGGCCAGCCGCATGGAAAAAATGCTGCAAATGCAAGAGGCTATCAATAACCAAGTCACGACGTCGGTGAAGGGGCTGCTGAATGAAATTGCTTATTCAGCCAGGGAGTTGTTTGGCGCGGACAGCGCCATCATTTACCCGCTGCGCCCGGATGTGCTGCCAGAACTGGTGTATGAAGTGGATTTGATTGCCGCCAGCGGCCTGCGTTACAAGATTGATACGGCGTCGCGGCCCCGTTCGCCGCGGGGGGTGGCGGCGCAGGTGGTGCGGCTGGGTTACCAGATTGTGCCGGACGTGGAGAAAAGTGTCTCGGATTACGGCCGTGCCCTGGCCTTAAAAGCGATCATTGCCCGTGAAAAAATCCGCTCCTTCATCGGTATTCGCCTGGGTACAGAACTGGAGCCGTTAGGCATCCTCTACCTCAACTGGCAAACATGCCACACCCTCAGCCCGGACGAATTAACCTTGCTGGAAATCTTTTTGAAATATGCGGCCGTGGCCCTGCCCAGCGCCCGCCGTTACCAGCAGTTGCAGGATGATCTGCTCCTGCGCCAGTTAGAGTTGAAGGGACTGGATCAGGTCTTCTACGGCAATGTTCATCTGCGTACCGAGAAGGAAATTGACGAGGCCATCACCCTGACGCTGCGCACAGCCCGTGAATATACGGACGCGCCGTACCAATACCTCATTCGCAACGAGGCATTCGGCGCTTGGCGCTGCTATAACCTGACAGATGAGGGCACTTTGCGTTCTGAAGCCCAGGTTGATATTACCGGCGGTATCATTGGGGAAGCTTTTGCCCTTTCCCGGCCTGTGTTGACAAATGATGCCGGGCAAAAAGATACGGGCCGCCTGCCGCAACGTTATAACGAGGATGCCCGCAGCGCTTTGGCTGTGCCGGTGCGGGTGACGGGGCATTGTTTTGCCGTCCTCTACCTGGAAAGCCGGCAACCAGACAGTTTTACGGATGATCAGCAGCATTTTCTGGAGCGTATTGCCACTCATCTGGCCCTGACGCTGGAACAGTCGGAGCGGGCGCGGGCTTTGGATGAACTGTTGGCGGTGTCCCAGCAGTTGACGCAGGAGGTTGATCTGGAAGGCGCTCTGCTGAATCTGATTAAGCAGGCGATGGGCGCGCTGGCAACTGTAGACGCTATCACTTTTTATTACGAAGATCGGCGCAGCGGCCGTTTACGCTATGGCACTGTATCCGGCGGGCAAGAGCAGGCCAGCGCCGGCGAATATTTTAATGAAGCGCCGGCTATCGTCAAGCAGGTATGGAAATCAAATTGGCATGTTGTGGCCCAGAATATGGACGAGATGCCGGAGTTAAAACAGGCTTTCTTCTCGGCGCACGATT
>JALUPA010000550.1 GCA_027054335.1 Ardenticatenaceae bacterium
GCCTTGACCGCCTACAACAAAGTCATGGCCGCTCACGCCGGGCAAATGATCGCCATCGTCACCCACGGCGGTATTCTGCATGCTCTGATTGCCCAGCTTATCCACATCCACGAAGATAAATACGGCCGTTTCTCCCTCCGCGGCAACACAGGCTTGAACATTATCGAAGTGACAGACGAAGGTGAACCCTATTTAATCCGGCTGAATGACACCAGCCATCTGGAAATGACAAGGTGACAAGATGACACGGTGACAGGGTGATCCTCTGGCCTGCAACCTGCCACTTGCCACTTGCCACTTGCCACTTGCCACTTGCCACTTGCACCCACAAAGGAAAATAACATGAACGAACTATGGCAAAAAATAGATACGCACATTGAAGAAAATCTGGATTACTGGATGGCGCAACTGGCCCGGCTGGTGGGGCAGCCCAGCGTCTCGGCGCAACATTTGGGCATTGACGAATGCGCCGCACTGGTAGCCGCCATGCTGCAAGAACAAGGCTTTGCCACAGAAATCATGCCCTCGGACGGCAATCCGGTGGTGTACGGAGAGGGTAACGGCCGTAACCCTCAAACCCTCCTCTTCTACCTGCACTATGACGTCCAACCGCCCGAACCGCTGGACCTGTGGGATTCCGATCCCTGGACATTAACCGAGCGAGACGGCAAAGTGTACGGCCGGGGCATCAGCGACGACAAGGGGCACATCATCTGCCGCCTGGCCGCTCTGGCCGCCGTGCGGGAAGCAATGGGCGGCGAGTTGCCCTGCCACGTCAAATTTGTCATTGAAGGGGAAGAAGAAGTGGGCAGCCCCAGTATGCCCGCTTTCGTGGAACAGCACAAGGAAAAACTGGCCGCCAACGCCTGCATCTGGGAGTTTGGCGGGGTGGATTATGACGGCCGTCCCGAACAGGCGTTAGGGATGCGCGGCATTTGCTACGTGGAACTGTCCGTGCAGACCGCCAACCAGGACGCTCATTCCGGGCTGGGCGGTTCCATCTTCCCCAATGCGGCCTGGCGGTTGGTCTGGGCGCTCAACACCCTCAAGGATACGGATGAACGTATCCTCATCCCCGGCTTTTACGATAACGTGCAGCCGCCTAGTGAGTGGGATTTGGCCTTGCTGGACGCCCTGCCGGACGAGTCTAACAAGCTCAAGGAGACGTTTGGGCTGACCGGTTATTTGCGGGGGCTGACGGGCGGCCTGGAATGGAAGAAAACGGCCGTATTCGACCCCACCTGCACCATTTGCGGCCTCACTGCCGGCTACCAGGGGCCAGGAACCAAGACCGTCCTGCCCGCCCAGGCCAGCGCCAAAGCAGATTTCCGCCTCGTGCCGGATCAGTCGCCGGAAGAGATTGTGGAGAAGCTGCGGGCGCACCTGGACGCGCAGGGATTCAGCGACGTGGAGATCAACTTCCTGGGCGGCGGGCGTCCGGCCAAAGTAGACCCGGACGATCCGTTTGTGCAGTTGACGAACGAAACGGCCGTATCCGTCTACGGCGTAGAACCCAGCGTCTACCCCATCATCGGCGGCAGCGGCCCCAACTACCCCTTCATTCACGTGTTAGGGCTGCCTTTGGTGGCTGCCGGCATCGGCTACCCCGGCACGCAAGCCCACGCCCCCAACGAAAATATGCGATTGGATCAATTCATTCTGGGAACCAAACACACCGCCCGCATCATCGAGCGGTTTGGCAACAAATAGGTGACAGTCACTTCAAAAGTGACTGTCACCTGAATGGTTCTACCCCACCATTTCAATCGGAATAAAGCTGGCAGACTGCCCCAGCGTCAGCACGCTGACCCGCGCGGCCACCTGCGAGGCGATATTGTGCAGCGCCTCGGCAGCCGGCGAATCCGGGTAGGCCACCACCACCGGCTGGCCGGAATCGCCGCCCACCCGGATATTGGCATCCATCGGCACAGAGCCGAGGAACTCCGTATTGTACTGAGACGCCAACATCTCTCCCGCCCCTGTACCAAAAACCTCACCGGTCATATTTTCAATAATACCAATAATAGGTACGTCCAGCTTTTCAAAGGTCAACATCCCGCGCAAAGCATCAGCTGCTGCCACCTGCATAGGCTGCGTCACCACAATGGCCCCGGATAAGGGTAATACTTGGGCCAGCGTCAACTGGGCATCACCTGTGCCCGGCGGCAAATCCACTACCAGGTAATCCAGTTGACCCCATTCCACGTCCGTCAATAGCTGCGTGATGGCGCTGTGCAGCATCGGGCCGCGCCAGATCAACGGTTGATCCGGCTTCACCAGAAAGGCCATCGAGATAAATTTAACGCCAAACGCTTCGGCCGGAATCAGTTTGCGGTTTTGCGGCGGCGGCATTTTATCTACACCCATCATCATGGGAATGTTGGGGCCAAGAATATCCGCATCCAGCAAACCAACGCGCGCGCCCTGCTGGGCCAGCGAAATAGCCAGATTAACGGAGATAGTAGATTTGCCCACACCACCCTTACCGCTGGAAACGGCAATCGTGTTGCGGAAAGAGTCACCCAACTGCTGCGCCAGGCGAGCATGCACCGGCACGTTAGCGTCCATTTTGATGTTGATGGCCCCCACGCCGTCTACTTGAGCCACCGCATGGCGGGCGTCCTGCTCAATGCGCCCTTTCAGGGGGCAGGCCGGCGTCGTCAGCATGATGGTAAAGGAGACATCATTCCCGGCAATCTGCAAATCCCGAATCATATTGAGAGATACCAGGTCCCTGCGCAAATCCGGGTCCATCACGCTGGAAAGAGCCGTCAAAACAGTTTCTTCTGTTACTTGATTGTTTGTACTCATGGTATTTACCTTAAAAACGTATTGCGTACTGCGCAGTACGTAGGCAAAAGCCGGTACGCAACACGCAATACGCAATAGATAGAAATTGCGTTAATTTGTCCAAAAGTTTAGTAATATGCGCCTCGGTACATAAGCTGCCGGGCGTATTCCTCAGCCAGTGTGGGTTCCGGTTCTTGCTCACCTTCAGCCTGGCCGCGTTTGGCTTTCTTCTTCTTTTTGGATTGTGCGGCAAATTGGCGGGCGGCTTCTTCGGCGGCCGCTTTTTGGGGGGCAATCTCCCGCCAATAGCTAATCGGTTTGCTCAGGCGCTCTT
>JALUPA010000551.1 GCA_027054335.1 Ardenticatenaceae bacterium
AACAATATCCGACCAGCCCGTTATACCGAATTAGTTAGCGTACCAACGACATTCACAAAGAAGCAATCATCCCGCGGGTTAAACATCGGCGGCACGCTTACAGGAATTTATAATGAATCATTCGCCAGACAGTTACCGCTCCATTGATCCTGATACGCCCAGCGCGACCGACCTGAAAAAGGGCAGCCGGCGGGCATTGTGGCTGACGTGCGGGATTTTTACGGCCGTAATCCTCCTCTTCTTCCTCTGCGCCGCCTTCATTTTTGGTATCATGGCCCTCACTTTCGGCAGCATGAAATCATCAGCCCCGTATCAGCAAGCCCTGGCTGCTGCCCAAACCAATCCCCAGGCTATCCAGGCATTGGGTGAACCGATTAAAGCCGGCCTGCTTCTTTCCGGCTCCATCAATCTGAACGGTGATAGCGGGTACGCTTCACTGCAAATCCCTGTCTCCGGCCCCAAAGGCAAGGGAACGATTTACGTGGAAGCGGAAAAATATGACAATGCCTGGCATTATACCCGGCTGGAATTGCAGGTAGACGGCCGTACTGCCCCTATTTCTCTAAATACAGAAAACTAAAATCACAGAATCTATTTCTCCCCAAAAGACAATATAGGATAAAAAAATGAACGTCATACTCAACATCAATGGAACTGACAAGACAATAAACGTACCTATTACCGAAACGCTGATGAAAGCGCTGCGCAGCGCCGGCTATTTCAGTGTGCGCTACGGCAGCGGGGATGGCGTTACCGGGGCAGCGGCCGTTTTGCTGGACGGCCGTCTCGTCAACAGCGACGCCATGCTCGTCGGGCAGGCCGTCGGCCACCAAATCGAAACCGTCGAAGGGCTGGCCCCGGCTGTCGGCCAACTGCACCCCATCCAGAAAGCGTTCATCGAAACCGGGGCCATCCAGTCCGGCTACTCCACCCCCGCCATGATTCTGGCCGCCAAAGCGCTGCTGGACAAAAACCCCAACCCCACCGAAGCCGACGCACGCGACGCCCTTTCCGGCGTTCTCTGCCGGGAAACCGGTTACGTCAAACCGGTAGAGGCCGTTTTGCGCGCCGCCGCTTACCTGCGCGGCGAAGACGTACCTCCCTACGACGGCCCTACCATCGTAGACGCCAGTTACCTTGTGGAAACCCCGCCCGCTCCTGACGACCAGCAGCTAACCGGCCCCGAAATCACCAATCCCGAATCTCCAATCTCCACCCAAACAAAATCCCAAACCGATATTCAACTGCGTACCGGCATCCCGGAAACTCAGGTAGTGGGCAAACCGGAAACCAAAGTAGATGCGGTCAAGCTGGCCAAAGGCAACCCCGCCTTTGTGGACGACATCGAAATGCGGGGCATGTTGTACGCCAAACTGCTCACCAGCCCCCACGCCCACGCCCGCATTCTGGACATTGACGACAGCGAGGCGCTGGCTTTGCCCGGCGTCCACGCTGTCATCCATTACAAAAATATCGAGCGGGTCAAATACGCCTCCGGCGGGCAGAGTTACCCCAACCCGCCGCCGCACGACCAGGTGAGCTTTGACAATAAGGTGCGCTACGTGGGAGACCGGGTAGCGGCCGTGGCCGCCGACACGCCGGAAATTGCCGCAGAAGCTATCAAACTGATCAAAGTGGATTACGAACTGTTGCCCGCCGTGTTCGACGAAAACGAAGCGATCCAGCCCGGCGCGCCCGTCATCCACGACGAAGCCGATACCGCCGGCATCCACGACGCCAGCCGCAACATTGTACATCACATCGAAGCCACTGTAGGCGACGTAGAGCAAGGTTTTGCCGAAGCCGATTACGTCTTTGCCCAGCAATATTACGTGCATCAGGTTCACGCTACGCCCATTGAGCCGCACATCGCCATCAGCTGGTGGGACAGCGACGAGCGGCTGGTCATTCGCAGCAGTACGCAAGTGCCTTTTCACGCCCGACGCATGTTGTCCCCTCTGCTGGGGCTGCCCATCAGCCGCATCCGGGTGATCAAACCACGTATTGGCGGCGGCTTTGGCGTGAAGCAGGAGGTGTTACTGGAAGATATTGTCGGCCATCTCACTATCAAAACCGGCCGGCCGGTACGTCTGGAATTGACTCGTTCGGAAGAATTCCGCAGCAGCCGCACCCGGCATCCCCAAACCATCACCTGGAAAACCGGCGTGATGGCCGACGGCACGCTGCGCAGCCAAAGTTTCAAGGTGGTGGCCAGCACGGGGGCCTACGGCACACACGGCTTAACCGTGCAAACAGTTACCGGCTTGCGCGGCCTGAGCAGCTACAACTGCCCCAATCGGGAGTTTGACTGCATTGTGGCCTACACAAATACGCCTGTCCCCGGCGCATATCGCGGCTACGGCGGGCCACAGGCCAATTTCACCCTGGAAAGCCACATGGAGGAAATCGCCCACACCCTGGGGTTGGACCCCATTGAGTTCCGGCGCAAGAATTGGATACAGGCCGGCGATGCCATGCCTATCCCCCCGCTGTTGGGCGAAGGGGAAAAGGATACGGTTGCGGTGGAGCCAATCATTGAATCGTGCGGCCTGAATGAATGCTTTGCCCAGGGACTGGCGGCCATTGAGTGGCAACGCAAATTTGAGCCGGGCTGGCACGAGGTTCCCGGCAAACCGCATCTGCGCCGGGGATTAGGCGCGGCTATGTGTATGCACGGCACGGCTATTCCGGGATTGGATATGGGTGGGGCCAGCATCAAGATCAATGATGACGGCTCGTTTAACGTGCAGGTAGGGGCGACAGATTTGGGCACAGGATCGGACACAGTGCTGGCCCAGATTGCAGCAGAGGTGCTGGGCGTCACCCTGCAAGAAATTATCATGTATTCCAGCGACACGGACATGACGCCGTTTGACACGGGGGCGTATGCCAGCAGCACGACGTATATTTCGGGCACGGCCGTTAAAAAAGCAGCGGAACAGGTGGCCGATCAAATCCGGGAACGGGCCGCCCTCATTCTGGAACTGGATGATTGGCAGGAAATTCGGCTGGAAAACAAGCTGGCGGTAGCGGCAGACGGCCGTACCGTCAGCCTGGAAACCATCGCCCTGCACAGCCTGCACCAGGAAGAGCAGCGGCAAATCATGGCCTCTGCCAGCTACGTCAGCCTGGCCTCGCCGCCCCCCTTTGCCGGGCAGTTCGCCGAGGTAGAAGTAGATACAGAAACGGGGCAGGTTACAGTGACCAAACTGGTCATGGCCGTAGACGCCGGCGTACCCATCAACCCCCTTACCGCCAGCGGGCAGGTAGAAGGGGGCATGACCCAGGCGTTGGGCTACGGTCACTGCGAAGAGATGGTCTACGACGAGAGCGGCAACCTGATCAACGACCAGATCGGGCCGTATCATATCTACCGCGCCGACGAGATGCCCTGGATGAAGGCCATTCTGGTGCAAACCAACGAGCCGACCGGCCCCTTTGGCGCCAAAGCCATCGCCGAAATCCCCAAAGACGGCGTAGCCCCGGCCATTGCCAACGCCGTATTTGACGCCACCGGCGTCCGCCTGCGCCGTATCCCTCTTACGCCAGAACGGGTTTATGAGGCGATGAAAGTGTAACGACAAGTGACAGACACTTCGGAAGTGTCTGTCACTTCAACTCGTTTATTTCCAGAACGCCCGTCTGGTACTCGCTACTCAAACGACTGGCGGCGTCGGTAGCAAATGCCTGGGGATGGCTGGAATCGTACCAACCAGTGTAAAGGGCGTATTGTCCGGGAGGCAGATCGTCCGGCAGGGTAAACTCAAAGGTTTCGCGGATAATTTGGCCTTCGTCCCACTCCTGGGTAGGGTATAAAGTCAGGGTGGGCAGGTGGACGATACGGCCGTTCTCCACTCCCTCTATCCGGGTTACAGCAAAATATTGCGGCTCCTGGGCTAACGGTCGTAACGCCACCCACTCGCACGTCATTTGCCACTTATCCCCTTCCGCTTCCGCCGCCTGACAGCCCACCAGCCCAATCGCATCATCAAATTGAGTGAGTAAGGGCGGAGTGTTTACGGCCGTTTCCCCCGCAACCGCCTGCGCCAGGCCAGCCCCTTCCCGGCCAAACAGCAGCAGGCCATCCCGCGCTTGCTGCAACTGCCAGCCGGGCGACTGCATCAACAAGGCAATTGGCTCCCAATCCCAGTCTACCCCGCCGTTGTCTATCTGGTCGGCCGTGGTGATGTCGTAATCGAACAAAGCGTCTACGACGACGTAATCCAAAACAGGCAGCAGCTCGGCTAACGGTTTCTTTAACGGCCGTGTCAAGTAAAATTCCGCCCGGTTAATCAGATGTACCCCCAACAGTCTGTTTGCGGCTACAGCTGCCTCGTCTGGCACAACCTCAGCCAACCATTCAGATTTCAATACATCCCGCTCCGTAATCCGGTAAACGTTCGCCGTGCGCCCCTCTCGCCCGGCAGACAAGTAATAGTTTGGATCGCGCGGTACGTTGACAAACATAAAATTCAGAGCCAGCGTCACCAGCAAAGTCAACACCACCCAGGACTGCCAGGGAAAAAGTCGCTTTTTCGGGGCGGCCGCCTCCCGCTTCCTTCTGGTTTCCGCTCCATAAATAACGGCCGTGACCAAAAAAGGCACAGCCAACACATAATGGTGGAAAACGTAGCTGTATGACGGCCCAATGCCGCTGCTAAGCAACACCGGCACAATCGTACTACTGGCTACAATCAACCATTCCCAGGCAAACACGCCCAGAAATAGAGAAGGCAGATAGACCAAAACCGCGTTTAGCAGCCGGGGCAGCGCCGACTGGCCCATGACGGAAATCTGACCGAAGTAAAAATTAAAATAGCTGCCCGGCGTTGCCTTCAAATTGGCTGCGTCTTCAGCCGGGGCAAACAGCGCCCGCACCAGTCCGAAGGAAAAGAGAAACCAGCCAATCCCGGCCGCCGCCGTCCATTTACCCAGCCGCCGCTCGCCGCGCCACCAGAACAATAACCCCATCATAGTCACAGGCACAGACACGTAAAACTTGCTGGCCAGGGCCAGGAACAGCCAAACCCAGTACGATTGCCAATGCCGCCGGTCGGCCGCTTCGATGGCAAACATCAACAAAGGGGCGGCAATAGTATCGGCGTGAAATTCAAAGAGAACGGCCGTTTGCCCCACCGGATAAAACAAATAAACGACCGCCAGCAGCAAAGCAAGCCAATTATTGCCCAAACGACGCCGGGCCAAGACGTATACCGGCAAAGCGCCCAAAGCATAAAAAAGCGCCTGGAGAATGAGTAATGTTTCCGGGGACGGCCGTAAAGCATAAACCGGCGCCAACAAAAAATAGATAATTTCCACATGCTCCGCCAACCGGCTGAGAGGCACCCCCATATGCGTGTAAACCAACGGCGTCCCCCGCGTAGCCTGCCATATCGCTTGGCTAATCGCCCCCAGATCAAACGTCCGCAAATTGTAGCCCCGGTAAGCAGCCACACTCAACCAGGCCAACAAGGCAAACGTAAAAAATATCACCAGCCACAACCAGGGATTTAACGCTGCCCGAAAAAATGATGGCTCTTTTTGCGAACGATTATCCATAAAAAAGATTGTTCACCGCGGCTTTTACCAGCCTAATACGGCATTGGGGATGTGATCGCAGCGGAGGAGTTTACCGGAGGTATCCAGTTCCACGGCCACCAGATCAATGCGCCAATCTACGTCCAGATCGTGTTCGGCCAGGTAGAGTTGGGCCAGTTGAATGAGTTTGCGGGATTTTTGGGGCGTGAGAGCTTCTTCGGGCGCCCCCATGCTGCGGCCGCGCCGGGTTTTAACTTCGACAAAGACCAGAATTTCGCCGGCCTGGGCAATCAGGTCAATTTCTCCCTGGCGGCAGCGCCAATTACGGGCGACGATGCGGTAGCCTTCGGCTTCCAGGCGGGTAGCGGCTACGCCCTCCCCCCAGGCGCCCAGCTGTTTACGGCCGTTACCCATGCCACTGGTCATGGTGATTATTTTGGCGGCGCATTAACGAATCGGGTATCCAACGGCGGGAAGAGGCTGGCTTGTCAGACGGCCGTAACCAACGACCCAACTTATTGGCAACCGGCTGCAATTTACCCCGATTATACCAACGCAAACCGTGTGGCTTATCCCGCTGCAAATCCGGTCGTTCCCGGCGCAACTTTTCATACAAAGCCAGCGTCCGGGCCACCGTATCCTCAATAGCGTAATGGCGACTGGCCTCAACCGCATTGCCACTCATAATGTGCCGCTGCGCAGGATTCAGGGCCAGTCCCACCATGGCCGCCGCCAGACCGCCTTCCAGATGCGTCGTCAGCAGTCCTGTTTCTCCCGACGTTACCGTATCCACAATACCCGGCGAAGAAACGGCCACAATAGGCAGCCCGGCCGCCATTGCCTCAATCACGGTCAATGGATGGACTTCCGTCACAGAAGCCGTCACAAACAAATCGGCCGCAGCCATGTAATTAGGTACATCTTCAAAAGGAATGGCCCCGGTAAAATGAACGGCATCGTCAATACCTAAATCCTGCGCCTGCGTTTCCAGACTCTCCTGCATTACCCCTTTACCCACCAGCATCAACCGCAAATCCGGGACAATGTCGCGGGCAATGGTAAACTGCGGCAAGAGAACGTCCAGGTTTTTTTCCGGAGAAAGCCGGCCGACGTAAGTGAGCAGCACGGCCGTCTCCGGTATCCCCAAATCAGCTTTAGCCAGGGGGCGGGAAGGTTGGAGAAACGGCCGTAACTCCACCCCATTCTCAATCACCTCAATGGGGCGGCGCACGCCAAATTCCTGCATGATCTGCCCCACACTGGCCGAAGGAGCCACCACCACGTCGGCATAATCAGTAAATTCCGGCCAAACCTGGCGCATAATGGCATCCGAGGCCGACCGGGGCAGCGAGGTATAGGCTCCGGCATAGAGATCATAGCGGGTATGGTTGGTGTAGACGATGGGGCAACGGCCGTAACGATGGGCTAACTCCACGCTCATAAAGAGATGGTGGCTGTGGATAACGTCCATTTGCTGCATAAGTCGCTGCGCTTCCCGCGTATACCGGATGGTTAACAGATAACCATAATCCCCCACCATGTATCCCGGCGAACGAATGACCCGTTCCTCATCTTCCGGGTGCGGCTCTCCCAACGTAAAAATATAGACTTCATGGCCGGCGGCCTCCAAATGCTGCCGGTACAGTGACACCATGCGCGTCACGCCATTGATGACCGGTTTATAGACGGCCGTTACCATTCCAATTCGCATGAACTCCCATCTCCTTAATTAAAGTTGCAGAGTTGTTTTACTACCTTACCACTCTGCCACTCTGTATAACACACAGCGCAGGGAAAAGGTTGTGCTTCGTTCAGGAATGTACCAGCAACCAGCGGCGCAGATGAGCCAGCCCCAGCGTTAACGCCCATTGATCAATATTTTCCGGATGACCGCCAAAGGAACGTTGCGTCACCGAAACGCCATTCGGTGACGCCAACGTCACCAAAATCTGCACCCCGCCCGGCATGATATTACCGTAAACCAGCAAACCCAAATCAGACGCCGTTTTCGCCAAAATCTTTTCCGCTGAATGACGGCACCACTCCGTTAAATTGTCCTGGGTAACGTTATGCAATTGGAGTTGATTAGCCAACTGCTGCCAGGTTTGCGCCTCGACAAAGGTGATGGCCCGTTCACAGTTCGGCAGCGGGGTCATAGCCTCAAACAAAACGCGGTTTGTATAACACTCGGCAATGCCAATAGTGATGTCATGTTGCAGCATATCTGCCAACAATACCTGCTCCAACCGGTCCGCCTCACCGCCAAAAACATGATCCCCCAGACGTTCCGTGATGACTTGCTTCAACTCCGCCAGTTCCGCTTCTACTTCCTCTTCAGACGGGGCCTGCACCCAGATACGAATATTTGTCTGGCCGGCAAACGAATCAAACATGACGCGATGCCGGGGATCAGGGGCTACATCAGCCAACTCTTGTTTGAGAACGCTCTCCATCAAACCCACGCTGCGCAACAACGTCCAGCCGGTAACCATATCAGCGGAAAGCTGCTGTCGCAGGAAGGGCAGCACTTCGGTTTCCAACAGATAGGACATTTCCCGTCTTTTGCCCGGCAGGCAAAAAAGAGCGCCTTCATCCAGTTTGACCAAAAGGCCGGTGGCGTAAAGTTTGGGGTCTCCCAGAATTAGGGGTGAGGCGGTTTCTGGCTGGGGAGTTACGGCCGTAAGCGCCTGACGAGTAAAATCATCCGGGCCATCCCCCACCCCGCCACTGGCAATCACCACATCGGCTCGCTGCAAGGCATTGCGAAACGCTTCCCCAATCATGGCCGGATCGTCCCCTACCGTCACCTTACAGGTTAACTGCACATCTAAATCACGCAGACTGCGGGAAACGTAGGCCGCATTCGTATCCAGAATATCACTGACCAGAAGTTCTGTGCCAATGCTGACAATTTCAACCTTCATAACGGTAATCGATGGTCGGTAATCGGTGGCCGGTAAACGGTGATCGGTTTACCGATTACCGATTACCGTTTACCGTTTACTGTTTGCTTTGCGACAGCATTAATTGATATTGGCGCACCGTTAAGTCGGTATTACGAATTTTGAAGGCCAAATCCGCAGCCACATTTTTCATTAACTTGTAGCCAAGTTCCGGGTACGTGTCACAAAGAAGCATGAGGCGGTCACGGGGGATACGCAGCAGCAAACTGTTGTTCTGGCTCACCCGAATTGTAGCGGAACGAATGCCCTGATCAACCAGGGCTACTTCGCCAAACACCTGTCCCTGACGTAATTCAGTCAGCATTACGGATTCTTGTTCCGGCAGTTCAGCCCCGACAAAAGACGGGTTCATTAATACCGCCACACCTCCGCGGGCGATGACGTACAGTTCGGTGCTGCTTTCATTTTCCGTCAGCAGAATATCGCCTTTGTTGTATGTACCGGATTCGCAAATGGAGGCAACCAATTCCAATTGGGTCGGGGAAAGGTTATCGAAGATGTCGGTCAAAGACAGGATGGCGGTGATACTTTGCTGCATGTATGCTCCTAAAGCGTTCTTGCCTGGGGCGATTCTAACATAAAGAAACGGCCGTAGCAATTAGTCGGGCAGTCTGGTAGTCTGGTAATTGCGGAGTCAGGCCAGTACGTCTCGTTTGGCGGCTATTGTTTCCATCAGCGTATCAAATGAACTGCTGAATGAGGCGACGCCGGCAACCTGCAACTGCTCAGTGATGTCGTTCAGATCAATACCTAAAGTAGCCAGTTTAGCCAAAACAGCCTGGGCTTCAGCCACATTGGCTTCCAGTGTGTTGGCTACACGGCCGTGATCCCGAAACGCTTCAATGGTGTTAGGCGGCATCGTATTCACCGTCTCCGGGCCAATTAACTCATCCACGTACAACGTATCCGGGTACGCCGGGTTTTTGGTGCTGGTGGAAGCCCACAACAAACGCTGCCGTCGTCCCCCGACTGCCTGTAAGGAAGCAAACGCTTCGCCGTGGAAGATTTCTTTGAAGCGCTGGTAGACCACTTTGGAATTGGCGACGGCCACTTTACCCAAAAGTGTCTGGGCGGCGGGGTCGTCGAGAGCGTTTAACTGCTTGTCTACGGCCGTATCCACCCGGCTCACAAAAAACGAAGCCAC
>JALUPA010000552.1 GCA_027054335.1 Ardenticatenaceae bacterium
TCAAAATCCGGCTCTCGTCCCCATTCCACGCCGCGCCCCAAACTGTATCCTCATGGGCGAAGGTTTGCCGCCGCACCCCGCTGGCCGCATCCCACAGGATGGCCGTCCCGTCCCGGCTCCAGGTCAAAATCCGGCTCTCGTCCCCATTCCACGCCGCGCCATTAACCACATCCTCATGGGCGAAGGTTTGCCGCCGCGCCCCGCTGGCCGCATCCCACAGGACGGCCGTTCCGTCATCGCTCCAGGTCAAAATCCGGCTCTCGTCCCCATTCCACGCCGTGCCCAGAACCGTATCTTCATGGGCGAAGGTTTGCCGCCGCATCCCGCTGGCCGCATCCCACAGGACGGCCGTCCCGGAATGATAAAAGACCCCGCTCCAGGTCAAAATCTGACTTTCGTCCCCATTCCATGCTGCGCCCCGAACCGAATCTTCATGGGCGAAGGTTTGTTGCCGCGCCCCGCTGGCCGCATCCCACAGGACGGCCGTCCCGTCATCGCTCCAGGTCAAAATCCGGCTCTCGTCCCCATTCCACGCCGCGCCATTAACCCCACCCTCGTGGGCGAAGGTTTGCCGTCGCGCCCCGCTGGCCGCATCCCACAGGACGGCCGTTCCGTCATCGCTCCAGGTCAAAATCCGGCTCTCGTCTCTATTCCACGCCGCACCATTAATCCCACCCTCATGGGCGAAGGTTTGCCGGGGAGGCGGCATAAAGGGGAGTTGGGTGTATAAGGCGGTAAACGCCAGCGTGGTCTCGGCCTCCTGCCCGGCGGCGGCGGCCAGTAATAAAGCGCGCATGTCATTTTTATGCCCCGTTTCCAAAGAAGCTGACGCCAGGGAACGGGATTGGGCCACGGCCGCCTGCTCCAGGGCTTTGTTTCGTTGGACGCCGGCAAAAATGACGGCTGCCACCAAAAACAGGATCAATACGCCGCCGCCAATCAACGCCCTGCGAAACAAAGCGCTCCGCTTTTGTTCCGCTTCGGTGCGTTGGCGTTGTTCTTCGGCCAGCGCCTGCGCCTGTTCTAATTCGCGCCGTCGCTGCGCTTCTTCCGCTTCCTTTTCCTTTCGCCGCTGTTCCAGGCTGGCTTGAATGAAGGTCTGCGCCAATGCAGTCAAGACGGGGGACAACGCTTCCAATCGTTCTTCCACCTGTATCAGCCGCCCGCCGCGATAGAGGTAGCCCGCGTCCTTGCTCCTGGCCCACGCCGCCGCGTCGTCGTTGATCTGGTTTTGCAGGGCGATCATCTCGCGGTTTTCATCCACCAATTGGCGCAGCCAGGGCCAGGCGTCAATCAACTTTTCATGGGCCAGGGTCACGGTGCGCTCTTCCCCGTCACCATCGGTGGTGACGAGGCGCACCCCTTCTTCGGCCAGCGCGTGGATAACCTTTTCTACCGTTTCCGGTTCTGTCCCCGCCGGAATCAGTTCGCTGAAAACGGCCGTTCGGCGCGTATCAGCCCGTCCCTGCCCCACCTCAATCAATTTCGAGAAAACGGCGCGCGCCAACGCCTTCTGTTCATCTGTAAAGCTGTCAAAAACCTGGTTGGCGTGCCGCTCCAGGGCGCGCTCAATCCCGCCCCGTTCCAGATAGGCCGGCAGGGTCAACGCCACCGGCTCGCCTTTTGCCCCCTTTTCGGCAACAAACAGGTCGCGCAGGGCAAAGCTCATCAGCGGCAGCGCGCCCGGCTCCCCCTTCATGTCGGCGATAATGCGGGAGACGAGTTCGGGGTCTATTTTTGCGCCCACTTCCAACGCGGGCAGGGTGATCGCTTTGGCTAAATCGGGCGGCGCCATCGCCCCCACCAGTTGGAACTGTTGGCTCATCAGGGCGCGTAAGGCGGGGTAGCGGGCGCAGTGGGAGACAAAATCGGCGCGCAGGGAGAGGATGACGGTCACACGGCCGTCCGCCGCCTCCGCCGCTCTCGTCAACAACGCAATAAAAGGGGCGCGATCCGCTTCTTTGGTTTGGGTGAAGGTTTCCTCAAACTGGTCTACCAGCAGGAGGCAGCGTTGGCGCGGATCGTCGTTTAGCAGCGGCTCGATTTGTTCGTGCAGGGCGAGGGGGTTGGTACGGCCGTGTTCCCGCAGATAATCGCCCGCGCCCGGCTTGCCCGCCATCCGGTCAACCGCGGCGGCCAACTGCCCGATGGGGTCGCCTTTGGGCTGCATCGCCGCCAGCAGCCAGCCGTCGCTCTTGTCCAGCCGCCCGGCGCGCAAGGCGGGGAACAGCCCGGCGCGGGCGACGGAGGATTTGCCGCTGCCCGACGGCCCGGCGATGGCGATGAAGCGGGCGCTTTTGACTCGTTCCAGCAGTTCGTCCACCAAACTTTCGCGGCCAAAGAAGAAGCGGGCGTCGCTCTCCTGGAATGATTGGAGGCCGAGGTAGGGGATACGGCCGTCCCACACCTTCGGCTGGTCTTTGCGCTTAAGTTGAACAGCCAGCTCGGCGGCTTCTGCGGGAGAAAGGCCCCGGTAGACGATTTTGTCGCGGCCAATCTTGTCCCCATGCACCACGTCGCCATAAACCATGTCGCCGTAAACGTGGTATTGGTTGGCAGGAACGGCCGTTTCTCCCCCCAACAACGCCGGCAATTCAAAATCATCCGGCAGGGGCGGCCAGTTAACACGGGGGCGTAGTTCCTGGGCTAAGGTGATGAGATCGGGTAAACGGCCGTTTCTCTCCAGCCCCAGCAGCAACGCCCGGATCCGCGACGGCTTTTCGTTGCCGGGTACGCTCTCATAATCTATGCGCAACCGCAAGCAGAGGTCTTTAATCTCTGCCAGATTGAAATGCTGGTTGAGCAAGTGGTGTAATTTTGTCAGATAATTGGCGCTGCTGGTTGTCACGACTTTTTCCTCGATTCAATTTTACCCCAAAAAACCTGACAGGTCTCGGAAGACCTGTCAGGTTTGAAAATGGTTGGGGTCTGACTGCTTCATTTTAGCAGAAGAAGGGGCGTTTATCTACTACCTGGTTGAGCCAGCGTCTCCGGCAGCGCGCCGACGTAGGTGATGACCAGCCGCTGCCCGGCGCGGGTGATGGCCATGTACAGCTTGCGCGTGTTGTCGCGGATCAGCTCTGCCCGCTCCTCCTCCGACAGACGAATGCTTTGCTCCCGCTCGTACAGTTCGTGCGCCCCCATCAGGAAAACGATGGGGCTTTCCAGGCCGGTGGCGGCGTTGAGGGAGCAGACCCGGATTTGGTTGCGCGGGTCGGTTTGGCCGGGATCAACGGCCACTTCGACGCGCTCAGCGCCGGCCGTCCCTGCCCCAAACGCCCCATTCAACCGCGTCAAAATCGGCTTGACTTTCTCCCGGCTGGCGTGAATCACCAAAATATGTCCCCAGGGAACGCCCCCTTGAGCTAACAGGCGAATCTCATTGATCACCCGCGTAATTTCATCCTGCGGGCTGGTCAGGGGAATGACGATGGGCAAGACGCCGTTAGGCATATGGGTCAGGTCGGGGACGACGATTTCCTCATCTTCCTGCGGCAGGCGCGTGCGGTAGAGCAGTGTGGCAAAGTCCAGGATTTCGCGGGTGGTGCGGTAGCTTTTACGCAGCCGGTGTACCCGCCCGCGCACATCCAGGCCGCTGGACAGCCACGATTGGCCCCGTTTCAGGAATCCCTGGCTGGCGTCGGCCACGAGGAACAGATGGCCGGTATCCGGCGTCAGGATACGCTTGATGATTTCAAACCAGAGTGGGGCGAAAAACTGGGCCTCGTCCACCAGAATAATGTCGTAACGGGGCAGGGCCGCCTCGCCGTTGTGCCAATAACGCCATAGCTGGCGGGGCACGTCGCCCCAATCCATCAGTTGGCGCTGCTGCAACGCTTTGTGGTAAGCGGTCATGGCGTCGTAAAGGCGGTGGCGCATTGGCTGGCTCAGGGCAAAGCCGCGCCCGGCGCGGTCGGCTTCCAGATAATCTGCCCGGTTGAAAATCAGGCGGTCTTTAGTCCAATCTATCTCTTCCAGCAACATCTGTTCGGAGACGGCCGTATCCCGCAAATACTCATGCCAGACCTGCGTGGCTAGCTCCAGCCGCTGCCGGTAGCGAATTGTCTTGCGCCACGCCTTCTCGTCCGGCCAATGGCGGCGGCGCCAGCCCAGAAAGGTGTACAATTGTACGTTGGCGGCCATTTCCGGGTCGGCGGCGGGCATTGTCACAGATAGTCGGCCAGCGGCGCTTGCGGCGAAGGCAGGTCTAATTGTTCCATCATCATGGGGATAAACAATGCTTCATCTGCCGGCGGCAGGATAACGCGCGTCAACAGGCTGGTCAGCGTCAGGTCGAAATATTGAACTGTGTCTTTGCGTTGGCGCAGGTCATAAATAAACCATTTCACCCTGTCCGGTTGCTCTGCCAGCGTGATGTCCTCTTCCTGACCTAATCCGTACAACTGATCAAAGCATACTTGCAGCCACAAGGTATGCTGCAACTCAAGGGGAAAGATGTCAAGCGGTGCGTCTATGCCTGCGGGTAATGACAAATAACGGCCGTGTTCGTTAATTGCCTCTACCAGCCGGGGCCAGCCTTCCTCGCCATAAATGCTGTACATAATTTCAAAGGTGCGGTAGGGGCGCCGGACCATGCGCGGGGCCAGTTGGCCGGCAACGGTATACCAGGCTTCTTTGGGGCGTGGGCCTTCGTCAATGTACAGAATGCGGTCGTCCGGATCGCCGCCGAAATAAAGCAGGGTGTCCAGCGCCTCCTTTTGTTTGGCGGTCAGACGCAGCCCTTGTTCTCGGCTGATAACCGCTTCCCATTGCAAATAGTAACCGGATTCCAGTCTGAAAATAAAATCTTCCAGAATCCATTCCAGCTCTCCCGGATGGTCCGGGCTTCTGTAGGCGAACAAATCGTTGACAGGGATATCCGGTTCAATGGGCCACTCGGTTAAAAGCGGCCATTTGGGTTGTTTTGCTTTTGGGTTTTGCGTTGTCCTGGATCGTTTGAATTTGCGTTTTGACATATTTCATCTCATCTTGCTGCTTGTTTTTCATCGTGCCAGTCGGGCGTTTACCTCTGCCAGATCAAACGCTTCCGGGTCAAACTCACCGCCCAGCCAGGTTAGATATTCTTCCCGTTCCGGATCGTCTTCGTCTGCCAGCGATTGCAGCAGTTCTTCATACCCCCACACGCCGCCGCAATCTTCCGGCGGGCAGGCGCGTGTTCCCTTCAGGCAGCGCGGGTAGCGGGCGCCGGGTTCGGGGGGCAAAATCTTTTCCAGTAAAATCTCATGTTCCCAACTGTCGCCAAAGTCGTATTCGTAGAGAAATTTTTGTTTTTCCCGCCTGACGTATTGGTTCAGACGCGCTTTTTGTTCGTCTTCGCCATCGTTCCAACTTTCAGCCAGCGTTTCTGCATCGGTGATTTCCCGTCCGTTTACGTTAAATGAATGCAGGTGGGCGTTGTACCAGCCCATCACAGTTTGCAGGACGTGATGAAATTCATAAAAGGTCATATCGTCGTAAACCTGAATCCGCCGCCAGATGGGCGGCCGTATTCCTTGCAATGTTACTTTGAACTGATATATTTTTCTTGCCATTTCATTTTTCTCCTATTGTGTCGTGGAGCGATTTGCAAGAGGGTGTGTTTCAAATCGGTTGGACGGCGGGACGTTTGTAGGGCGATTTTGTAAATCGCCCCAGGAACGATTTACAAAATCGTTCTACAAAACAGGCGTTTCAACTCAAATGGAATGCACCCTTTGCAAAATAGCTCTACTACCGTATGAGCAAGTTGAGTGTATGCCGGATATTATACACGAGTTTCGGCGTGGTTGAAGCGGCGTAGTTACACGGCCGTCTGCCAGAGCAATCTTGGCGTGCAGCGAACCGTACTTGCCATCCTCAGTTAACGGCCGTTTCTCCTTCGACCAGATATACAACTGCGCTTGCCGGGCCACAGCCTCGCCCAACGCCTTGACCGTATCCAGCGACATCTTGCCCTCGCTGGCGTCCGGGGTTTCCAGGTAAATGGAGATGGCTGCGCCCCGTTCAGCCGCTTGCGCCAGCGCCTGGGCGATGTTGTCCGCTTTATACACCGCAAAGCTCACAATGTGCAGCGACTCGCGGGCTTCACGGATGAGTTGCAGCAGCGCCTGGTCCGTGCGTCGCAAGGGGATAATCTGGCTGTCCGGGCCGGGCCGGTCCAGACCAGTTCCAGTTGCTGACGGTGGCGATAATCATTGGCGGCAGCCACGGCCGTTAACATGCCCAAAGCCACACTTTCCGCCGAAACGTCAGGGTACTCTGCCCGCCACATATCCAGAAACGCAATGAGTCGCTGCCGCACATCAGGTTGAGGCGTCATTTGCGCCAAAAGTGTGTGTGTCCGCAGCAAACCCAAATCAGCGCTATCTTGCGCCTGTGTGATGTGCCGTTCCAGCACGTCCGGCTGACCCAGACTGACCAGCCCGCCCAGTGTACCTTCGCTGTCTGGCGCGGAGGTATAGATGAGTAAGCCAGCCATTGGGCCGCCCTCCTTTTCCGCCGGCCGGGCGTAGATGCGCTCGCGGATACTGGCGGCGGCGTAACCGCTTTCCAGAGCCAGTTGGCGCATCAGCGCGTGAGCAAAGCTGTGAATGAGGACGTAACGCATTCCGGGGAAACCATCTTCCGGCGGCTCAATAAAACGCACGGCGCGCCATTTTTTGTGGGCGTCTACGAATTCTGTGGCGCGTTGGTCTACGGCCGTTTCCCGCACCCAGGCTGCAATACGTTCCTCGTTGAACTGGATAAAAATCCCCTCGCCGCGCACCTCAGAAGCCGGCGTCCATTCCGGTGGCTGGCGGGTTAGCGGGGCCGGTTCAATGAATACGCTCAAATCCGGGTCGGTCAATTCGCCCATAGCGTCCAGGCGAGTAAAGCCCACCATCGCCCGCACTTCCCGCAGGCGCTCGACGAGAATCACCTGGTCTATGAAGCCTTGATATCTGGCTGGCGGCGTTACCGGCCGTAAACGGAAATCATCGCCATTGAGCCGGGGGTCGTAATTGGTAAACACCCGCCACTCCGGTTCTTTCAGATCGGGATGGTCGTCAGGCGGCGGGATTTCTCCGGCGTCTTGTTGCCGCCGCGTTTCCACCGCCTGCCAGATTTCCTCATTGCTGTATTCGGCCAGTTCCCCTAACTGCCCGCTGCTGCGCAGAAAACCAATAATAACCGGCTCGATGGCGTTTTGTAACTGCGCCCAGTTTTCATCCACAAGCTGCGGCAGTTTGCCGCTGTCCACGGGGATGGCGACTGTGCTGTAGACCACAGGAAACCAGGTGTTGGATGCGCCCAGCGTGAGCGTCCGCATTTTGTGTTCGCACGGTTCAACGTCGTAATCGCGCAGACGGGGCCGCCGGCCGCGGCATTGGGGCATATTTTCCCGGTTCTTTTTGCCAAAGGCTTCGGCCATGCGCCGCTTTTTGCCGCAGCTATCGCAGCGCACTTCCAGATCGCGCGCCTCGCCGGATGGGCCAAACTCCAGCAGCCGTAAGAGCGGGCTGGCGCAGGGTTCCCCGTTATGTACAAAATGCACCCAGGGAAAATCATCCAGGTGCCCTTTTTCGCAGGCAACCAGAAAGCGGGCCGGCACCACGTCGGGCGGCTTTTTGCTTTTGTTGCAGTTTTCGTGCCGGTAGCCGGTTCTGTCCGGCCGGTAAGGTTGTTCCTTGAGGGTAAACAGGCCGGATTTGAGCGGGGCCAGCAGGCGGCACATCGGGCAAACCATCCAGCGGGGGAAGGCGGCTACCGGTACGCCGATGTTTGCCATGTTGTCGAACGGGTCTACAGGGAGTCCACTGTCGGCCGTAATCGGGGGCGCCAGCAGTTTTTTGACGGTGGGCAGCGTGTAGCGCACGGCCGTTAACAACCGATCCTCCACGATGGGCTGAGCGTACTGCGGGCCAGTCGGCCAATCTTCCAGGCCGGTGACAATGACGGACAGCCGGGGCAGGTCAATAATCGCCCCGACGCCGTAGGTGAAAAGGAGTTGGCTGGGGCGCACCTGGCCGACTCTGGTGGGATATTGGGTCATAGCTTACTCATCCATCCCCTGCTCTTGTAGAATCAAGGTCACATTGGGTTCTACGTCGCGCAGGGAGTTGAGACAGGTGAACAGGTTGAACGGTTCTTCCTCCGGTTTTTTGAGAAGGCCGCGGGTACGGCCGTCTTTCTTGCTTGTATAGCCCAAAATCGCCCCGCCGGTGGTTGCCTCGGCCTGGGACAGCCATTCGTCCAGACGTTTTTTGAGCATCTGCCGCACTAAATCTTCAACCTGGTTGCTGCCGGTGACCAGGGCCGCCCGGCGGCTGATGCCAGCCAAAGCGGTTTGCACAAATTCATGGTTGCGGTCAATTTTTCCGGCCGCTTCATTGGCGTTGAAATCTTCACCCTGCAAGCGAATGGCCGCTGCCAGGACGCCCGTCAGCCCCCGATCCAGGGCGCGAGGCGAGAATGGCGTAACCGACAGGGCTTCGACTTGCTGGTAGAAGGTGGCGTGGTAATGCTCAAATCGCTCGTAATGGCTCAGATCGCGGGGGCGCGCCCAGTTGTAGACGGTGCAAACCAGACCGGGGAAACGGCGGCCGACGCGGCTGGTGGCCTGGATGTATTCGGCGGTGGCTTTGGGCTGGCTGGCGACAACCATCAGGCCCAAACGGCCGACGTCTACGCCAACAGAAATCATGTTGGTCGCCAGTACTACGTCCAACGGCCGTTTCCCCTTCTTCTTCTGTTCTTTATTCGGAGCAAACGGCGCTTCCAGCCGGTCCAGAATTTGGGGAATATCGGCCGCGCTCTTGCGGGACGTCAGCTCTTCCACGCCCCAGATGGCGCGTTTGGCCAAGCCGCGTTTATCCATACGGTAGAGGCGCGTTCGTACCGCATCATCTACTACGCGCCGCATCCCGCCCAGTTCCCGCATCGAATTGAAGTAGCCGATGAGCGTCATCCAGGGGTCGGCCGCCGCGCCGTAGGTTTCATACAGCGTTTGCGCCGCCGCCAGGTAGGCCACGTAAGCGCGGATGAGCAGCGTCTTGAGGCGGGCGCCGGGAGCGCACAAGCCCAGGTACAGGCGGCCGGGTGAAGCGTCGCTTGATTCTTTCTTGCGGGCGAAGAAATTGTCGTCCGCATCGATGCCGGACGGGGGAAAGATTTTTACCTGGCGCAAAAACAGGCTGTTGACCTGCGTCTGGGCGCGGCGGATGGTGGCGGTGGAGGCGATGACTTTGGGGCGCACGGTCTGGCCGTTTAGTTCCCAGGTGCAGAGTTGGTCTACGGCCGTTTCATACAACCCTACTAATGTGCCCAGGGGACCGCTAATCAGGTGCAGTTCATCCTGAATAATTAAATCCGGCGGACGCAGCGGGCCAATGGCCTGCGTTTGCACCGCCGGGAATTTCTTTTTGCGCGGGTGGCGGTCGGCGTCTTCTAAATCGGGGGAGCGGTAGCCGTGCCGGGGGCAGTAGCCATTGACGCGGCCAAACAACATTTGCGTGGCTCCCTTCCAGCTCTAGTTTATCCATTTAGTGGACAAGAAAAGGCGGGGAAAGTAAGCTGACTTCAAAAACAACACCAATTGTAGGAGAAGTCAGAGATGCTTACCTTACCCCAAGAAATGATGAGCGTGATTTTAC
>JALUPA010000553.1 GCA_027054335.1 Ardenticatenaceae bacterium
TCGCCAGCAACGGCCGATCAATTGCAATAGGCATCACTATCACTTCTCCGGCGGGTTATACACCACGTCATCCAACGTCAAATCCATAGCACGGGCGATGGCTTGTAGTACGGCCGTTGTCCCCTCCCTTTTTCCCGATTCAATTTGCGACAGGTAGGAGGCGCTGATGCCAGCCGCCTGCGCCAATTCCTGCTGCGTCAACCCCCGGTATTCCCGCCACACCTTGACTGGATTTTCGCCGTCTATGATGGCGTACACGACATGAGCGGGAATCAGTTCTTCGCCGTCGGCAATGGCCTGAACCGCTTCATCATAATCCCGGATGTCTTGCAGCATTTCAGCGTCTTCAACCAGTTGGGTGTATAATTTGTAGGGCAAAACAGCATATTCAGGCTGACCTTCTTTCAGAATAAGTTGAACGTTACTCATCGGTACACACTTCCTCGCGGCGCTATTTTCAGAACAAGAATAATCAATTCGTCATTATGTATTTTGTAGACAACTCGCCAATCGCCTACGCGCAAACGATAACCTGGGCGATTTTGCAGTTTTGTGACATTGCTGTGCCGAGCATATGGTTCAAGGGCAATTTGATCCAGTTTTTCCCGAATACGTTTGGCAAGGTGGCGGGGTAATTTTGACATGGATCGCCCCGCTCGCTTTTGATATATAACTCTGTACATAACAATATATTAACAAATTGCTATTTTGTAGTCAATATTTTATTGGCAATTTGCGAATTATAGCACTTTTACGCCATTTGGAGAAAGCAGCATGACGGGAATGACACGGCCGTCGGCCCGCTTTTTGTAGGCGTTGTAGCCAGGGTAGACGGCCGTTGCTTTGGCCCAACAGCGCTCCCGTTCCTCTCCCACCAGCTCTTTGGCTGCGTAAACGGCCGTTTGCCCGTTGAGCGTAATTGTCGCTTCCGGATTGGCCTTCAGATTGTAATACCAGGCCGGATGCTTTTTGCCGCCCCAGTTGGAAGCAATGAGGATAACATTTTCCCCGTCCGGGATGCCCAGCAAAGGAATGGTGCGCAGCTGCCCGCTTTTGGCTCCGGTGGTTGTAACCAAAATAACGGGCAATCCGGCAAGGACGCTGGAAAGTGTAATCCGACCGCCTGTTTTACGAAAAATGAACGTATCCAAGGGGCCGGCTACGTGAACTGCCAGACGAGCCGTAACAGCCCACGAAGCAGCCGGAACGGCCAGCTTGTGCCACCAGCGCTTTTTCGGTTGAGGAAGTAAAATGTCATGGCCCATTTCCGTATCCTTGCAATTGAACAATTTGATCATAACAAAATTGCATGACAGTTTACGTCACTCGTCAATCGGTTGATGAGTTGAACACTTTGGCAATGCCGGGGATAAGACGCAAGGCTTCAAACAGTTCCGGGCAGCTTCGCGTTTGCCTGTCCGGGAAGTTCATTTGCATCTCCTGTCCGGTGATGCAAATGCTCAGGCCGTCACTGCCTTCGTATTCGTTGACCAGGCGTAAGGCGCGGCGGCAGGCTTCTTGCCAGTTACCCACAGGTTTGATTTCAATGACGACGGTACGGCGGTCGGTGACCGGTGATCGGTAATGGGTGATTGGTGATTGGTGGTTGGTAGATGGCGGCTGCTGGCTGGTGGTTGGTGGCGGGGGGGCCACGGCCGTAGCCCCAGGCTGCGCCAAAGTATCGTCGTCAAAATTGGGTGGCGGCGGTGGTGCGGCATTAAATGCGGGCGGCAGTTCGGCAACAAAATCATCGGGCGGCGGCGCAGGTGGGGGGAAATGACCGCTGCCATTGCCGGAGGTACGGCCGTTCCCTAGCCCCTTTCCGTTAGTGGCTGACGGCCGTTTTTCCACAACCGGTACCGTTTCCTCTCCAACCGCTTGGGCAATCTGGGGATTCGTATTCACCCGATCCACCAGAATGCTGGGGTCGTCTCCCTTAAATTGCACTTTGCCGATGACCAGCATCACCTGGTCTACTGCTACTTCGTTCCGCACTTGCTTCCAAGTGCGTGGGAAAAAGACCAGGTCAACGTGCCCGTCCAAATCTTCCAGTGTAGCAAAAGCCATGGGATCGCCTTTTTTGGTGGTTAGGGTGCGTAGTTGGCTGATCATCCCGGCCAGTTTGACTGTTTTGGTGTTCCAATTGATGTCCAGTTCGCTAATAGTAACGTTGGTCAGCGGCAGGAGTTGGGCTAACGGCCGTTCCAGGGGATGTTCCGACACGTGGACGCCTAACGCTTCCTTTTCCCATTCCAGCAGTTCCTTGTGGGGTACGGCCGTGACCCGATCTTCGGGATGGAGCAAATCTACGTGAATATCCAGCTTGGGCGCGCCGCCCACAGCCCCAAACAGGCTCATCTGCCCCGTAGAGGCGGCGCTGTGTTCAGTGGTGCTGTAATTGACCATACGGTCCAGAGCGTCTACAATTTGCGGCGGCGTGCCCCAGCAGTCGAACACCCGCCCTTTGGCCATGTATTCCAACGGCCGTTTCCCCACCCGCTTCAAATCTACCCGTTCACAAAATTCCTTCAGGCTGGCAAACGGGCCATTTTCCTCCCGCTCCTCAATGATGAGCATGATGGCTCCGGCTCCGGCATTTTTAATCGCCCCCAAACCAAAGCGGATGAGCGGCCGTTCCCCGTCGTCCTCAATCGTAAAGTCCAGCGCCGACGTGTTAATGTCCGGCGGGGCTACGTCAATACCCAACGCCTTCGCCTCCGAGAAGTAGCGGCGCACCTTGTCCGTGTTGTCCCGTTCCACCGAGAGCATCGCCGTCAGGTACTCCACCGGGTAATGGGCCTTGAGGAAGGCTGTCTGGCAAGTCACTTTGGCGTAATCGGCCGCATGAGCTTTATTGAAGCCGTAACGGGCAAAGAACTCGATGTCAGCCCAGATCGCCTCACACACTTCCCGGCTGAAACCATTAGCCATCGCCCCTTCAGTGAACTTGAGGCGGTGTTCCTCCATCAACTTCTTTTTCTTCTTGGCCACTGCTTTACGAATCATGTCCGCTTCGCCCGGCTCATAGCCGGCCAAATCAGAGGCAATGCGGATGATCTGTTCCTGGTAGACCAGGATGCCGTAGGTATCCTTGAGGATCGGTTCCAGGG
>JALUPA010000554.1 GCA_027054335.1 Ardenticatenaceae bacterium
CTGTAGACTTGTGGGGAAGCCTCGTTGCCATTCCAGTTATTGATATTGGCGCAGTTTGACGCACAACTGGCAAAATAAGGTTTTTGCTGCGAAGCGGCCGGGTGATTTTCAAAAGCCACGTATAAACTGTTGCCCTCGGCTATAATTGTGGGTTGGGCGAAAACGCGCGTTGCGGGACTCACCTTTTGGGAGATAGTAATTGGTGTTGTCCAAGTAACGCCGTTATTATTGCTTTGCGCGTAATAAATTTCCGAAAGGGTTACTGGCGCAGAAGATATAATCGCTTCCCAGACGATGTGCAGCGAGCCGTCGTCTGCGGCTGCCAGCGAGGGAGAAATGGAATCTGCCCCATTGTCAGAACCAATGGAAGTGGCTGAACCCCAGTTGTTTCCTCCATTAGAAGACGACATATAATATATGTTGCCGTCAAATGATGCTTTCTGACTCCAAGCCACATGTAAGTTGCTGCCATTAGAGACAATCTGGGGTGACTCAATAAGATTACCCGGTGTTGCAGAGATAGTATGTATGGCGGATGAAGTGTTGCCTGCCCACTGCGATTGTTTTCCGTACCACAATGCCAGGTTGTCTTCTACCCAGACTGCATGTCCATTTGAGGATGAATCAGTGGTAATGTTGACGAACCGAGCATCTGTGGTGTTGTCGGTATATATTTGGGCTGGATTGGACCAGGATTCCCCGTTATTTGTGGAGCGGACGTAATAAGGATTTGTCTTGCCGCCGGTTGTTTCATGCAAAAAAGCTACCAGAACAGTTTTGCCGTCCGGCGCTGCGGCTATGGCTGGCTGTAAGGCGGATTGGGGTGCGCTGCTGCTGTCTGTCAGCGCTTTTCCGTTTTCCCACAGGATGGCAGATGACACCGCTTCCGGTTCTGCCGGTACGGCATTTGCCGTTTGGTAAGCAAGCGAACCTAAAAGCGTCAACAACGCTACCGGGATAGCCAAAAAAAAGAAGTTCTTGTTCACGAGCATGGTCCTTGAATCATAAAGAGATTGGCGTTGGTGTTAGGTACTGTGATGCCGATACGGGAACCAAAGTAAGATGTATTATCAATATATACGCAGGCGGTTACGGTGTACCCGCCGGGGTTAACGGCCGTCGGTACATTATTAAATACATACACGCCGTTAAAGTCTGTTTGCCCGATAGCTATCACGCCATCTCCGGGCAAGCCGGGGTCTACCAAGCGTACCACTGCGCGGAACTGCGGCAGGAGTTCCGTGGTTAATATATAGACCCTCCCCGCAATCGTGTTGCTGCCGTCCGGCGTTGGCGATGGCGTGGGTGTGTTAGCCGGCGTCACGTCAATAATGGTAGCCGGTTGAGAAACGTTGTTGGTTTCGATAGATTCCGCTACTTGTTGGACAGAATCTACCATACCATAGACCTGGTGGCTGACCGGGTCATTCCTAAAGCCCAGAGGGGCCGTAATCGTCAATACCCGGCTGTCGCCCCCGGCCAAGGCACTCACAGCCACGTAGCCGCCGCTTTCATTTAGCGGAATGCGGTCTGTGAATATATTGGTGGGGTCCAGGTAAATGTCCACAAAGAATTGCGAATTGACGTCAGTCTGGCCGTTGTTGGTAATAACAACGCTGAATTGTACCGGCTCGTAAGCCACAATCGGCCGAGTGCTGACAAGTTGCGGCGGGCTGAAAATAACCAGATCGGCCGGTGACAGCGTGGGCGTGGCTGAAGGTTCCGGCGTGGGCGTGGGAATATTGCTGCACGGTACCTCGTAAAATTTGATGTCTTCATCAAATTCAGCGCCGGTACCTGTCGAATAAGCCCGCACTTCATGCTGCCCATCAGTGACGCCGGAGAATGTCCAAGTATAACTGAAAGAACCGTTGTGCGTGTTGGGCTGAATGAGAAGCTGGTTGATGCCGTCCCATTGTAAAACAATCCCTTCATTGATGTCCCAATTGTAACCGAGGACGTTAAATTGAACGTCAGGGCCTGTACCACAAGCAGGCAGAAGAGTAATGTAGGGATTACTCGGTGTATAGGTAGGTGTAATGGTGGGCGTGCTGGTTGGCGTATTTGTCGGTACCGGCGTAAAGGTGGCTGTCGGTGTATTGGTGGGCGGCAGCGCCAGGACAATCGTTGTGTCTACGGAACTATCTGAACTTTCAGCTACCAGAACGTGACCTTCTTGCAGCGATTCACTCAAATTGACGGTTGCAAATCCAGGACAGGCGTGCCCTGGCGGGTTCAGGAGTATGGCAGACCCCAAACTTCGGCCGGTGGTCAGATCAATAATAGTAACGGTGGTACCAATATCCCCGGTAACAAAGACAAAATTATCCCCGGCAATGGCGTTGCCTTCAAATAATACGTCGCAACGGGGAATGGGTGTATTTGTGGCTGTGGCTGTTGGCGTATTCGTCGGCCCAGGTGTGGGTGTATCTGTAGGTGGGGGAGGTGAAGGTGTAACACCGGGCGTGGGGACTACCGGAATAACGGGTGGTAAAGCGGCCCCTGTGTTGCTGGTGCTTTGCTGGCCAAACGTTTCGTTGTTGAGGGTTTCCTGACCAAAGACGGGAATCGTGGTGCGAATGGGGCGGAAGAACGGGGTAATAATGGCTACCTGATAGGTGACGCGCACTACTACCGGCTGGCCGGGCTGGCCGGGATTGTCATATTTCAGTTGCCCCTGGTCATCCACCCCCCAGACTTCAATGTTATAATAGTAGTCGTCTTCAAAAGTAGTACTGGTTTCGTTTAAGGGCAGGGCCAGCAATTGGGAATGCGTCTTTTCAATTATCGAAGCCAGGCGCAAATCATCACACACGTCCCGCCCGTTGGCTCCCTGGACAAACTTCGGCTGGCCAAAATCCACCACACAGTTGGGGCCGTCATATTGGCCGGTGATGGCGTATCGGGCGCCTTCGCGGGCAGCGTGCTGCACAGTGTTCCAGGCCCACAAGATACGGCCGCTTTCAATGATCAAAAATATCATCATCAGCAGTACAGAGATAATGAGGGCGAATTCGACAAGGGCCTGACCTTTTGATTTGTTGTGTTTATTGCCTGGTATACTTATCATATCAACCTGTTCTTAACCGGGTAAAATGCTGTTTAGTGA
>JALUPA010000555.1 GCA_027054335.1 Ardenticatenaceae bacterium
AATCTGGTCAGCAGGCCGCTGAAGTATTTGAATCTCTGTTTAAAAAACAGATGCCCATGCCCATTCTTACCGGATGAAACACATATTGACCTATCTGTCAAGCACTAAATTCACAACACTCGAGTATGTAACTTAAAATCAAAGAGAACAGACCTATGTCAAAAACTAACGATAAACGTAATGCTATTGCAGAAACAAGTCAGACATTTGGGCTTCATCCAATAGTAGCCGTTGGGATGACTGCAGTTGATTTCATGCTCTTTTCCGGAACAACCGTTACGGCCGGCATAGGATGGGTGATTACAGTTCCGATAGCCATTGCATTATCGATTCCCTGCATATTACTTCAAAAATATACTTTTGAAGATAATTGGGGAACAGCAATAGGAAAAGGTTTGCTGGTAGGGGTACTTACGGCAATACCCACTCCACTTCCATCAATTTTTTCTATAGGTGGGGGTGTCTTGGGAACGGCAAAACTACTGATGTCGCGGTCTCCTGAATAAATACAATCCGCTTCCAAATAGTGGAGATAACCCCACAACGCTGGCAACCGGATTTAACTCAGGGCAAACTTGGGATCAACTAAAAGGCGCTTTTGTAGGTTAAGAATGTTTCGTTATGTTGACCTGGCCGCCAATTATTTCACCCGATTGGGATCAATCACATATTCCCACCAGTTGTGGCTGAGGCCGCCGCTGGAACCGGCGACGTGGGGCAGATGGCGCAGCCACCAGAGGTGGTGCAGGCGGATGTCGCCGTTGCCCCATTCCGTGCAGTTGACCTGGCGGGGTGGGCCGGATAAATCGGGGAAGTGGTACCAGGTATCGCAGCGGCTGGGGACAGTGCGCGGGTTGCCCCAATCGTAATCCCGCTCGCTGTTGGGGGCGAAGTGAACGTTGCCGCACTCAGCCCGGCCCGGCGCGATTTTGTCGTAGCGGGTGAAACGTTCCCACAGGTTGCGCTCACCCCGCTTGTCACGGAAGACGTGGCTCATAATGGATTCGACGCGGTGGCCCAGGTTTTCCAGCATTTCGCCTACGCCCCGCTCGTAGTTGAAGCCCATGATGACGAATTTGCGCCGGCAACGGCCGTATTCCATTCCCGGCGCATTACACCAAAACGCCCCCGGCCCCACCATCAGGGATTCGTAGTAACCGGCGTAGGGAAAGCCAAACAGCCATACTTCGTCAACCTGCCCCAGATTGATGCGGGAGATGATTTGGAACTCGTCCAGGATACGGCCGTAATCCACCCGATCCGGTTGGTGCCAGCCAGTGCGCGTATACCAGCGCTGGTAATACCCTTCGCCGTCGTAGACAAAGCCATCTTCCTTGACCGGGCAGCCATCCACCTCCACCCACTCGGCGATTTGGTAATTAACGTAGCCATAGCTGGCCTCTCGCACATCCGCCAGGTATTTGGCGGCCAACTGATCCGGGTCCTGCCAGCGGAGAACCTGGGACAATTTTCGGCCGCCCTGGGAGCGGACGGTGGGGTTGTGGATGATGACCATGACTTTGGGGGAGATGGGATGGGGAGAAGGGCGAGGGGTTGCGGCCGTAGCCGCTTCAGAAGCAAAAAGTTGACGAAAACGATCTAAAAATCCCATACTTAACTGACTTGGGACGCTGATTAACGCTGATGACGCTGATTTTTTGATCTGCGTTTATCTGCGTTAATCCGCGTCCCCCATGTAGAATACCAACTTTTCAAATAGCAACTCGTCGTCCAGCGGTTTGGTCAGGTAATCATCACAACCGGCGGCTTTAGCCTTGGCGACGTCGCCGCTCATGGCGTGGGCAGAAAGGCCAATAATGGGAATGTGCCGTAGTTCGTCAATAGCTTTGATGCGCCGGGTAGCTTCCCAGCCATCCATCATCGGCAGGGACATATCCATGAGGATGAGATCGGGGCGCTCACTGGCAGCCATCTCCACGCCGGACTGCCCATCTACGGCCGTGACCAGTTCATAATCATCCTCCAGCAACTGTACCAGCAGGTCAATGTTGAAATCCACATCCTCTACAATGAGTATCTTTTTCATCCCGCCTGTTTCTCCTTGCCCTAACCATACAGCATTTGCCGGATTTGGGGCAATTATTTTCCGGTTTTGTTTTTAGCAGCTGGGGTGATTGGGGGAATACGGCCGTATAGACCCGTCCCAACAAGCAAAATTTGACCCTGCGGCAAAACTTTGTATAAACTCCCCATTTACAGTCGTCAATTATGAGTAAGCATTCAGCCCCCTCGTTCCACGCTCCGCGTGGAATGCCCACCCGGACGCTCTGCGTCCACGCGACGCGGAGCGTCTGGCAGGGGCATTCCCACGTAGAACGCGGGAACGAGACAGGGGAGTGAGTGGTTACAATCATGGTCAAAAAAGGAAAGGAACCCACAACATGAAAATAATAGACATTCCCAAAGCGCCCCAAGCCATCGGCCCCTACTGCCATGCTGTGAAAGCGGGCAGCCTCATCTTTTGCTCCGGTCACACCCCAGCCCGTACCATCATAGCCGTCAAACAAAACCCGCTGGACGCCCTCGTGGAAATTGAGTGTATTGCCGAGATACCGGAATAAGATGCCCCAGGCCATTCTCCTGGGGTTGTTTTCCCAGTCATCTCTGTTGTTAAGCGGTCTGGTCGTTTACCGGATCAGGGTACCGCGCCGGCTAATCGGTTGGCTGGCCGGCTTTGGCGCAGGCGCGCTCGTCAGCGCCATTGCCTTTGATCTGGTGAGCCAGGCAGAAATTTTAGGTCATTTTTCTCTGACGCTCTGGCTGCTGCTGGGGTCAGGCATTTTCCTGGGCGGGGACAAATTGGTGTCCCACTACTTTGGAGATGACGGCACGTCCAGCGCTTTAGGGATTGTTCTGGGAGCTGTGGTGGACGGTGTGCCGGAATCGCTGATTTTTGGGATGCAGGTGGCGTCGGGCAACCAGATCAGCGCCGCGTTTCTGGCGGCGGTGATGGTATCCAACATCCCCCAGGCATTGGCCCCTTCGGCGGAGTTGGCCCAAGCCGGTTGGCGCTGGCAAAAACAAGTGGTGATGTGGGGCAGTGTGGTGCTGGCTTGCGGGGCAACGGCCGGGCTGGGCTATTTTCTGGCGACTGGACTAAATGATACCGGTTTGGCGGCGCAGGCTGCGGCCATTGCTGCCGGCGGTTTATTGGCTATGCTGACGACGTCGCTGATGCCGTTTGCTTTTGAGCGGGGTGGTTATCTGTCCGGCATTTGGACGGTGGCAGGGTTTGCTTTTGCCTTGAGTCTGGGATAGCCACAGCCTCTTTCACACGGCGGGAATTCTTTGGGTGGGCGGCTGGTCGTAGTCAAAAGAAAAGTAGGGGTAAACGTTGATGATGGTGGTGTCCAGGTATTGGCTGATGACCTGTTCATTACGGCGATAGACGTGGATGTGGCCGTGCAGCATATATTTAGGGCTAAACCATTCCAGAAATTTGAGGAAGATTTTGAAGCCGGTGTGGGGCCGGTCAGTCCGGTCGTGGATGCCAAAGGGGGGAGAATGAGTGACGAGGATATCCAGGTAACGGCCGTAACGCATCTTGTTCCGCAGCAAACGGGGCAGCAGCCGGGCAATCTGGTAACGCATCTCTCCCTCGGTATACATGAACGGCGCATGGGGCCGGTAACGCATCGAGCCTTCCAGCCCGGCAATTAGCAAATCGTGACGCCAGACGCAGCGAGCATGAATATCCGTCCCCCCATCTACCTGTTTCAGCACCCGCCCTTCCAGCGTATACTGCGGCCCCATATCGTGATTGCCCCGCACGTACACCAGCCGTTTGTCCAGCGCCGACACCAAAAATTCCAGATAATAAAAAGGTAAATCGCCGCAGCCAATTAAAATATCCACGTCCGGGAATTTCTGGCACACATCACTGCTGTAAACCTGCTCCACCACCTTATCGCTGACCGCCAGAATCTTCATGGTTCCGGCCATTCCCGTGTTTGGTTCAGCGTCAATTTGTCTAAAACGGCTTGCTCCAGGTCTATGTTGGTCACGCTGGCTAACTGCAAGAGGTAAAGCGCCACATCTGCCAGTTCCCCGGCCAGGGCTGCCCGATCCTGCACATCCTCGCGCCACTGGAAATGTTCCAATACTTCTGCCGCTTCAATGACCAGGGAAGCGGCCAGATTGCGAGGAGACTGCACTTTGGGGGACGTTTCATCATACCAGCCTTTCGCGGCAACAAAGTCGTGCATTCGGGCTTCGAGGTCTTTTAATTCCATAAATCTGAAGATTGGAGATTGGAGATTGGGGATTTTCACAAACAGCCGGCAATCTCCAATCCCCCAATCTCCAATCTCTATTAAAGCCGTTCGGCCACAAACGCAGTCAAATCAGCCAAGCGGACGGAATAGCCCCATTCGTTATCATACCAGGCGACGACTTTGACCATGTTGCCGCCGCTCACGTCGGTGGAAAGGGCGTCAATAGTGGAGGAAGCGGAACTGCCAATGTAGTCGGTGGAAACGAGCGGTTCTTCACTGTATTCCAACACGCGGCCCAGCCAACCCACGCTCTCGGAAGCGGCTTTGAAAGCAGCATTGACTTCTTCTACGGTCACGTCGCGGGAGAGTACGGCCGTTAAATCCACCACCGATCCCGTCACCACCGGCACGCGGAAAGCCATGCCGTTGATCTTGCCATCCAATTCCGGCAAAACCAGCCCCACAGCTTTGGCCGCTCCGGTCGTGGTGGGGATGATGTTGGCGCTGGCCGTGCGGGCGCGGCGCAAATCCTTGTAAGCCATGTCCAGAATCTTCTGCCCGTTGGTGATAGCGTGAATGGTGGTCATCAGGGCGTGTTCAATGCCGAAACTATCTTGCAGCACTTTGGCAGCGGGGGCCAGGCAGTTGGTGGTGCAACTGGCGTTAGAGATGATGTGCATCGCGGCCGGATCATACGAGTCCTGATTGACGCCGAGGACAAACGTGCCGTCCACGCCTTTGCCCGGCGCAGAAATGATGACTTTCTTGGCTCCGGCGGCCAGATGTTTGGCCGCACTATCCCGGTCGCGGAAAATACCGGTGCATTCCAGCACAATTTCAATACCCAACTCACCCCAGGGCAGTTTGGCCGGGTCGCGCTCGGCATAGCTCTGCAAAATTTCACCGTCCACGTAAATGTTGCCATCCCGCACGGCCACTTCGCCGGGGAAACGGCCGTAAGTGGAATCATACTTGAGCATGTGAGCGTTGGTTTCCACCGGCATCAAATCATTGATAGCCTCCACATCCAGGACGCCTTCGTAATTTTCCCGAATTGCCTTAAAAACCTGACGACCGATGCGGCCGAATCCGTTAATACCTACTTTAATTGCCATAATTTTCTCCTTAAACCAAGTAGTTTATATTTCTAATGTAGGGCGATTTTGTAAATCGCCCCCCGATTTACAAAATCGGGCCACAGGTGATTTTACCCGTTAAATCAAAAAAGGTAAGGCGTAATCTATCATAAATTCTACATGACTAATGTAAAAGGGGCAGGTGGCTACTCCGAGATCAAATTCATCACGGCCTGGGCCAGTTTGGTGCTGTCATGCCGCCAGGGGCGGGCTTCGTCTACCAGATCGGCCGTCACCATCGTTACGTCCGGCGGAGACAGAGGCGCCACGTACACTGTCTGTCCGCCACCGCGATCCGGGGGAATGGAGAGATTGTCGTTCGCCAGCACAATGTCCAGACAGCCGGTGGGGACGTGCTGCAAGATGCTGGCGACGTGATCGGCTACGGTGTAATCGTCCGTCTCGCCAGGCTGGGTAGCCAGATTGCAAACGTACACTTTAGGGGCGCGGGAACGCTGCAACGCTTCGGCCAGATCGGGGATGAGCAGGTTGGGCAGGATGCTGGTGTACAGGCTGCCCGGCCCCATCACCACCAAATCGGCCTGGAAGATGGCTTTGAGGGCGGGCGGGTAAGCCCGCACGTCAGCCGGCTGCAAGTAAACGCGCTGAATACGGCCGTCCGCCTGCGGGATCAACGACTCGCCCACCACCTGCTGCACACGGCCGTCCGGCTGCAGTACGTCGGCCGCCAGCCGGATGTCCGCCAATGTGGAAGGCAATACCCGGCCCTGCATCGCCAGTACCCGCTCCGCCGCCAGCAGCGCCTCGTCAAAACTGCCGGTAATGCCGGTGAGGGCGGCCAGGAGCAGGTTGCCAAAGGCGTGCCCCTGGAGTTCGCTACGGTCGTTTTCCCCCACCGCACCGCCAAAACGATATTGCAACACCTGAGTCATTAACGCTTCATCCCGCGACAGGGCAGCAATGTTGTTGCGAAAATCGCCCGGCGGCAGCAGGCCAAATTCCCGGCGCAAACGGCCGCTGCTGCCCCCGTCATCCGCTACGGTGACGACGGCCGTAATATTTTGCGTATGCCGCACCAGGCCGCGCAGCAGCGCCGGCATCCCCGTGCCGCCGCCGATGGCCACAATGTTTGGCCCGCGCTGCCGCTGGGTATGCACGTAAATCGTCTCGGCCATGCCCGCCTCCGAGCGGGGGAACGGGGCGATCAACCGCTGCCCCAGACGCTCTACGGCAATTGCCAGCAGAACCCCGCCAGCCAGCCAGGGCAGGATGATTTGTAACACCGGCGGCAAGAATTGCAGAGTGAGCAGATCGAACAACCACACAGGCAGCCAACCGGCCAACCGGGCAGCGCGTAACAAATTTATTGTGCCGATGCTGATCACGGCCGTAGCCACAACCAACAGCAGCAGCCACCGTTTAATACCTAAACCGGGCCACAACCAGCGGCGATTATATCGTTTCCAAAAAGGTTTTTTCATAGGTAAATGAGTAATTGGGTAACCAAGTAATTACCTAATGACTCAATTACCCAATTACATTTTAATTCCGCCATTCTAACAACCCCGAAAACGGCCGTCAATGCAGGTGGCAGGGGGTTGGGGCGTGTGTTATGATCAGTTTTCAGTTTTCAGTTTTCAGTAATCGGTAATCGGTGACCGGTGATTGTTTACCGATTACCGGCCACCAATTACCGGAAAGGAGACACTATGCGTACAGTATACTGGGATTACGCTACAGATACAGTTAAGATGATTGACCAGCGGCAGCTGCCCTGGACGTTTGAGGTTGCTGAATTTGACGATTACCGGGAAGTAGCCCGCGCCATCACGGAAATGTACGTGCGCGGCGCGCCGGCAATCGGGGCGACAGCCGGGTTTGGCATGGCGCTGGCTGCCCGGCAAAGCCAGGCAACCAACCGGGAGGCGCTGCTGGCCGATTTGGACGCCGCCGCCGCCGTTTTGAATGCCGCCCGGCCTACGGCCGTCAATCTGGCCTGGGCAGTGGAGCGAATGCTGCGCACTGCCCGGCAGGAAACCTTGGATACACCCGACGCCATCCGGGAAGCGTTGCTGGCCGAAGCCCAGGCGCTGGCCGACGAGGATGTGGAACTGAATAAACGCATGGCTTACAACGGCGCGGAACTGATCAGCGACGGCGACACCATTTTGCACCACTGCAACACCGGCGCGCTGGCTACTGTAGATTGGGGCACGGCATTAGGCGTCATCTTTGCCGCCCACGAACAGGGCAAAAAGATTCACGTCCTGGTAGATGAGACGCGCCCCCGCCTGCAAGGGGCGCGTCTGACTGCCTGGGAACTGGATCAGCGAGACATCCCCTTTGACCTGATTGTGGACAACGCCGCCGGGCATTTTATGCGCACCGGGCAGGTGGATATTGTCCTGGTGGGATCAGACCGCACGGCCGCTAACGGGGACGTGGCCAACAAGATCGGCACGTATAAGCTGGCCGTCGTGGCCAAAGAGAACGGCATTCCCTTTTACCCCGTCGTCCCCACCAGCACCATTGACCTCAGCCTGGACAACGGCGACCTGATTCCTATTGAGGAACGAGGCGCGGAGGAAGTGGTCACCGTCTTCGGTAAATCCATCGCTCCCAAAGGCATTTCCGCCCGCAATCCGGCCTTTGACGTGACGCCGCACCGCTACGTGACGGGCATCGTGACGGAAGCGGGGATTGTGTATCCACCATTCAGGAAGCATTTGCGGGAGATAGTCAAGTAGTCTGGTAGTCGGATAGTCAAAAAAGGTCCGACTATCCGACTACCAGACTACCAGACTACCAGACTATGAAAGAAACCCCCGTAGTCATCATGTGCGGCGGACAGGGCACGCGCATGGGCAGTACGCTGACGAAGAAGGAGCTGATTGATATTGGCGGACGGCCATTGCTGTGGCACGTCATGCGGATTTTTTCGGCGTATGGGCATAACCGCTTCATTCTGGCGCTGGGGCATCAGGGGGATCAGGTGCGCCGCTATTTTCTGGAATATGAGGCAATGACGCGGGACGCCACTATCCACCTGGCCCAGCCGGGCAACGCGGACGGCCGTCCCCGCCTGACGTTTGCCGGAGAGTACGACCATCCCCCCTGGGACGTGACGCTGGCGGATACGGGACTGGAGACAGGGCGGGCGGCGCGGCTGCTGCGCTTACGGCCGTATCTGGGCGACGGCCGTTTCTTTGTGGCCTATGGTGAAGCGGTGGCGAACATCAATCTGGACAAGCTGCTGGCCTTCCACGAGGGACACGGCCGTCTGGCGACCATTACCGGCATCCGCTTCCCCTCCCAATACGGCAAAATTCTGGCGGAGGAGGATGGCCGGGTGACAGTATTTAAGGAAAAGCCGCTGCTGCCTCACTGGATTAACGGCGGGTTCATGGTTTTTGAAACGGCCGTGTTGGACATCATCCAAAGCTACAACCGGGACGACCTGATGGAAACCGACATCATGCCCGACCTGATGGCCCAGAATCAACTGATGCTGTACAAACACACCGGCTACTGGCAGTCCATGAAAACTTTTAAGGACGCCAAAACCCTGAATGAAGCGTGGCGGGCAAATCAACCCTGGAACGTCTGGGGAACCACGGATAGGGTGGATTTTGATTGATTTTCACGGATTGGGAAGCAAATCACCTTGTCACCCCGTCACCGTGTCACCTTGTCATCATCATGGAGCAACTCTTGAACAATAACTTCTGGCGCGAGCGACGAGTCTTTATTACCGGCTGTACCGGGCTGCTGGGTTCCTGGCTGACGGCTGAATTGCTAAAACTGGGAGCAGACATCACCGGCCTCATCCGGGATCGCATCCCCCAATCGGAACTGTTCCGCTCCGGCAACATTGAGCGCATCAAAGCCGTGCATGGCGACATTTGTGACTACGATTTGCTGGAACGGACGATGGCCGAATATGAAATCGAGATTGTCTTTCACCTAGCCTCCCAATCCGTGGTAGGCATTGCCAACCGCGCCCCCCTGTCCACTTTTGAGGCCAATATCCGGGGCACGTATATGCTGCTGGAAGCAGCGCGGCGCAATCCCACCATCAAAGGCATCATCCTGGCCAGCAGCCTGAAAGTGTACGGCGAACACCCGGAACTGCTGCCCTACATAGAAGAAACGCCCCTGCGCGGCCTCTCCCCCTACGACGTTTCCAAAAGCTGCGCCGACCTGCTTTGCCAGGGATACGCTTACACCTACGATTTACCCGTCATCATCACCCGCTGCGCCAATTTGTAC
>JALUPA010000556.1 GCA_027054335.1 Ardenticatenaceae bacterium
GCCTTATACCAGTTTTTAGACCGGCAAACTGAACAAAACCAGTTCGCCGGCGGCGAGGAAATCCCAAAATCGTGAAGTATCCATACGTGACTTTACTGAAAAAACCGCAAAGGCGCGAAGATCGCAGAGATTTACTCAAAAAATCCAGGTAAATCCGCGCAATCCGCGGCTTTTTTCAGTAGACCCATACGTTCATTGAAGAAGCGCGTTACGCGCGGCCTTTTTCAAGAACACTCACAGGAGAGAATCATGGCAAAAAAACTGTTCCTCATCTGTTCTGTATCATTATTATTGCTTTTGGCCGCTTGCGGCGGCAAGGACGGCGGCGATGAACCGCCGCCCGCCGACGCGCCGCCCGCCACAGCACCCACAACCGAAGCCGCACCGACAGAAGCCGCGCCGGTGGAAGATGCAGCCGCGCCGGAAAATGCGCCGGCCGGAGACACCGCTGCGCCGGAAGCGTCAGACGACCCGGCCGGCGGCGCGGTGTCCAGCCTGGAAGACGTGAAAACGGCCGTCATCCAAATCGAGGCCGAAGGCACTTTCCGCGACCCGGAACAAGGGCTGCTGATGAACACCGCCGGGCGCGGTTCCGGCTTCATCATTGACCCCGAAGGCATCGCCGTCACCAACAATCACGTCGTGGCCGGCGCCGCCCTGATCAAAGTATGGGTAGGCGGCGAAAGCGAACCACGCAACGCCAAAATCCTCGGCACGTCTGAATGCTCCGATCTGGCTATTATTGATATTGAAGGAGACGGCTACCCGTACCTGACCTGGTACGACGGCGACCTGAGCGTGGGGCTGGACGTGTACGCCGCCGGTTTCCCCCTGGGCGACCCGGAATACACCCTGACGCGGGGCATCATTGCCAAAGAGCGGGCCGACGGCGAAACCAGATGGTCTTCCATTGATTACGTCATCCAGCACGACGCCACCATCAACCCCGGCAACTCCGGCGGCCCCCTGGTGACGGCCGACGGGCAGGTTGTCGCTGTCAACTACGCCGGGGCCAGCGGCGTAGACCAATATTTCTCCATTGCCCGCGACGAGGCCGTGCAAATCACCGACATTTTGCGTGACGGGCAGGATTATGAATCTATCGGGATCAACGGCCGTGTTGTCGCCGACCCGGACAACAACCTGTTCGGCATCTGGGTCTCCTCCGTTGAATCCGGCACACCAGCCGACAAGGCTGGTGTAGAACCGGGCGACATCATCACGCAGTTAGAAGGGTTGGTCTTATCTACCGACGGCACAATGGCTGACTATTGCGACATCCTGCGCACCAGAGATGCAGAAGACACCATGGATATCGAAGTGCTGCGTTTTGACACCCAGGAAGTGCTGGCCGGGCAAATCAACGGCGACCCGCTGGCGCAGCGCTTCTCCTTTGCCCAGGAATTGCAGGAAGAAGTGGCCGCAGAACCGGCCAGCGGCAGCGCCGTCCCCCAAAGCTACACCTACCGCACCGTCACCGATGATTCCCGCACCCTGGCAGTCAACGTGCCGGAACAATGGAGCGACGTGGACGGCAGCCCCTGGGTAGCTAACGGCAACCAGATCGGCGTCGCCATCACCGCCGCGCCCAACATCAACGACTTCTACAACACCTGGACGACGCCCGGCATCTTCTTTGCCGCCTCCACCTCCCTGGCCCAAGAAGCCACCCCGGATGAAGTGCTGGATTTGTTCGACTTCACTGAAGATTGCCAATATCAGGGACGCGAAGATTACAATGACGAAGCGTATACCGGCCGTTATGAGCTGTGGCGCGACTGCGGCGGCGAAGGCGCCATGATGCTGGTACTGTCCGCCACGCCCCAATCTTCCCAGGAAGTTATTGTTTTGGTAGTCACCCTGGTTGTCTCCGACGCCGACCTGGAGGCGCTGGATTACATCCTGAACAGCTTCGACGTGGTACCGGGCCAATAGTTTGGCAGCAACGGCAGAGTTCAACTTCTTCAAGGAGTTGAACTTCTGCCCGGCGCTGTGACTTCTGCAAAAATCAGGAGGCGCAAAATGATTTCGCGTAATTATAACAAACAAATAACCTCTTTTTTACTTATCGGGGTCATTCTTGGCGCGGCAGTCTGGGCACTGGCGCAGACCTTGCAGGCCAGCGTGGGCGAGACAGCCGCTACTTGCACCGTGGACGCGATCAACGGCGGCACACACGCTTCCATTCAAGCGGCCGTTGACGACCCCGCCTGCGACCCGATTCAGGTAGCCGATGGCACGTACACCGAAAACCTCGTCATCACCCGCAGCGTGAGCATTATCGGCGCCGATTACAAAGCAGTCATCATTGATGGAAACCAAAACCAGGTGGTTTGGATTAATGACCCAAACGCCAACGTAACTATAAGTAATATAACCATCTCTGGCGGCAATGCTAACCAATTTGAAAACCATTGTGGCGGAGGCGTCCGCAATGAAGGTTATTTAATCCTTGATAAGATGTTGATCATCAACAACTATAGTGGTTATGGCGCTACCCATACCACCGGCAGCGGCGTGTGCAATAATAACGTCTTGACGCTGACACGTTCTTTTGTGCAAGCGAATGCTAAAGAGCCAGCTCTTTATAATGGGCCAACGGCCGTCGCGTTGATTCTTGATTCAGATATTTCGGGCAACATACAAGGCGGTATTTACAATGAAGGCGAAATGACCATCAGGAACAGCGAAATTCATAACAATTATTTCAATGATGTCAATGGTATTGGGGGCGGCCTTTTGTTGGAAGGGCCTACCACAATTGAGAATAGCGTAATTCGTAGCAATGCTGCCAAATATGGCGCTGGAATAATAATTAAAGACAACGTACCGGTTGTCATTAACAATACTGAAATTGTCAGTAACACAGCCAGCGAAAAGGGCGGGGGAATTGACAATTACGGCATCCTGACAGTTACTAACAGTCTTATAGATGGGAATATATCCGGCACAAACGGATATGGCGAAGGCGGTGGCATTTTTGTCAGAACCCAGTCGGACGCCCGTTTGGTTTTGATTAATTCCACCGTCACCAACAACAAATCCTCCGCAGTAGGCGGCGGCATCGGGTCAGCAGATTACCTTACTCATACAGCAACAA
>JALUPA010000557.1 GCA_027054335.1 Ardenticatenaceae bacterium
CCAGCAGGGAGGCTTCGGCCAGGGTGAGATCACTGGCCGGTTTGCCAAAGTAGGTCTGGGCCGCCGCCTCGATGCCGTAGGCCAGGTTGCCGTAGTAAATTTCGTTCAGGTACAGCTCCAGAATCTGATCTTTGGGGTAGGTGTTAGCCATCTCCGCCGCCAGGATGATTTCCCGCACTTTGCGGCGGAAGGTGCGCTGGGCGCGTTCTTCCTCATCCAGCAAAACGGCGCGCACCAACTGCTGGGTGATGGTGCTGGCCCCGGAAACCACTTCTCCTTCCTGCGCCGCCTGGACGATGGCCCGGCTGATGCCGATGGGGTCGAAGCCGGGGTTTTCGTAGAAGCGGGCGTCTTCGGTGGCGATGGTGGCGCTGATGACGGCGGGGGAGATTTGGGCCAGACTGACGCGGGTGCGGTTGCCGGTGTCGGGGTCGGCCAGGGCGTACAGTTCGTTGCCGTTGCGGTCGTAGATGACGGCCGTTTCAAATTGACTGACTTTGGCTTCCAGTTCGCGCACGTCCGGCAGGCCGCTGGCAATGGAGCGGTAGCCCAGGATGACGAGAAAGAGGGAAATGGCGGCAAACACGACAACGAACATGCCGCTCACCAGGACAAAACGCCACAAACAACCACCCCAGTCGCGCCGCCCCGGACTTTTGCGTGCCGGGTAGGTTTTGGGCGCGGCGGGGGGCATGGCTACTTTAGGGGCAGGCGGCGGTTGTTGGCGTACCGGAGCGACAGCCGGCCTCTGCACAGTAAAGTCATCGTTGGGAGTGGACGGCCGTGTCTGGGGGCGGGTGGGCTGATCAGCGACGGAACGGCCCGGCTTTTGCGTCCGGCTGTCCGGGATGGCTACGCGGGGCTGGACGATGGTGGCGTCTATGTCTTGTTCTAACGGCCGTTCCTTTGGTTCCAAATCCGGTGGGGTGAGGGGAACGGGTGCGGGGCGCGTTGTCTTTGGCGGCCGCGTTCCGGCGGTGGGCGTGTTCTCATCTTCCGGCGCGCCGCTCAGGGTGACAGTGGGCGCGTCGTCGTCCGGGTTATCCATTAAATCCAACAGGGAAACGGTGTTCGCTTCACCGCTGTCCGGTTTTTCTGGTTCGGGAGGAGGGGGCGGGGGATACGGCCGTGTATCCTGTTCTTCAATCGGGTCGGTTGGTTGGGTGTTTTCGTCCATAATTGTAATTGGGTAATTGAGTAACTGGGGAATTGCGCAGTTACCTAATTACGTAATTACCCAATTACCCAATTACTCTTTACTTTTCACCAGCATGATCCATTCGCCACGCTGCACAGTTTTTCCTTCTTGATTAATAACGCCATATTTAATAGTAACGTTCCCGCCGCCCACTCTACGTAAAGCCTTCGTTTCCACAACTTCGGCCGCAACGTGGATAGTTTCGCCAATAAAAACGGGCAAACTGAATTTGGTCGTCAATTCCCGGAAGGCTAAAACAGTGCCCTCAATTACCCCTGATTGTACCATAAGGCCGACAGCGATGGATTGTACCAGCAGCCCATGCGCCACTCGCTTGCCAAAAATGTAGTGGGCCGCATACTCGGCGTTAGTATGGATCAGGTTATAGTCGCCGGACAACCCGGCAAAGGTAACGATATCTGCTTCGGTAACAGTGCGGCCGGCCGTTTCCATCTCCTGCCCCACCGCAAAATCTTCAAAATACAAACCTCTTGGCTGATAACTCATAACGATTCCTCGGTTTACGCTTGTTTCCCCGCTCCTTCACCCCGGCGCCCCATTACCTCATTCTCCGGCCGCCGCCAGCTTCTCTGCCTCATCCGCCACCGTCAGGGCGTCAATGAAGGGGTCCAGATCGCCATCCATGACGGCCGCTAAATTATAGCTGGTAAAGCCGATGCGGTGATCGGTGACACGGGATTGGGGATAGTTGTAGGTGCGAATCTTCTCGCTGCGGTCGCCGGAGCCTACCTGGGATTTGCGGTCGGCGGCGATGGCCGCGTTTTGCTTCTGCTCTTCCATCTCCTGCAACCGGGCCTGGATAATGGCAATGCCTAGCTGCTTGTTCTGCGTCAGGCTGCGTTCCGACTGGATTTTGACAAACATCCCGGTGGGTTTATGCACAATGCGGGCGGCCGTGGCATTCTTCTGCATATGTTGGCCGCCGGGGCCGGAAGAAAAAGTAGACGTGATTTCCAGGTCGTTGGGATCAATGGTAATGTCCACGTCCTTGATTTCCGGCATGACGGCCACGGTGGCCGCGCTGGTGTGGATGCGCCCCTGCGATTCCGTTTGTGGTACGCGCTGTACCCGGTGGACGCCGCTCTCAAATTTGAAGCGGGAGTAAGCGCCTTTGCCCCTGACAGACAAAATCACCTCTTTGTAGCCGCCCACGCCGGTGCGGTTTTCTTCCAGGATAGACGTTTTCCAGCCTTTACTGTCGGCATAGCGCGTGTACATGCGCAGCAGATCGGCAGCAAAAATACCGGCCTCATCCCCCCCTGTCCCGGCGCGGATTTCTATGAAGACGTTTTTGTCGTCCCGCGGGTCTTTGGGGACGAGCAGCTTGCGCATCCGCTTTTCCAAACGTTCCCGCTGCCGCGTGAGCGTTTTGATTTCCTCCTGCACCATTGCCGCCATTTCCGGATCGTCTTCCAGATCGGCCATTTCCTGGGCTTCGGCCAATTCCTGGTTGACGCGCTGGTATTCCTGGTACGCCTCGACGAGCGGCCCTAAATCAGAGCGTTCTCTGGCTAATTCGGTGAGTTTGACGTGGTCTGCCAGCACGGCCGGATCGGTCATCTGCCGGTCAATTTCTTCGTAGCGGGTGACCACTTGGGAGATTTTATCTAACATGGTCTGGAAATTAGAGGTAAGCGTTCACTCCCCCCTGAAATTGGACGCTGATTAACGCTGATGACGCTGATTTTTATTGTTTTTTCAGCGTTTATCAGTGAAATCAGCGTCATCTGCGTCCCTTCTTGCAACAGGGAGTGAACATTTGTTTACAAAAATTCTTTACAAACAGAGCAAATTTCAGGGAATTGCCCTGGTTGGGACCAATGAAGCCTCCTGAGATCGGATATCAATAATTGTGGCAACCGCATCAAGCGCTT
>JALUPA010000558.1 GCA_027054335.1 Ardenticatenaceae bacterium
CAACCACAAACCCCTAACCACACTGTGTTACGGGCAGGCGCCGGCAAATTCACAAAGTAATGTCTCTGTGGGGCCGAGCTTTCTGGCGCCCGTATTAACATTGATAAAAGCTGCGCCATCCGGTATGATGACCGGCTGGTAAAAATCGTTTTCCAGTGCCGATTGAGCGCCAGGGATAGGGTTCTTGTCCGCATCCAAAAACGTTAGGGGAAAGCGGTCCAGGGAACGGGGCGCCGGGGCTTCGATGCGACGGCCGTCCAGCCGGTACTTGGAGCCGTGACAGGGGCATTCAAACCGGTTGTTGGCCGGCGTCCAGGGGTAAATGCAGCCGAGGTGGGTGCAAACTTTGTAAATGACGGCCACACCCTTAAAGGATACGCTTGTTTCATCCGAAGCCAGGGCAAACAATTCGTTGGGTTCGTCTGAATCCAGGTTGACCAGCCAGAAACGGCCGTCGGGAAAGTTGACCGGTTCGGCATTGACGCCAGGAATAGCTTTCAAAGGCAAAATAAACTCGCCGCCAAATTCCCCCTCGCGAAAACGGGGCAGCAAGAACCAAAATAGCAGGCCGGAAAACTGGGCCGCATAGAGAGCCATAGATGCGCCCCAAATATAATACAAAAATTCCCGCCGGGAAATGCCGGTTGTGTCGGTCGCTGCTGCTACACTTGCCATACCACCAAACTCCTTTCGTTGAAATCAAAGCTGCCGGTAATGAACCAGTTCCACATCGGGTAAATTACGCAAACTGTGTTCCAAACGATGGCGGCGGCGGCAATCTACCGTCACCAACACCCGGCTGCCCGGGTCGCGCCGGATAGTTGCCAGAACGTTATCCAGAATCGCCTGGTTGCTCTTATCCCACGTCTGGCGGGCCTCCGGGCCGCACACCCAGGCCGTGAGAGAACACATGCTGTCGCAAAACAATCCGAACGAACCGGAGTTAATCGTTTCCGGCCCATTAGCCAATCGCTGCATCAGCCGGAGCTGCCCGTTGAGTAAGCGAATAATTCCCCTGCGTAAACGGAGCCAATGCCGCCCCCGGGGAGCCACCAGTTCGCGTTCCATTGAGCAACTCACCGGAACGATAATGATGTTGGTGCGGCGGGCCAGGGGAACCAATACTTTGCCATATTCAGGCGGCATGCGGCTGAGATCGCCGGCCTGCCAATCATTGGGGCGTATTTCCGCACAAAGCAGGTCAGGCTCTATCTCTTTAACCAGTTGGCGCAGCGTTTTCAGGTTATATTTAATCGGTTCCTGATGCAGCTCGGCCAATGTGCCCAGGACGGCCACGCGGCTTTTGATTTTTAAGGGTTCTTTACTTTCAATCACACTCACAGTATATGCCTCGCTGATTCCTGTTCACAAGCGCTCATTGGCGGCTTTTCCTATCCGTAGGAGTACTGATTCTGTTTTGAAAATAAGCCGCAGATTGTGCAGATTTCACAGATTTAATCTGCGCTAATCGGCGTAATCTGCGGATTTTCTCCGTCATGGCACGTTGGACTACTCCATAAACCAACCGGCGTGTACGGCCATAACGGCCGCTTCCGTGCGAGAACGGACGCCAAGTTTGTTATAGATGTGGGTCAGGTGGGTTTGCACGGTGCGCACGCTGATAAAAAGTTCCTGGGCAATGTCCCGGTCGCTTAAACCGCGCACCAGGCAGGCTAAAACTTCTCGTTGGCGGGGAGAAAGATCATCGAAGCCGGGCGTTTCCTCTGCCGGGGTTTGTCCGGCCATGTGGATGTAGAGGATGGGCAGGATGGCAGCGTGGATAGATACTTCTCCCCGGCAGACGGTAAAAACAGACCGGGCTAACTCGTCCAAATCGGCGCTGAGGGGAAGATAGCCGTTGGCCCCGGCCGTCAGTGCTGCTTGTACCTGTTCCGGGCGTATGTCCGGGGAAATAACCAGCAGGGGCAGGTCTGGGCAGGCGGCTTTGAGTTGTTGCAGTACGGCCGTACAATCCTCCCCCTCCCAACCCACAGCAATAATGAGAACGTCTGGTTTGTGGCGGGATACGGCCGTCACCACCTCGGCCACAGCCGCCGTCACCGCCACTACGTCCAGGTCTTCATCTCCCGCCATCAACAGCCGCAGCCCCTCACGGACCAGCGTCTGCGCGCAGAGGATCAAGACCCGATACGCTTCAGACTTTTTTAGCCGGTTTGTCAACGTGACAATCTCTCTTTTGCAATGGCGACGTTAAGGCGCAACGCTGGCGCGATCATCATGGCAGCCTGTTGTTAGCCCGAAGCCGGCCTGTTTGATCGCGGTCATAATCTGCTCTGGCTGAATCAGCACTGGATCGTACTTAACGTAAACTATTTCTGTTACCGGATTGGCATACACTTTGACAATGCCGGGCGTGTTTACCAGCGCTCGTTCGATGATTGGCGTGTCACTGCTGCACCCCAGGCTGATCGGTAATGCTGCCTGCTTTGTCTGACCTGTTACGGTTTGCCTGTTCATCTTAACCTCCGAATAGCAGTTGAGTAACCGGGTAATTATCCCATTACCCGGTTACTCAATTATGCCACAACTACCTTGCCGCGCAGCATGCCCATCTGACATTGGAAGGGAATTTCCCCCTTTTGCTCGGGTGTGAACTCCACAGCCACCGTTTCTCCTTCCGGTAGTTTGGCTGATTTGTCAATCTTATCGAAGATGACCATCTCACTGCACATAGCCGCTTCCTGCCGGTTAAAGAGTAACCGGACGGGTTTGCCCCGCTTGACGACGATCACGTCCGGATCGTAGCCGCCTTTCACCTTAATCTGCACTTGCTGTACCCCGCCGACCTCCGCTACCTGGACGCCGGCTTTACGATAAAGCCAGAAGTACCAGACGATGAGGGCGATCAGGGTGATGCCTGTTACGTTGACAATTATTTGCGCAATACTCATGATAAACACTCCTTTCAAGTGACAGGCACTTCCAAAGCGCCTGTCACTTCTAATTTAAGCTGTAACTTCGGCCGTATCGGTAAAACTCTTGGCCTTGAAAAAACGTAACCGGTTGGCATTGGAAACCACCGTGATGCTGGAGGCAGCCATGGCGGCCCCGGCGATAATCGGCGACAGCAAGATGCCAAAGAAGGGGAAGAGAATACCGGCGGCAATGGGAATACCCAACGAGTTATAACCAAAAGCGCCCACCAGACTTTGCTTGGCATTCCGCATGGTAGCCCTGGAGATTTCGATAGCGTAAGCTACGCCTTTCAGGCTGCCGCTCATCAAGGTGATGTCGGCCGCTTCAATAGCTACGTCCGTCCCTGTGCCGATGGCAAAGCCTACGTCAGCTTCTACCAATGCCGGCGCGTCGTTGATGCCGTCGCCCACCATGCCCACCTTACGGCCGTTCTGCTTCAGCATGTGTACTTCCTGGGCTTTGTCCTCTGGTAAAACTTCGGCCAGCACCCGCTCAATACCTGCCTGGCGGGCAATCGCTTTGGCCGTGCGCTCATTGTCGCCGGTGAGCATAATCACTTCCAGCCCCAACTCCTGCATTACCTGGATGGCCTGAATGGAATCTTCTTTAATGGTGTCGGCTACCGCCACGACGCCCATGGCGTGACCATCCACAGCCACGTACATGGCCGTTTTGCCTTCACTTTGCAGCCGTTTCACGTCAGCTTCCAGACGACTGGTTTCCACCTGGTAACGGCGCATTAATTTGATATTACCGACCAATACCTGACGGCCGTCTACCACCGCTTCCACGCCATGACCGGGTATGGCCTCAAACTCATCCGGTTCCACAACTTCAACACCCTGCTCCCGCGTTCCAGCCACGATGGCCTGAGCCAGCGGGTGTTCGCTGAGATAGTCGGCGCCGGCCGCGTAACGCAGCAGCGTGGCGGCGTCAAAGCCATTGACCGGCACAGTATCAGTCAGCTCAGGTTTGCCTTTGGTGATTGTGCCGGTTTTGTCCAGCACCACCACATTGAGTTTGGAAGCTGTTTGCAGCGCCTCACCGTTACGGATGAGGACGCCGTGTTCCGCTCCCTTGCCTACACCGGCTACCAGACTCATGGGCACGGCCATACCTACAGCGCAGGGGCAGGCGATGATGAGAACGGTTACGGCCGTCACCACAGCAAAAGCCAACGCCTGACTGGGGCCAAAGTTATACCAGGCCAGAAAAGTAAGGATAGAAATGATCATCACTGTAGGCACAAAGTAGTGAGAAACCTGGTCTACCAGCCGGGCGATGGGCGCTTTACTACCCATGGCGTCCTGCACCATCTTGACAATTTGGGCCAGGGCGGTGTCCTTACCTACTTTGGTAGCGCGAAACTTGAAACTACCGGTGGTGTTCACGGTCGCGCCGATTACTTCGTCACCAATGACTTTATCTATGGGCATACTTTCTCCAGTGACCATGGATTCGTCAATAGCAGAACGGCCGTCAATAATCTCGCCATCCACCGGAATCTTGTCGCCGGGCCGCACCACAATCACGTCGCCTACCAGCACTTCTTCCACCGGAATTTCCACTTCACGGCCGTCACGCAGCACGCGAGCGGTTTTGGCTTGCAAATCAATCAATTTGCGAATGGCCTGGCTGGTTTGCCCTTTAGCCCGCACTTCCAACGCCTGCCCCAAAACGACGAGAGCGATGACCACGGCCGTTACGTCATAAAACGGCGTCGCTGTCCCTTCCGGGAAAATGCTGGGGATAATCAAGGCTACTGTAGAGTAAATCCAGGCGGCGCTAGTACCCAGGGCGATCAGCGTGTTCATGTCGGCCGAGTGGTGCTTGAAGGCTGCCCAGCCCCCGGTGAAGAATTGCCGTCCGGAGTAGGCCATCACTGGCAGAGTAACGATAGCAGATAAGACAAATAACGTCTGAATAAGTGTCTCTGAGGCTTCGCCTACAAACAGGTTGGGCAGGTAAAGCCAGGGCAGTTCAGGATAGGCCACCAACATCACCGGGATGGAGATGGCGGCGGCAAACCAGAACTTGCGCATCAGGCTCTTGTACTCCCGTTCGTGCGCGGCCGTTTCTTCATCTACCGGTTCTTCTTCAGCCACCGGACGGGCCACCTGATAGCCTGTAGATTCCAGAGCCGCCTGCATGGCCGCAAAATCCACCTGCCCCGTCACGTAACGCACCAAGACGGTATCGGTTCCCGGATTGACAGTTGCTTCCAGCACGCCGGGAATGCCATACAACGCATCCTCAATCAAGCTAACACACGAACCGCAGTGTAAACCGGGGGTGATTCGTGCCCGCGTTTCCGACACGCCCACGCTGTAACCGGCCTTTTTGATGGCGCTGACCATATCACTTACACTCACTGTCTGTGGGTCATAGGTCACCTGCGCCCTGGCCAGAGCATAGTTCACTTCGGCTTCGACTATGCCGGGAAGCGCTCGCAGGCTGTGTTCTATCGTCGTGACGCAGGAGCTGCAAGTCAGCCCAGCAATAGACAACTCAATTTGCAGCGGGCTGGGTAAATCGGGATTGAAGCCGGTAGTGGCCGAACCAGCTACTGGGTTGGCGCCGGCGCCAGCCAGAATCGGGTGGGCGTACTTATGCGGATCAGCGTCAAAAGTATCGGCGCACTGTGCCGAGCAAAAATAAAAGGTGTGCCCCATGTGGCTGCGCCGGGCGGCGGCCGATTGAGGCTCAATTTCCATACCACAAATCGGGTCTTTTACCATGATATATCCTCCTGCTCTCCTAAAAACGGGCTGTTTTCGGAAAAATCAGAAACGTAGGCGGGAACAACGGCCGTTGCCCTCCGCACTCGAACAACATACAACCATACAAACACAACGGTTAGCATCGTAACCAATGGAAAAAGAATAGGTCCTTGCATCTCTACTACTCCTGTAAAATGTAGGGCGATTTTGCCAATCGCCGCCCGATTTACAAAATCGGGCAACAACTAAACGCCATCTTCAATTGATGGCAATTATTTTGTTATCTACACTATACTCCCGGAGCAGACAGGGCATAAGCGCCGCTTAGCGGCTGGCCTATGGGTAAAACAGCGCGAGGATAGCAGGTAGAATTACGTAATTGAGGCAGTGAGATTGGTTCAATCTCCAAGATTGAACCAATCTAAAAATCAGGGGATGTGCAGAGGGAGGGGTAAACGAGGTAAAGGGGGGCGCAGGCGTGCCTGGTTGGTGGCTGCCAGCCAGGCATTACATTTTTCCGCCCATTCCCTTCATCGCCCCGCCCATATTCCCGCAGAATTGGGATTTATTGGTAGGCTGCAAGCGATCCACCAGGACGGGGGCGGTCAATTCCGGTTTCATGTCACGGGTCATGCGGCATTGAAATACGATGTCATCGCCGCGCTTAAAAGAAATGGTTTGCCCGCCAATGGTCAGCGAACCATTCTTCGCGGCCCGGTAGACGGTGGGGAAGGGGCTGGTGTACCAGTACGTCCCTTTATCCTTGATGATTTCTTCCTGCAGCAGGCGGCGAATTTCCCGCTTGTATTCCAGTTCTTCCGGCTGCCACGGCTCGCCGCGCATCACTTCAAAGCGGATGTCCTGCTCCAGTTCGCGCAGTTGCCCTTTTTGCTCATAGGTGTCACGGGCATCCGGATCGGTGAAAGCCCACACGTCGTTGGGATCGGGGTCGGGGCTGTCACCGGTGGTGTCTGTCTGGGAAACGTACTGCGGGGTGCCAAATAATCTTTTGAAAATATTCATACTTTCTCCATGGATCATTTTCCTGGAAACTGCCAGTTTCCGGAAAAATACAATTTAGCCCATCCGCCCCTGCATGGCGTTCACCATTTCACCACACAATTTTTGCACGCGCGCCCCCTGAAAATCGGCGATCAGCACCGGCAGGGACAGATCGAAGCGGTCGCGGGTCATGGGGCAGGCCCAGACGATTTCCTGCCCTTGGCGAAAAGGCAGCTTCTGCCCGCCGATATGGAATTCGCCAGCGGCCAGGGCGCGGTAGACGGGCGGGTGGGGACTGATGGCCCAGAAGGAGGCCAAGCGGCGCACCAGTCCGGCCTTTTCCAGGCGGGCAATTTCCTTTAGATAAGCGCGATCCTGGGCTGACCATTTCCCGCCGCGCAAGACCTCGAAGCGGATATCGTGTTCCAGTTTGTCGAGGGTGTTGTTGAATTCGTAGCGGGCGCGGGCTACCGGGTCGGTCATCAGCCAGACGTCGTCGGCAGCCGAAGCAGCGGGCAGGAAAACGCTGCCGCAGTAGGAACAGGTGACGGACTGGCCGTATTTACCATCCCATTCCAACGGTGCGCCACAACTGGGGCATTGAATTTGTTTTAACTGAGCCATCGCAAAATTCCTTTGCTTAATTCTTATGGACTGGACGTAATTTGTCAACCAGGAATTTTTCCGGCGCTGCCAGAAATTCATCCCGGCAGCCGTTGGCGCAGAAGTAGTAGGTACGGCTGTTTACCTCTGCCTCGGCCGGCGCACTCTCTTTGTCCACCGACATGCCGCACACCGGGTCCAGAGCCATTTCCACCACATCCTTGAACTTGCCATCTTCCAGCCAGAAGATGCGGTCGGCAATATCCTTGATGCGTTGGTCGTGGCTGACGATGATGACGCTGCGATTTTCCTCTTTGGCGATGCGGCGCAGCAGGCGCATGGTTTCGTGCCCGTGATGGCTGTCCAGGTTGGCCGTCGGCTCGTCGGCCAGGATGATGTCCGGCTGGTTGATCAGGGCGCGGGCGATGGCCACGCGCTGTTTCTCGCCACCGGACAGTTTTTCCGGCAGAAAGTTGAGGCGGTGGCCCAGCCCCAGTTGTTCCAGCAGTTCTTTGGCCCGCTGCCGGGCTTCTTTGCGGGAGAGGCCGGTAAAGTTGGGCCACCAGGGCCACGTTGTCCAGGCAGGTCAGGGCGGAGAGCAGGTTGAAATCCTGGAAGATGAAGCCGATGTGTTGCAAACGCACGTCCGGCAGGCGGCTCTCGTCCAGTTCGGTCAATTCGGCGTCGCCAATGCGGATACGGCCGTCGGACGGTTTTAACAATCCTCCCAACATAGAAAGCAGCGTCGTCTTACCGCTGCCCGACGGCCCCATAATCAAAATCACTTCGCCCGTGGTCACCTCCAGAGAGATGTCGCGCACGGCTACTACTTCTGTTTCCCCGCTGCCAAAACGGCGGGTGACGTGTTCTACTTGCATGATTGGTTCCATTGGAGTCTCCTGGTTGAGTAGTCTTGTAGTCGGGTAGTCTCTAGTCTCGTAGTCGGGTAATCGGGTGGTTTTAGCTTCTGAAGACCTGGGCTGGATCAAGGTGGGATAGTTGCCAGGCAGGGGTCAGCGCGGCAATGACGCCGATAATCAGGGCGGAAATCAGCACGCGGGTCACGCCGGTTTGCGTCAGGGTGAGGCCCATGCCGGGCACGGCCAGAGGTAATAGCTGCCCTAACAGCCAGACCAGTCCGATAGCGACGACAAAGCCTAGCGTCAAGCTCAGAGCGGCCTGCGCCATGACGACGGTGTATAGATTTCTGTTTTTCGCGCCGATAGCTTTGAGAACGCCATATTCCTGCCGCTTGCGTAAAGTACTGGTGTACAGGGTCAGCGCCGTTACCGCCAACCCGATGAGAAAACCGGACAAGTTCATGATGTTGAGGATTTCCACGCTCATATCCCGGATGATTTGTTTTTCTTCGCGGGAGAAATCGGTCGTAGGTAAGGCCAGCACGTCCGGGTTACGGGCGTTGATAGCTGCCGCCACCTGGGCCGGGTCGGCGTCAGGCGCTACATCCAGCAGGGCGTAGCTGATGGCCTCACCGCCGCGCAACTCCTGAAAATCCTGCAAATGGATGAAGCTGATGCTGTTAACGATATTGGTCAGGCCACGGGTCAGGCCGACGATGGTGAAATCCTGGCCCATGATTTCCACTTCATCCCCCAGCGCCAAATCCTGGCTGCGGGCGACAGCCTCATCAATGATCACTTCGCCCGGCTGTAAATCGGTCGTGCCGGCTACCACAGTTTGCGGGCCGCCCAGCGGCTCGTTGGGATCATAGCCAATAATGTAGGAAAGGATGCTGGCGCCGTCTGTCTTGACTACGCCGGTGGTATAGAGGATGGGGCTGGCGCTGACGACGCCTTCTGCGTGAGAAGCCAGGGCTAAATCACGGTAGGTGATGGCGGAGGAGGCCATGTGCATATTTTTCACCCCTTCCTGGGAGACAAAAATATCCGCCCCGACGCCCTCGATGTAAGCCACCAAATCCTCTTCGGAACCGGCCATCAAAGCGTCCAGAGCCAGCATGAGCAGCAGGGCCAGAGCTACACCGCCCACGCCCAAAATGAATTGGGTGCGGCTTTGGGAAAGATTGCGCCAGGCGAGTTGTAACATCGTTTTGCCTCATTTGGGACGCTGATTAACGCAGATGAACGCTGATTTTTGTTCTTTCATCTGCGTCAATCCGCGTTAATCTGCGTCCTGATCCCAGTTATTTTCTGAATACCCGCGCCGGGTCTAATTGGGCAACATGCCGCGCCGGCAAAAGTGCAGCCAATAATCCCATCAGCAGGCCGCTCAGAGAAACGGTGACGATGGTGTTGGGCTGTATCACAATCAGGAATTTGGGGGAGTT
>JALUPA010000559.1 GCA_027054335.1 Ardenticatenaceae bacterium
TAGAATCTTTAGCCAATAGAATACGCATAACAGAGTTTAAGAGAATGGGGTAACGCCAGACTAATTTAGCGATAGAGCCATAGCCGGATAATTGCAAAAAGGGGTTCAATGATGTGCCCACAATAGGCGCGCCCACAACGGCCACCTTTTCTACCCTGTCTGGATGGGACAACGACGTTTGTAAAGCGACTGTGCCGCCCATGGAATGACCAAAGAGCGGAGCTTGAATAATCCCCAATGAGTCCATAAATTGGTGTACCATTTCCACGTAACTGTCAATCTGGAATGAAGCATCTGTGGTGTGTGTTACTTTGGCCGAGTCGCCAAATCCCCAAAAATCCAGAGCATAAACCCGATATCGCCCCGTATCGGCCAAGGCTACCATAATATCTCGCCAGACAGCCCAGGAATTGATCCAGCCATGCAGCAGAATAACCGGCCGGCCCCGGCCGATTGATTCATAATGGAGGATACCTTGTTCGGTTACAATCGAACTCACTTTAACCTCATTGTTGTCTGCGACGGTGTATAGGTTTTAGGCGCAGCCAAACGGGCACTAAAACCAAAACAGTCCACATTAAGCCTTATCATAAATGTGGACTGTCTTATTTTGTATAGTAACATTGGCCTTCCGCGAAACCTGTGAAAAGCGGGTAAAGGAGATGTAAACGTCACGTTAATCAGTTATGTTCAGTTACTGACCTCCTGATCGATTTGCTCCAGGATAGAATAGAGCAATTCCAGCAGTACATTTTTGACGCTTTCTTTGTCAGTAGCAATACAAGGTAGTATCTTTACTTCTTCACGTAAGCGCAAGATGATGCGCAAATCGTCCGGCTCCCAGGCGTCCTCCATATCCTGTTTATTGGCCGCTACTACATAAGGTGTCCCCGTATAGCTTTCAAATGTTTCCAGAATGCGTTTGGCTTCCCGAAATGTTTCCGGTTTGGTGCTGTCTACCATTACCACAAAACCGAGCATACCCTGGGACAATATATCCCACATGAAGTCGAACCGGCGTTGGCCTGGCGTGCCGAAAAGGTAGAGAACCAAGTCGTCACCAACTGTTATCCGGCCAAAATCCATGGCGACGGTGGTTGTATCTTTAATTTGCTCGGCAGCGCTGGAAATTTTCCGTTCTGTGGCCACAACATCAATTTCACTGATTGAACCGATAAATTGAGTTTTTCCCGCTGAAAACGGGCCAGTGATTACCATTTTGACTGCTTGCATAATAAAAACCGCACCTTTACTTCTTTAGGAAATGTGATAAGTTGCGCGTATGACAGTGGCGGGAAGGCTATTACTTGCCAACTCCCTAAAACCACTAAATTATTGCTATAAACCGCGGATGCGGTCAATCAGGCGGACGACCACGGAGCGTTTTTCGGCCGGTGTTTGTTCAGGCATCTGGCTGCGTCTGGTAGTCCTCTTTTGGGTTGTTTCGGGTTTGGCCGGTCTGGGTTTGGCGACAAATTCTACCAATCCGGCTTGCAACATGCCGTAAACGATGCGCCTGATTTCAAAATCGCTGAGATTGTTGGCCTGGGCGATCTGGTGGATTGTGTTTCTGGGGTTTATAAAGGATACAACCCGCCACTCTTCCACTGTCAGGTTGATATTTTTGAGCCGGGCGTCAGGCCGGTCTGTAAATCGGAGGGCTATATCAAGGTCGGGAATCTCTTCTTGAAGAATTTCCCATTCTTTTAGCCGACGGCTGCCCTCCATAATGATGCTTTCCAGGTCAATGGGAATGGTGATGTGGCCAGGGGCAGGTAATTTGTTGGCATCGAAGCGAAAAACGCCATCTACCCAGGTGAATAACTGGTATACGATGTCCAGCACATTCTGCCGAACACTTTGAATAATATCGTTTTGGGTGACTCGTCCGGCTGTAATGAGGAGGTGGCCTAGCTGTTTGTCACTTTTACCTTTAGCGTGAGCCAGAATGACTTTGGCTTGTTCGGGTGAAAGTTTGCCGCTGTGCTGTAAGATTTCGGCCAGATGATTCCCGTCATTATCGCCCATATAGGCGTAGATAAGTTTCCCTTCCCGGAAAGACATATTAGCCGATTCACCGTTATGCTGAATGGTCAGTGTGCCGGTCTTGCGGGCCAGGTTTATGAGGTTTAGAAGCTGTGTTGTGGAAAAATCACGCAGGTTCCCTTTTAGGGCCATAATCGTGTTCCTGCTTACCTGTTTTATTTTTTATATGAGACAAATTTGGTTGCTTATGTCCTTAGATCACTGGTTTATTGTAATGAATTGTTTTAAGGATGAACCGCATGTCTTACATTTCTTGTAACGATTTGCATTATACATGGGGAAAAAAAGCAAGTCAAACACACTTATGTCATATTGTGGGGGGAGAAAGTCAGGGGTACATTGCGCCAGCCGGTAGATATGTCCCAGGGATCAGGCTGGCTGATTGCACCGCTCACGGCCGTATCTCTTCCCCGTTTGCCGCCGCCTTGCAAAAATTCAAACACGGCCGTACCCAGCCATTCCTCCTTACTGACCGCCCCATCCGGTCGCCAATCCGCCAAATGCTCCTGCAAATAGTTAGTGCTGGTTTGCCCCGTCCGGAAGTGCGGTTCCTGCAAAATGGCTAAAAGGTAGGGGATGTTGGTGGTGACGCCTAGCACGGCCGTATCCCCCAAAGCCCGTACCATTTTCCCAATCGCTTCCTCCCGGTCATGCCCCCAGGTAATAACTTTTGCCAGCATCGGGTCATAATAAGGGCTGACTTCTGCGCCGGATTCAATGCCGTCATCCACCCGCACGCCGGGGCCGGACGGCCGTTGATAATACCCAATCACGCCAATCGAAGGCAAAAACTGGTGGGCCGGGTCTTCCGCGTAGACGCGGCACTCAATGGCGTGCCCCCGCTGCCGGACGTCCGCTTGGGCAAAAGGGAGCGGTTCCCCGGCGGCAATACGAATCTGCCAGGCGGCCAAATCCAGCCCCGTCACCAGTTCCGTCACCGGATGTTCCACTTGCAGGCGGGTATTCATCTCCAGGAAATAGAAGCTGCCTGCGCCGTCCACAATAAATTCCACCGTGCCCGCATTCGTATAGCCAACA
>JALUPA010000560.1 GCA_027054335.1 Ardenticatenaceae bacterium
AAATGTTCACTCCCCCGTCTCGTTCCCACGTTCTACGTGGGAATGCCCACCCGGACGCTCTGCGTCCACGCGACGCGGAGCGTCTGGCAAGAGCATTCCACGCGGAGCGTGGAACGAGGAAGGGGAACGAGGGGGGTGAACACTTACGTTCAGTTTTCAGTGGGCAGTTACTGATCACTGCAAACTGAACACTGAAAACTGTTCACCCGTTTCCGTGGTCAAATTTTGGCAGGGGCCGGGGGTGCAGGTAGCGGGATCGAACCAGCCCAGTCGGATGGCTTGCACGCCGGGAGGGAGAGGGTGGCGCTGCAAGATGGTATCGCCGGGCTGCCAGTGGGGGAACCATAAACCTTGCGGGTCTTCTGTGTCGAATTTGTACTCCTCAGCCAGCACGTTACCGGCGGCGTCGAGAAAGTGGAGGAAAAGGCGACGGCCGTGGGCCGGAATTGCTTCAATTTGCCAGTAGGTGACAACTGAATCTTCGACTAAATCGTAACCGAGAAAGCGGATTTCGCTGCCGAAGAGGGTGGATTGGGGGAATTGGGGCTGGATGGGGGGCGTATTGCGTATTGCGTATTGCGTCGCCAGGCCAACGGTGGTGGTGATGGCCCCCCATTGAGCAAGTTGCGCTTCCCAGTAGGGATCGAGGGGCAGGTCTGTGGGGCGGAAGAGGGTCACGGGCTGCCCGGGGGGCAAGATCAAGCTGCCTTCCTGGGGATTGAAATGGCTCAGGGCTACGTCCTCCCGGCGCAGGAGGAGGGCCATGCTGGGGGCGTCCATCGTGTCGGGCGACCAGCCGGCCAAAGCGGCTGCGCAGCTATATCCGCCTTCATCTGCGTTTATTTGCGTCCCCTGGCCACAATTTTCGTCCAGGAATACGGCCGTATCCCGAAAAGCCGTCTGCCACACAAAAGGGACTTCCCCGCCATTCGGCCACGTCACAAAAATGTCCTGCGCTGTGCGCCCCAAATAAAAAAGAAAGAACATGGAAAAAAGAATTGTCAAGGCTAATTTGGTCGTTTTTGTGGATAAGTTGGGGAAAACTGTGGATAACTTGGGGGAAATGTGTATAAATAATGCCGGGAAGATGGTGATAACCACCAGGGCATTGATCATGCGGATGCTGCTGGGGGCGTCAATGGTGACGAGAGAGGGGATTACGGCCGTGCCCAGCCACAACAGCAAAAAAGCAAATCGCGCCTCCCGCCAATGCCACAGCGCGTAAAACAGCCCCGCGTAAAACAAAAGCGCCAGCAGCGGGCCAAACACCGGCTGCCCAGCCACATTCTGCCGCCACAACGGGTCTCCGGCAAAGCCAAACGCCCCCGCAATTTTCACCCCGTTTTCCAGAACAGGCTGCACGTTACCATCTTTCAACGCTTCCAGCGGTGCGGCCACTTCCACCACGCGAAACTCAGCCCCCGGATTGGCTTGCAAATAAATAAACAATGGCGCAGACACGATAACAAACGCAATCACGAACAGAAGAACACCGCGCCACTTTTGCCTGAATTTTTCCCAATGGAACAGCGCCAGATAAAGAATAAACAAGGCGTAGAAAATAGGCAGCACCCGGCCGGCCATATAGGTATTGACTCCCAGCCCGGCCATTGCCCCCGCCAGAACAAATGACAAGGTGACAAGGTGAGGGGGTGACGGGGTGACAAACCGTTTACCTGACCAGGCTTGCCACCAGAAGATGGCGGACAAACCGGAAAAGACAGGCAGCCAGATAGCGCGGAGACCGAGACGGCCGTAAAACACCGGCCAGAACAACACCGCCAGCAATCCGGCGGCTGCCAATGCCATGTGTGTCCGGCGGCGCTCTCCGGCAAAGAGCAATTTGGTCAGGGTGTAGGTGATGGTGACGCCCAGCAGCCCGGCAAAGACGGCCGGAAGGCGCAGGGCCAGCAAATTGTCCCCCAACAAGGCAACGGAGGCGGCCTGGATGACGTGGAACAACCCTTCGTGTCCGTAGGCGCGGGTGTAGTAGATGGACAGCTTACCCTCGTCCAGGATGGAGCGATCAATCAGCCAATTGGCCACTTCATCATGCTCTATACCGGGCGGGGACGCGCCGCTAATACCGATGACGCGCAGGGCGAAGGCGGTGAGGAGGATGAGGAGGATGAGGCGGCGGTGGTTCAGGTGGTTCAAAACTCATTCCGGGCGTTATTTACGCCCCTAAAGCCTCTTGAACTGCTTCCGGTTTTTCCGCAGCTACTTTTAACAAGGCTCTGGCCGGGCCGACCGGGTGACGGCGTCCTTGTTCCCAATTTTGCAGTGTGCCCACGCTGACGCCAATCATCAGGGCAAATTCGCGCTGCGACTTGTTAAGCCGGTGACGAATTTCTTTAATATCCATTGGCGAAAATTCAAAGACTCGCCCTGGCGCGCGCTGTCCTTGTTTGATTTCTCCTGCTTGTTTAATGCTTTCCACCAGATTATCGAAATCTTTTTCGTTCATTGTAACCAGTCCTCTACCAATTGTCGGAGTATTTTTACCTGGCTGCGGGTTAAATCTGTCTTTTTGCTCTTCTTGTAAACTGCGAGCATGTAAAATATATCCTCTAGTTTGTCCCAATAATAGATAATCCGCAACCCGCCTCTTTTGCCTTTACCCGGTAAGCTCCAGCGAATTTTGCGTAACCCGCCGCTGCCGCGAATCAAGTCGCCTGCTTCTGGACGCATGAGCAATATTTCCTGGAGATTCCGGTAATCATCGTCAGGAAGCAAATTCTTGATCAGCTTTGTGAAGATGGGCGTCTCGATAAAAAGCATATGATTACTATACGTCAATGACGCACAAATTACAAGAATGAAACGGGGGTGTTTCAAATGCTTTAACCAAAGTGACAGTCACGGGGCAAGCGGCCTCGCTCTGCCTAAGTCTTTGCGCCCCGTGACTGTCACTTCAAGTAAATGAAACGCACCCGAATGAAACCGTACCGGTCAGAATTATGTCAAATGCAATCTTGTCGTCACGGCCGTAGGCAAAATATTCGCCAAAACCGCCCGTTCCTCTGCCCCGATGACGCGCAGGAGGAACAATCCGGCCGGATAGACGACCAGTCCCAAGGCCAGACCGAGCAGGAGGTTAAGTTGACCCCCAGCCCACATCAATGTTAGCATGACGGCCGTAACCAACCCCGGCTTCCACGTGAAACGCAGCCAACGCACGCCAAACGCCTTCTTTCGTAAATAGTAGCTAAACACCAGCAGCAAAACGACCTCTGATAAAATCGTTGTGACCCCGGCTGCTTGGTAAGTGTACAGCGGGATAAAAATCATATTCGTGATGATGTTAAAAGCTACCGCGATGGAAAATGCCCGCGGCTGCATCCGCTCCATTCCCAGACTGATCAGCACGTAATTGGTCACGCTGTTCATCCAGCCGATGGGGATGGACCAGATGACAATCTGCAAGGCAATTGCCCCGTGCGGCAAAAATTCCGGGCCGCCCAGCAAGCGTACCAGCGGGTAAGCCAGGTAAAACGTCACGGCAGCAATGGGCAAGGCCAGCAAATACATCAACTTCACGCTCAGGCCATACATCCGCCGCGCTTCCGGCAGCGATTCCTTGATTTTGCGGGAAATGATGGGGAACAGGGCCAAGGTAAAGAAGGAGGGGATGATTTGCAGGGCGTTAAACCATTTGTAGGCGCTGCTGTACCACCCGGCCACCTCCTGACCGTCCGGCAGCATCACCCGCAGCAAATACGTGTCAATGGAGATGAACACCGTTTGCAGCAGGTGGATGAGCATGAGGGGGAAACCGGCCTTGAGAATCTGCCGCTGCAACTGCCTATTCAGGCGATACGGCCCGCGCAAATCGTAACGCCGCCAGGCCATTGCACCCAAAATGGCGAAGGTAATCACGTTGGTCAGGATGGAAATGGCCGCCAAGCCCACAAAACTAAAACCGGCCAGCAAAACGGCTACGCCAAAAGCCACCTTGAGAATTGTCGTGACCGTTGTGACCGTGTTGGGCACTTCTGCTTCCTCGTAGACGTAAAACAACCCCGTCACCCCTTTGGACAGGCCGGAAACGACCATCCCCACCATGATCAGGCCGGTAGCCAGAATTTCGGCGGGGGTGAGGGCGTTGGCCTGATCGGAAAATTGGGTGATAGTGATGAGGGCGACGATGGGTAAACTGGCAAACAAGGCCAGCCCCAGGCGCAAAATGGAGGTGTTGTACAGGTAGTATGACGCTTTGCTCCGGTCTTGCGACACGTCCCGGATGAGCAGGATGTCCAGGCCAAAGTTGGCTACAATCTCAAACAGCCCGGCAGTAACGATGGCCGTTTGGAAGCTGCCCGCGCCGGCCGGCCCCAGGACGCGCAGGTAGAACATGGCAAAGGCGAAATCAATGAATTTATTGAACAGGTTAAGGCCGATAGGGGCCATGCTGTTTTTGGCAATGCTTTGGGTGACGGATAACTGCCTGTCGGAGCGGAGAAACGTCTGCCAGGCCCATACCACGAGGGCAAACAGCAAAATAATGACCCCCATGAAGCTGATCAGGCCGCCAAGCTGGAAGGTGAGGGGACTGTAACGGAAGCGCACCGTCCATTCGCCCGGTTCCAGCAGAACGCCGCGAAAGTTGCCGTTTACTCGCGTTATGTCTATTTGCTGCTCTGCCTCTTCGCCGGCGCCTAACGGCCGTACATATGCCTTCCACCCTGGAAAATAACTGTCGTTTAGTATCAGCCAGGCGGGTTCAGCGACGGCCGTGTCTACCAAAACTTCGATATTACTGTAGCTGGTGATAGTGGCGGGTTGGTAAGAGGAAATTGGAGATTGGAGATTGGAGATTAACGATTCAATCTCCAATCTCCAATCTCCAATCTCCACCACTACAAACTGCCGCGGGTCATAGTCGCTAGTCATGGCGGCGAGGGCGTCCTCCACGACGGCCGTTTGCCTTTGCGGCAGCGTGTAGGCGCGGGGGGCGGCGGCCAGATTTTCGTAGATGCGCGTGTTTTCCCCTTCCCAGACCAGTTCGTACTGGGGCAGGTCAATACTCACGTCGGTGGTGGCGATGACGTATTTCACGCCGAGAACGCTCAACAGCGGCGAATTGAGCGATTCCCAATTGGCGATGGGCTGCACCTGGTTGAACTTGAGGGCGTACTGTGGCTCGATGGCCGCCATGTAGTCGGTGTACTGTTTAGGGATGATGGAATCGTAGCCCCGCACGTCTTGCAGGCCGAACATCCAGGCAGCGTTGGGGGCGAACGGGGCCGCGCCTTTGGGCACAAAACTGGTCAGCCGCCACTCTCCCGGCTGCGCTTCCAGCCATTGGGCCATCTCCGGCTGAAATTCGACCAACGCCGGGTCATTGCTGGCGTGGAAACCGGCGTTGGCGATGAGAACGTCCACGACAATCAATCCGGCAGCCATAAACAACCAGATGGGACGCCGCCAGCTCCGAAATCTGACAAAAATGGGGCAGCGGCTTACCCGCAGAACAGCCCCCGCCCCGACCAGCATCAAGCCAAAGATGAACGCCTGCCGCCACTCGTAACTAAAAAACGTCCGCGCGTCCGGGAACGTGTCTGCCGCCAAAGCCAGCCCCAGGAACAGCCGTTCCACTATTGGTTCGCTACGGCCGTACATCCATCGCGCCCCAAACAACCCGGCCAGCAACGCTGTACCGCCCCAAAAAGCCGCCCCCGCCAGCCCGGTAAGCAAAATCGGCCGGCTCCACAAGAAAAATGGAGCCTGGAGGCGGGAAACGAGAGACCGGGAATCAGGCTGCCAATGCCTTGTGTCCAGCCGCTGCCGGCGCGTTTCTGTAAGGTAATCCGCGCCAAACCCGGTCAACACGGCCACTGCCAGCGACAAAGGGAACACCCAGCGGAACGGCGTGTGCAACTGGTTTACAAAAGGCAGCCCGTAATACAAAATGGCGTATAACGGCGTGCCAAAAATGAAAGCCAGGGAGAAGAAACTCAAAAGGAGATAAAACCAGGTGAGGGAGCGACGGCCGTTTTTCCTCCCCTTCAAGCCCCCAATCACCCCCAAAACCGCCAGCAGCAGCGGCAAAATCCCCAGGTAGACGCCCCCTTCCACGTAATTTTTAATGCCCCACTCCGTCGTGCTACGAGCTTGGCCGGTGTAGCCTTGCCTGATGGGAATCGTCTCCCCGGTAAATACGTCCGTCACTGCCTGATGCGCCGGATTGCCGAAGAAGTTGGGCATGACAAAGGTCAATGCCCGCCGCGCGGGGAAGGCAAAGCTGCGCACTTCTGCCAGCGTCGCCCCGCCTTCGCGGAAGTTCACCTGCCCCAGCTCGTACAGAGGCAGGAGTTGAATCGCGCTGAACATCAGCCCCAGCGTGACCAGGGCGGCCAGCCACACACCGGTTTGGACGACGGCCGTCTTGTCCGGGCGATGGCGGGCCGCGGCAATCAGCCGCCAGAGGGCGTACAGACCCATCACTAGCAGGGTGTAGATGGTGTATTCGATGTGCCCGGCCAACACTTGCGCCCCCAAAGCCATGGCCCCCAGCACCGCCCACAAAATGGTCGCCCGGCCCCGCGCCAGCCCGCCCTGGATGACCTTCTCGATCATCCCCAGCAAGAAGGGCAGCCAGACCACTGCGCCGATGATCATGGGAAATACGGCCGCGCTGACGACAATGTACCCGCCGCCCTGAAAGACCAGCCCGGCCAGCAGGGCGCTGGAACGACGCATTTTCAGGATACGGCCGTAAACGTACAGCAACGCCCCCGCCAGCCACAACTGGCTCACCACAAACCAGCCATACGCCTTGGCCAGCGGCAAAACCAGGAAGATAAGACTAAACGGATAATACGCGCTGTGCTGCCCCGCCGCCAAAAAAGGAACCCCGGCAAACAAATGCGGATTCCACAACAACCCCTGGGGATACGCCGCGTTCTCCCGGATAAACTGCTTCCAGACAAAATTCTGCACCATCAAATCGCCGATGAGCGGATTTTGCGGTTGCCCTACACCCAATTCGGCCGCGTGTGCCGACCAGGGGGCCATCTGGAATAAATTATCCACCGGCAGCATCGTCTGGCCGCCCGCCGACACGTCCCAAAACAGCAGCAGCGGCAGCAGACCAAACCCAAGCAGGATGATGACATCCGGGAAGTAACGTTTCAATTGCTTCATAAAATCACGTCTTCACGCATCACGCTTTCACGCATCACGCAAAAAATAAGGGCTGTTTCCAGCCCTGACAATTGTAGCAAAAACCAAAAGGAGGTCTTAACTTACAGCCTACGCTTTGCCAACACCTGGAATAATTCCTCTATGGTCGTCACTTGCGCCTCGCGGGAAGAAATAGCGGCCACAAACACTGACAATCGCTCCGATTCCGGAATTTCGTGCAAACGCTGTCTTTCCAGCGCCGGGTAAAAGTATTGGATGGATGGCTGCAAGCGCACCATACACCGTTCCGCCAGCTTGTTGGCCCGGTCGGCCGTCGTCAACACAAGGAAATCGCCTGAATCTGCGTGACCGACAAAATCTTCACCCGTGCCGCTTTCCTGGACCGCATTGGCAATCATCAACGTTACGGCCCGCGACACGTCATCGGCAGCCACAAAACCAAACCTGTCCCGGAAATCATCCAGCCCGCGAATACCGGCCAGCACCACGCCCCACTCCGGCTGCGCCAGCATTTGTTCCAGCCGTTCCCGCACCAGCGTACCTTCCGGCAGGCCTGTCACCGGGTTCAACAGGGTACTCAGCCGCGCCCGCCGCAGGGCGTTACGCACCCGCAGCCGCAGTTCCTGGATGTCAAACGGCTTGGTGATGTAATCCACCGCACCCAATTCCAAACCAGACAGTTTGTCTTCCCGTTCCCGCTTTTCCGTGAGGAAGATGACGGGCAGATTCTGGGTACGACGCGCCCGGCGCAGGCGGCGGCACACTTCAAAGCCATCAATATCCGGCAGGCGAATATCCAGCACGGCCACATCAGGAATGTCTTTACTGATGGCGGCTACGGCGTCTTCGCCGCGCGTGGCTGTGGAAACGTCATATCCCTGCACCCGGAAATAGGCGCTCAACATTTCCGAGAGATCGGTGTCATCTTCTACAATGAATATCTTTTGTCCCTTTTTCTGATCGTTCATGCGTTACTTCCTTTGCTGTTCATTATTGAGAACGAGGGCTTGGCCCGGCTCTTTCGCATGGAGTATTTCCTATTTAATCGGTTCCTTGTCCACCTTGAATACACAAGCTTCATCACCCATTGCCTTACAAGCGATCTGATCCACCCGGAATTCTAACCCGTTGCTGACCCAGCGTAACGTTTCTTGTAAAATACCGACGCCGATAAAGCAAATGGGCCGGTCTGTTTCCTGCCCCCAGCACATGGAACAACGTTCCATAGTGTACAGGAAATGTTCGTCAAATTCTTCTACATAGCTGGTTTGATCGCTGAATTGGGTGAAAATACGGGCCACCGCCGGTACCCCGATTTTCAGCTTGGTTTGCAGTGGCAGTACTTTGAAGGCCAGATCGCTTACGCCGGCCAAAGCGCCAAATTGACGCAGCCCGCGAGAGAAGATGGCGCGGCCGCCTCGCAAGGCCAAGCCGCGCGCCCCACGCGGCCCGTAAATTTCTTCCAGCCCCTTGTTGATATTGCTGATGTGGGCAAAATCAAACTCTTTTTCCAGATTATCCGGTGGCAGTTCATTGATCAATTGGCGCAGGTCAACCAGGTTGAGTAAGGCGTTCAAGCCGTTGCGACCCATCACTTCTTCCAGGGACGTTAATAAGATGCGGCCCATTTTGTTAGGATAATAGTAACCACTAAGGGGTACTGCGTCTCTCACGTATGCCTCCAACCTGCTCAAGTTGCCTCAGGTTGTGTAACTGTCCTGCACAGTTAATAAGTATATCAAGCAGCAGGGTTTTAACAAAGTTTATCTGTGAGGATAAGATAGTTTGGGGAAGTTGTCTAGCATGACTTTGGATTAGAGGGGATTTGGCGGAGGGAGGGGGGCGTGTGATAATGGGATTGGAGATTAGAGATTGGGTAATTGGGTAATTACCTGATTACCCAATTACGTTTTTGGGAAGATGCTATGGCGCAAGCGCGAATGATGTTTCCGGCGGGTTTTTTGTGGGGCACGGCGACGTCTTCTTATCAGGTGGAAGGGAATAATGAGAATAGTGATTGGTGGGCGTGGGAGCAGGTAGACGGCCGTATCCTGCACAACCACAAATCCGGGCTGGCCGGCAACTGGTGGGCCGACGCGGAAGCAGACCTGGATCGGGCGGCGAAGATGGGGAATAATACCCACCGCCTCTCTCTGGAATGGAGCCGCATTGAGCCGGAACCGGGGCGGATTGACAAGGCGGCGCTGGATCGGTACCGGGAGATTTTGACGGCCCTGCACAAGCGAGGCATAGAGCCGATGGTGACGCTGCATCATTTCAGCAATCCCTTATGGTTAGTGGAGAAGGGAGATTTTAACAGTGGGATTGTGGTGGAG
>JALUPA010000561.1 GCA_027054335.1 Ardenticatenaceae bacterium
CTGGATATACGGCTGGATGCGGCTGATATGGTGGTTTTCCTGGATTTACACCCGCTGGTTTGTGCCTGGCGCACCCTGAAGCGACGAGTCCAGTATTATAATCGCCCCCGGCCAGACATGGCTCAGGGCTGCCGGGAGCCATTATTTGATCCCCAGATGTTCCAGTTTTTGCGCCGGGTGTGGGATTATCCGCACCGGGCAAAACCGGATGTAGTGAGCCGGTTGAATGCAGCGGCCCCGACTAAACGGGTTATCTGGCTGCGTTCACGGCAGGAAGTGCAGCAATTTTTGTACACACCGCTGGACTATCCGGTATATGCCCCGAAACTGGTAGTGGCTGGCGGGGGCTGATCAGAAGCCGCGGCTAACAAACCGTATACCTGCGAGGTTTCCCAGACCTCGCAGGTACAGTGTGTGGGGGGGGAGAGTCACAAACAGGCTGTTTGGCTTACCCACATCATGTAAAATGGTGTGGTCATTTAGCCAAAGACAAGGGTACAATACCCTTGTTATGGCTCACAAAATTTTGGTTGTAGATGATGAATTGACTTTGCTCAACACGGTGCGGGCTTACCTGGAACAGGAAGGCTACACTGTGCAAACGGCCGTAAACGGCCGTGCCGCCCTGCATACCTTCCGCACCTTTCAACCCGATCTGATTGTCCTGGACATTATGCTGCCGGAAATAGACGGCCTGGAAGTGCTGCGCCAACTGCGTCAGGATTCAGACGTGTACGTGATTATGCTCACGGCTAAAGCGGATGAGATGGACAAGGTGATCGGCCTGACGGTGGGCGCGGATGATTACGTAACCAAACCGTTCAGCCCGCGCGAACTGGTGGCTCGTATCAAAGCCGCTTTACGTCGCGTTGGCGGCGGCAGCCCAGCCAAAGAAGCGCTTATCTCCCGCCATATCCGCCTGGACGTGGCCGGACGGCTGGCCTGGAAAGATGACCAACCGCTGGATTTGACGCCAATTGAATTTGATTTGCTCTATGTCTTGATGCAGAATTACGGCCGTGCCCTCAGCCGGGATCAACTCATTGAAAAAGTATGGGGATATGATTACTACGGTGACGACCGGGTGGTAGACGTGCATATTGGTCGTCTGCGCAAAAAAGTTGAAGACGACCCCGCCCAGCCCGGCCTCATTGCTACCGTATGGGGCGCAGGCTACCGCTTTGAAGACGAGATGACCTAATCCAAGGTGACAGTTACTTGTCAAGTGACCGTCGCCTCTCGCATATTATGAAAAAGTTACGCCAACATCTGGGCTGGAAACTGTTTCTTTCCTATTTAACTGTCATTCTCACCGGCGTTTTTTCGCTGGCGGTGGCGGCCGAATGGCACGCTCCCAACGCCTTGTCGCGGCACATGTCCAATATGCAAACGATGATGGGAGACGTGGACAGCGGTATGATGCAGGATTTATTGGAAGATTTTGGCAAGGCCATCAATGAAGTGCTGTTGGTTGCCGCCGGATTGGCTACGATTACGGCCATCATTGTCAGCACCTTTGTTACCCGGCGCATCATCCAGCCCATTCAGGAAATGACGGCCGTCAGCCAGCGCATTGCCGGCGGCCATTACGATGAGCGGGTAGAGGTAAGCGGTGAAGACGAGCTGGCCGAACTGGGCATTTCCTTCAACCGGATGGCGCACCAACTGGAACAAACAGAAGAACGCCGCCGCCAGCTTATCGGTGACGTGGCCCACGAACTGCGTACTCCCCTCAGCAGTATCAAAAGCGTCATGGAGGGGTTACAGGACGGCATCCTGCTGGCCGATCCGGCTACCTTTGCCAGCGTAGAACGGGAAATCAACCGTTTGCAGCGACTGGTACGCGATCTGGAAGAACTGTCTCGCGCGGAAGCGGGCGAACTATCCTTGGAGATGGCTCCTGTTAATCCGGCGGCTTTTGTGCAAACGGCCGTAGACCGCCTGTACCTGCAATATGAAGATAAAAACGTTCAATTAAACGTAGCCATCCCCCCGGATTTACCCCTGGTAGAAGCGGATACCGCCCGCATGACTCAGGTGATGCTCAACTTGTTGGGCAATGCCTTGCAATATACGCCCTCAGGGGAAAAGGTGACCGTCCAAGCCCAAGCAGACGATAAGCAAGTCAACATCATTGTGCAGGACACAGGTATCGGGCTGACGGCCGAGCAGCAGCGCCACATTTTTGAACGGTTTTACCGGGTAGACAAATCCCGCGCCCGTACCGGGGGCGGCTCCGGCATTGGCCTGACGATTAGTAAACATATTGTAGAAGCGCATCACGGCCGTCTTACAGTCGCCAGCCCCGGCCCCTATCAAGGTAGCACCTTTACGGTCATCTTGCCCGTCATTCACGATTAGAGCGTGTGGCAAAATAGGTGTGGAGCGTACCGGAAGGCGCTCTGGTTGGCGTTGCCTGGGGATGTGTGGCCAGTGTGCGGGAAAATATAAGTCGGGCGAGTTTGTAACCCGCCCGACCGTTTAAGACTGAAACAACCTTTTTCCCTCTCTATAGAGTATAAACGGGGTTACGGTCGTTTTTCCGGCATGATCATTAGTTGTGCCCATCTTTAATTGTACCCGGCCGGATCAACGGACAAATCCTGTACATGAATTTCTACGTCGGAACCGGTTAAAATTAGCTCATATTGTCCTGCTGCCAGTTGGTCAAAAATAAAATTACCTAATTCATTTACCTGATTTGTGGCTAACGGCCGTCCTTCCTGCCAGAGATGGACTTCCATTTCAGATAATGTTGCCCCCAATACCAGTCCTAAAATCGTCTTGTAACCGGGATGTTCCGGATCATCTTGTATTTCCAGGGTTAACTGGACATCACCGGCCTGGTACAGTAAAGGGCCGGCGTCTTCTTCCTCACCGCGCAGGGCAAATGCCGGCATTCCCGTTATGGTCGGCGCCGGTTCGGGTGATACCCGTTCGGCTATCCAGGTTTTTATGCGTTGGTTGAGGTTGGGTGTATGATCCAGGATGGGATCGGATAGATAATTTTCTAAGTGGTGTATTTCTTGCCGACAATAGGGGCAATGAT
>JALUPA010000562.1 GCA_027054335.1 Ardenticatenaceae bacterium
GAATAAAGTTGTCTCCCGCCCATCTCGCCCCAAACCCGGCCGCGCGGGGGCGAGATGGCGCGGAATGAGGTTGTTTTGTTTGCCCAGGGCCGCGCCGCGCCATCCCGCCCCTACCATAAACTGTAAAGAAGCATCGTCCTGAGATGAACCATGTCCAGCAAATAAAACCAGGGGCGCTCTATCCGCTTACTCATCACCCTGCGCTTGCAGATAGTCGTAAATGGTTTCGGCGGCCAGGATGTTGCCGGCCTGGTTCCAGTGAGGATCGGCGTAATGGTACAGTTCCCCTTCTTCGATGCTCTTTTGCCAGAAGACGGGGGTCAGGTTGAGGAAGTCAATGTCCAGTTCAGCCGTCATGTCGGTCATCAGCTGTTCCTGGGCGCGCTGGTTTTCGTTGAACTGGTCGTAGCTGAGGTATTGGGGCTGCCATTGCAAACGGCCGTGATCTCTCTCGCTCAAAGTCACCGTCACCGTGCGCTCCAGCACATTGTTCACGTCTGTCTCATCCCACACCCGCGACCACAAAACGTGTTCCTTGCTGGGGATATAGACGAACAGGAGACGGCCGTCCTGCGCCGCCGCCTCATCCCGCAAATCCGCCAACGCCTGCCGCATCGCCGCGTACTCCTCCGAATTGGCTAACGTCTCGTAATCCGCGCTGAGGGGCAGCAGGTGAACGTCTTTGAAAATGGTTTCGATGGGGCCGGCTTCCGTATCGGCCGTTACCGGATAGCGGTAATCCTTTGGCGCTTCTTCCTGCGGCGGAAACAACTTTTGCCAGCCGTAAGCCAGCAAATGCGGCGTGAGCAATTTACGCCAGAAAGAAACGCCCTGCATATCATATTCCCGCCAATCCAGCCCGCTGGCCTGCCTGTCCAGATACTCCCCCATCGTAATCATGTCGTTCCCCTCAAAAAACATGATGACGACCCACTTCGGCTTCTTGTCCAGCCCGTACTGGCGAATGGCTTCCACCTCGTTCAACGTCGTCCAGCTAGGCGCGCCCAACGCCAGAATCTCGCCGCCGGTCAACGTTTCCAGCCGTTCCACCCACGTCTCCGGGGCCGTGCGAATCATAAAAGAATCCCCGGCAATCACAATGTCGTACTGCGCCTGCCATTCCGGCGGCGTGTTGGGGAAGCCAACGTTATCCGTCTCAAACAGGTAGGGGAAGGAATCGTCCCGGCCGGTGGGGCGGGCGCTGTCTTCCGGGTTAGCCAAAAAGGGATTGGCCGGGTTCCAGATGCCCTCCTGCCGGAAATTGGGGATGTATTTATAACCCAGGCGCACCGGCTTGTCGTATTCAAAGTAGGGCTGGCACAGATACGCGCCGATGATGGGATCAGACGCGCAAACTTCGATGGGGATGAGTTGGTAAAAAAGGCGCAGCCCCACTTCCACCGCAAAAACCACGGCGATGAGGGTGAGGAACAGGGGGATCAGGATGTTGAGCGCTTTTTGCCAGCGTTTGGGTTTGGTGGTTGGTTGGGTTTTGTCATCCATAAATATCTTGCTTCCTCGCCAGGAGTACAACAGATTTAGAAAGGAACAGATATTTTCTGCAAAGCCTATCTGTCAACTTTACCGAAAAACCACGAACTACGCGAAATTTAACTAATTTTCTCTCCGATAATTCTTCACGATCTTGGCGCCCTTTGCAGTTTTCTCAAAAGACTTATCTGTTTCTTCCCCAATCTGTTGTACTCTCACTTCCTCCTCTGCCTCATAATTTCAAAGCTTAATATGGCGGCGGAAGCAGCCACGCCTAAAGATTGGCGGTAGGCAGCACGGCCGTAAGGAATCCGCAGTTTCAAATCGGCCTGATTGAGGAAAGAACGGGTAATCCCCCGCTTTTCCCCACCAATGAGCAGGAACAGGGGGACGTTCAGATTGGTCTCGTAAATGGATTGGGCCTGTTTGTCGCTGGCGCAGGCAATGGTCAGGCCGCGCTGCCGGTAAAAGGCGGCCGCTTCTTCAGCCGTCTCCGCCACAGCCGTGGGCAGCAACTCCGAAGCGCCAGCCGAAGCACGAGCCACCACGCCAGCAGCCGTCAGCCAGTTGCGCGGCCGTAAAACCAGCCCGTCCGCCCCCGCCGCGTACAGAGAACGCACCGCCTGGCCGAAATTGAACGGGTCTTCCACGCCATCCAGCATGACGAGAAACGGCCGTACCCCCTCCCCCAACAATTCTTCCAGCGAGACAAAGCGGCGCGGCCCCACGGAGGCAATCACCCCGCCGTGGCTTTTGCCGCTGACGCAGGCGACAATGAAGTCTTCGTCTACCAGTTGCACCGGAATATTGGCGGATACGGCCGTTTGCCGCAGCCGCGCCAGCCGCCGGTCCCGCTCCCGTTTGGGCGTCATGTGGACGTAAATCCCCAATACATCCCGGCTGCCGCTCGCCAGCGCCGCCTCAATAGAAATAATTCCTTCCAGCCAGGTTTCTTCTGCCATGCTCTGATTAAACCAAAAAGGCCAGACTATTTCCAGTCTGGCCTGTTTGTAAAGAGATTGGAGATTGGTAATTAGAGATTGGAGACTCACCCGATCACCGATTACCGATCACCGATTACTCATTTCCCGGCTCTGCCGGCGTTTCCACTGCGGGCGCTTCCGGCGTCGGCGTAGGTGGCGTGGTAAATATCGGGTCCAGACGCGGCGTGGTAGGCGTGCGGCCCTGAGCAAAACCGGTAAACTGTACTTTACCCGTCAGAATACTATCCAAAAAGTTTGCCAAAAGCTGCTGTTTACCCTGGGCCAGTTCCGTCTCCGTCATATCGCGCATTTCCCGGCCGCTGACCTGGACAATGTAATATTCGGTATTTTCCGCATCCACCACCCGCACAATCAGATCGCTCGTCTCGCCAATGGGCAAAGAGAATACGGCGTCAGCCACTTCATTGCCCAGACTGGCAGCCACGTCCTCGCGGGTTTGGGCCAACAGTTCGCCGGCCCGCGCCGATGATTCTGATTCGGGATCAAAGGGCGTGCTGCGGATTTCATTCCATACTTCCAGGAAGCCTTTTTCTTCAATATCGGCCAGGGCGGCATTGGCTTCTTCCTCATCGGCAAAGCCGAGGGCGAAGAAATTAACTTGTTCCACCTGGGGTACCACGCCCTGTTCTTCAAACAGCGCGTCAGCCAATTTTTGCCGGTACAGCTGCGCCCGTACCACTTCCCGGTAAACATCTTCGCTGACGCCCAACGCTTTCAACTGGCTCAACAAATCGTTCAGTTGTCCCTGAAAGGCTTCTTCGGTGACGGGGGTAGCGGTGGGTGGCGGCGGGAGAGTCGGCCCCAGCGTGGGCGTGGGGAATGGGGTGTTGGTGGGGATGACGTCGGTGATCACGGCCGTAGGAATAGGCGTCACGGAAGGCGTCGGTTCTACCGTTTCCGTGGGCGTGGGCTGAGGCGTCGGCGCTTCACCGCCAAAATAACTAAATGCCTCGCCAATCGCCTCTTCCAGGTCGGCGTCCGTCACCGTAATGCCCCGTTTTTCCGCTTCCTCACGAATAACCACGTCTTCTGTCATGGTGTTCAACACGGTTTGGCCCAGACCTTCCGCTTCCACCAGATCAATGATGGCTTGCCGGCCAAACTGCTGTACAGTGCCTACGTCACCGCCAAATGCTGTCAACTGGTTTTCCAGCAGAATGATGCGCTGCGCCCGCTCAAATTTTACCCGCTCCTGCCATTCCCGCAGCGATATTTCTGTATCACCTACGATAGCAACCGGCTTGTTGGGAGCCAGAATCAGCTCATTCACCAGGGCAAATATAACAATAAGCCCAATAATCCCAGCCACAATACCCACGCCAAGCCAAACCTGGCGCATTTGTTTTTTATGTTTGCGAGCCTGTAGAATTTCTTTGCGTGAGTGACGATCTTCTAACTCGTCCTGTACTTTTTTCTTTTTTGCCATGACGTTAAACAGAGATTGGAGATTAGAGGTTGGAGATTTACCGTAAACGGCTCGCACTCCAATCTCTAATTCTCCAATCTCCAATCTCCAATAATTTTTTATTCCAGCGGCGAGAGAGCAATCAGTTCATGGGCCACAACTTCGGTGCGGAAATGTTTACGGCCGTTACCATCTTCCCAGCCGCGGGTTTGCAGACGCCCTTCCACATAAACCTGATGTCCATTCGCCAAACGTTTATCGCAAAGTTCTGCCAGACTGCCCCAGGCCACTACATTAAACCAATCTGTTTCCTCAAACCGCTCCCCATCTGCCGATTTCCAGGTACGCGGAATAGCGATGCTAAAAGAGGCCACCGGACGGCCGCTGGGCGTGTGACGCACTTCCGGATCACCATCTACCCGGCCAATAATCATTACTTTGTTAAGCCCTTTGTTCATAGCCTACTCCCAACAAAAGACTCCCTGACCGAGTTTATTGCTCTTTGCGGATAAAAAGGAAACGGATAATGTCTTCGTTATAAAGCATATTGCGCTCTATATCCTTGATGCCATCCGGGTTCAGCTTGGCTTCATAAAAGACATAGTAGCCCGTGTTGTGCTTTTGAATGGGATACGCCAGACGACGCTCGCCCCATAAATTGACTACCGGCTTGTCGGCCTCATCTTCGCCCCCAGTCAGCCAAGAGGTGACGCGCTCAATTAATTCATGGCGCGCTTCTTCTTCTAAATTAGGTTGAATAATAATGGTAACTTCGTACTCTCGCACGTTGCCTACCTCCTTTCCTTGGAATTCACTCTAGCGAGCCTTGCCCTCAATCGGACGCCATCCGGCGCACTGTTGAGAGCGGAAAGCAGCAGAAGTATTTGATTTATAAGATATTGCTGTGCAACGGGAGAGGATGATAGCACAAATCAACTTTTTCACAAGGGGATTATGAGATTTTTTTAAGGGGCTTTCGATAACAGGTATAATCAAACGTTGGCGCAACGTATCCAAATACGTGCAAGACATGCTAACAAAGGCGATATGGTATAATGCGAGCCACTATTTTCGTGATATTTTTAACTACAAATGGAGTTTACGATGACCATTTCTACACAAACAGCTTTTCCGCCCCGCGCCATTCTTGACGAAAACGGTAATTGCACAGGCGTGATTTTAGACGTATCCGATTATCAACGATTTCTCAGATTGTTAGCAAAACACAGTGATTGGAACACACTCCCCGCCTACCTCCAGGATGCCATAGACAACATGTTAGCCGATGAAGCGGAACAGGAAGCGGGAGAAACTGTTTCCCTGCGAGAACTAATGGCAATAGGGAATAGCAAGTGAGTTACGAAGTCACTGAGGATAACAAAAAGTTAGTTGTTGTGTTAGTCATTGCCCATCGGAGAGAGGCGTATTGGTAGATACTGTGGAGAGATCAGGGATTCAGGAGACAAGAAATCATGGAAGAACAATCAGTCACAACCGCAACGAACCCGGAAGAGACGGCTCCGGCCGCCCCGCAGCCCCAGGTTATTGCACTGAAAACGGGCGGTAACCGCTCTGCCTTGTGGACGCTGCTTGGTGTCGGGCTGGGCTTTTCTTTGCCGGTGTTGCTGTGCGGCATTCTCTTTATAGCCGGGATCATTGGCTTGGGGATAGCGGGGGCAGCCGTCGGCGGGGGGACGTCTACGACCACCAGCAGCGGCTTCGGCGATGCCGTGGCTGTCGTTCGTGTGGAGGGCGTCATCACCCACAGCGATTCCAGTGAATTCAGCAGCAACGCCACCAGCGGCCGGGTCGTCGCCGACCTGGAAGCAGCCGCTAATGACGACAGCGTGAAGGCAATTATCCTGCGCGTGGACAGCCCCGGTGGAACCGTCACCGGCTCGGCCCAGATTTATGAAGCGATCCAGGAGATGGATAAGCCGGTTGTAGTCAGCATGGCCGGGGTAGCGGCTTCCGGCGGCTACTACATCAGCGCCCCCGCCGATTACATCATCGCCCGCCCGGACACGACGACTGGCAGCCTGGGTGTGGTTCTCACGCTGTACGATGCCCAGGAGTTGGCGGAAAAGGTGGGCATCGAAGTGAACAGCATTACCAGCGGCCCCAACAAAACGATTGGCAGCCCGTGGGAAGAAATGACGGCCGAACAGCAGGAAATTCTGGAAGCGTTTATTGACGAATCTTACGATGAGTTTGTGCGCATCATTGCCGACGGCCGTAACCTGGACACAGAAATCGTGCTGGAACTGGCTGACGGCCGTATCTACAGCGGCCGCCAGGCTTTAGAAGTTGGTTTGGTGGATGAACTGGGCAACTTTGACGACGCCATAGCCAAAGCCGCCGCTCTGGGCAGCATTGCCGGCGCCCCCCGCATTGTGGAATACGAACATCTGCCTTCCATCCAGGACATGCTTTTCGGCTTCTCCAGCCAACTACAAAAGAACGAAGCTGACCGGGTGCTGGAAATTGTATCGGAATTCACCACGCCCAAGCTGGAATACCGGTACGTAGGGCCGGGGTCGCAATAAAACGTGGTGCGTGATGCGTGAGACGTGAGAAAAGTCACGCTTTTACGCATCACGCATCACGCATCACGCTATGAAAAAAACCATCCGATTCGCGCTGCTTCTGTTACTTACGGCCGTCATCCTTACCGGTAACGGCCGTAGCCAGGCCCAAGGCCAAACCAAACTGGTGCTGGCCTTTTACTACGCCTGGTACAGTCCTGATTCCTTCGGGCCGGGCAAAACCCCTTACCAACCGCTGGCCCCCTACTTTTCCACCGACCCCGGTACCATCCAGCGCCAGGTCAACGAAGCCCGGTCTGCCGGGATTGATGGCTTTGTGCAAAGCTGGTACGGCCCGGAAACGGTCAATAACCAGACCGAAACCAATTTTGCCGCGCTGCTCAACGTCGCCTCCGGGATGGGCTTCAGCGCGGCCGTAGATTTCGAGACAGCCAGCCCCTTCTTCGCCAGCAACGAGGATCGGATTAGCGCCCTGCAAACATTGTTAAATACCCACGCCCAACACCCCGCCTATTTGCGTGTGGACGGCAAGCCGGTCATCTTCTTCTGGGCCAACTGGATATTGACCCCGGCGGAATGGGTTTACATCCGTGACGTGGCAGACCCGGACCGCACGAGCATCTGGATAGCGGAAGGGGGCAATACCAACTACCTGAATGCGTTTGACGGCCTGCACCTGTACAACGTTGCCTGGTCCAGCAACCCGGCGGGCACGGCGGCTACCTGGGCGGCCAATACCCGCGCCGCAGCGGCCACCTACGGCGGCTACAAATATTGGGTGGGCACGGCTATGCCCGGCTGGAATGATACCCTGGTGGGGCGGGGCGATTCTGCCTACAGCCGGGACCGGGCCAACGGCGATTTTTACCGCTCCACGTTTGGCGGCGCGGCAGCCAGCGCCCCGGACATGCTGATCATCACTTCCTTTAATGAATGGAAAGAAGGTTCGCAAATTGAACCGGCTGCGGAGTATGGCAATACTTATTTGCAGTTGACGGCCGAATTAAGCGCCGCCTACAAATCGGGCAGCATTGCCGCGCCGCCGGCCCCGCCGCCCCCGCCTACCGTGGACCCCAACGCCACGCCTACTTTTGCCCCGCCCACCTTCACGCCAGGGCCGTCCCCCACTCCCACGGAGACGCCGCTGCCCACAGAAACGGCCGTGCCCACCGACACCCCTACAGCAACATACACCCCTACACCCATTGCCTCGCCCACCGCCCAACCGGACGGCCGTATCCTCTACACCATTCAACCGGGCGACACCCTCATCACCCTGGCCGACCAGTTTGGCGTAGCCTTGTCCGACCTGTACGCTTTTAACAATTTTGACCAGAACCCGCTCCTCTCCATCGGCCAGCAAATCATTATCGGTTATTCCGTCCTGCCGGACGGCTCCACCCTCCTGCCTGGCTTCCCCAAGGCCCGTGTCAAACCGGACGGGGTCATCGTCCACGTCGTTACCAGCGGGGACACTATGCTGGGCATCGCCGCCACTTACGACATGACGCTGGAGGAATTGGTGGAGGTGAGCGAACTGGCCGCTGACGCCATTTTGCAGGTGGGTCAGGAAGTGACGGTAGGCCATCGCCCTGTGCCGGAGGAGATTGGCGGCTCTTCTACCGGTACAATTGAGATGACGGAAACGGCCGTACCGGCCACCGCCACTACGGCCCCTTCACCGACCGCCACAATGACGGTAATTTCTACGGCCGTGCCTGTGCAGTCAACGGCCGTGCCCGTGGCTTTGAGCGAGATTGGCAGTGAAGATGGGGGGGATACGGCCGTGACTGCTCCAGACACTCCTGTGCCCCAACCAGCCAACACCGACATCGTTACCCTCGCCGTGGGCATTGCGCTGGGCGTTTTGGGGTTGATGGCTCTGGCCGGGGCGGCGTTACTTTATTTAAGCAAAAGATAAATCCACAGATTACGCAGATTGGCGCAGATTTTTCAACCGTTCTAATCTGTGAATCTACTGAAAAAAGCCGCGGATGGCGCGGATTTGTCTGGATTTTCTCTGGTAAATCTCCGTAACCTTTGCATCCTCTGCGGTTTTTTCAGTAAAGCCATCTGTGTTAATCTACGTGATCTGCGATCCCCATAAATGAAAACCGTTTTCTTCCATTTTCACGGCTATCTGGCGGAACTGCTGCGAGGCGCAGTGGAAAAGCAACCTTTTGTCTGCTCTTTTCGGGAAGCGCAAACGGTAAAGCATCTCATTGAATCGGCCGGGATTCCCCACACGGAAGTGGGCGCGATTCTGGCGGACGGGCAGCCGGTCAATTTTGCTTATCTGGCGCGGGACGGGGAGCAGATTGACGTTTTTCCGGTAACGGCCGTACCGCCCCAATTCCCCTCCCTGCAACCGCCGCCGCCCCGCCCTCTCCGCTTCCTCCTGGACAACCACCTGGGCAAACTGGCCCGCCTCCTGCGCCTTCTCGGCTTCGACACGCTCTACCCCCGCGACCACCTGACAGACGCCGCTCTGGACCAACTGGCCCACGACGAGCCGCGCGTCATGCTCACCCGCGACCGGGGTTTGTTGATGCGCAAGACCATCGGCCACGGCTGTTTGTTACGCAGCAAGGAGACGGAAGAACAGGTTACGGCCGTTCTGCAACGCTACGATTTGTATAGTAAGATTTCTCCCTGGCAAAGGTGTTTGCGGTGTAACGGCCGTCTTCGCCCCGTCCCCAAAGCCGACATTTTAGATCGCCTGGAACCCAAAACCAGGCTGTACTATGACGACTTTCAAATGTGTCAGGATTGCGGACAAATTTACTGGCGGGGCAGCCATTTTGCCAAACTGGAGGCATGGGTAGCGCAGGTATCGCGGTAGGATTAGCTTTTTAGGGAATGGGATACGGTCGGTCGGGTAAGAAGGTGGCGTTACCGCCACCCCCTCCCCTAAGAACGGTGCGTGCGCCTTTCAACGCACACCGCTCAAGCCTCTCTAATGCCCTATGACGGACACGGTTTCAATACGGTCAAC
>JALUPA010000563.1 GCA_027054335.1 Ardenticatenaceae bacterium
CTGCAAATGCGTTCCACGCTCTGCGTGGAACGCGGGGTGAATAGATTTACGAAAATTTCGTTTCAGTGTATTATACTTCCATGCAAGATACACACCCTCCCGTCCCCGACGCCACGCTTCTGAGTACGGTTCTCGAGGCCTTTTCCGGCTTGTATTTACTGCTGGACGAGGATAACCGTATCCTGAGTTATCAAAGCCGGAATCCCCTCTACACCTTCCCCCCGGGAATTGGTGGTCGGCCAGCCGCCGAAGCTTTTCCGCCGGCCGTCTGGGAACAAATAGCAGCCGCCATCCGGCAAGCCCGGCAAGAAAACACCGTTGTCAGTGCAGAGTTTCAGATGGCGAGAGAAGGCAAAACCTGGCGCCAGGCAGCCCGCGTAACGGTTTTGGAAAACGGCCATGTTATCCTCACTACGCAGGACGTCACCCTACAGAAAGAAGCGGAAGAACGGTATCGCCTTCTTGCCGAAAACGCTGCCGACATCATTTGGCTGATGGATATGAACCTCCATTTCACCTACATCAGCCCGTCCGTCCAATGGCATCGGGGATACACGCCGGAAGAAGCAATGGTCCTCTCGCTGGAAGAAACACTGACTCCATCTTCCCTGGCAAACGCGCGGATCGCCTTTGCCAGAGCACTTCAGGCCGTCCAGGAGATGACGCCGGAACAGCTTCGCGCCACTTCCCTGGTGATAGAACTGGAAAATTATTGCAAAGACGGCTCCATCATCCCCGTTGAATCCAACATTTCCTTTTTATTTGATGCGGACGGCCGTCCCGTCGGTTTTATCGGTGCTTCCCGCAACATTTCTGACCGGAAGCACATAGAAAAAAGACTGCAAGAAGCAGAAATCGAGCAGCGCAAATTGACCCGCGCCGTAGAACAAAGCAGTAGCGCAATTATCGTGACCGACAAACAAGGCGTTATCGAATACGTCAATCCGGCATTTAGCCGCGCTACCGGCTACGACGCGGCCGAAGTTATCGGGAAAAACCCGCGTATCCTGAAATCCGGGCAGCACCCCCCCGAATTTTACCAAAAAATGTGGCGCACCCTGCTCAACGGAGAAGTGTGGCAAGGCGAATTGATTAACCGGAAAAAGGACGGCGAACTGTATTGGGAAGCGGCTACTATCACGCCCGTTAAAGACGAAAACGGCGCCATCACCCATTTCTTGGCTATCAAAGATAACGTTACCGAACGAAAAAAACTGGCGCAGCGAGTTGAGGAACAGGCTGGCCTGCTGGCTGCTATCAACGAGAACATTCCGGCCGTTATCTACCAAACAGTTATTCGGGAAAACGAAATGCGCATCCGGTATGTCAGTCCGCAAATCACAGAGATATTCGGGCTGGAATGGTCGGATGATCTGGACGATTCGGAAGAACACTTTATGCGTTTTGTCGCTGCCATACACCCAAAAGACCAGGCACGCTTTCTCATGTCTGTGCGAGAAGCGGCCGCCAACCACACCGATTGGGAATTTGAAGGCCGGTTTATCAAACCGCCATCAGGCAAAACGATCTGGTTCAAGGGGCAGGCGCGGCCGGCGGTGGAAAGCGCTGGCATCGTCTTTAACGGTGTTTTGCAGGATATTACGGAACAACGTCGCTGGGAAATGGAACGGGACATCCAGTACAAACAACGGCAAATTCTCAACAACATCCTGCAAATCGGGCTGCAAGAGATGTCGCTTGCGGAACAAATGAAGCAGGCGCTACAAGAGATTCTGTCCGTCCCCTGGCTGCCATTCATGCCCAGAGGCGGTATTTTTCTGGTAGAAGACGATCCGGAGACGCTGGTTCTGACAGCCGGGTATAATTTGACGCCTCAACAGGCGGCGATGTGCGCTTTGGTTCCCTTTGGCCGCTGCCTGTGCGGCCGGGCGGCCCAGACCCGCCAGGTGCAATTTGCCGGCCTCATCAATGACGATCACGAAAATCGGTACGACGGCATGACGCCGCACGGCCATTACACCCTGCCCATCTTGTCTGGACAGGAAGTGTTGGGCGTTGTGGTTCTTTATCTACCGGAAGGCCACAAACGCCGCCAGGAAGAAATTGCTTTTCTGCGCTCTGTGACGGATGTGCTGGCCGGCATCATAAAACGGAAACAGGCAGAAAACGGCCTGCGCCGCCGGCGGCAGCAGGCCGAAGCATTGCAAGCTGCCGCCCAAACACTTAACAAATCCCTGGATTTGCCCCAGGCGCTGGAACAAATCCTGGGTGAATTGCAAAAAATTGTGCCTTATGACAGTGTTACCATCCAGTTGCTGCAAGGGAATATTTTAACTATTGCGGCCGGCCGCGGTTTTCCCAATTGGGAAAAGATACACGGCGTCCGTTTTGATATAACAGCCGATGACAATCCCAACCGCCTGGTTATTCAGACACGGCAGCCGCTCATTTTGCATAATCCGGCCGAACAGTACCCGCAATTCCGTTCAGACCGGCACGCCCCGGCTCAAATTGCTTCCTGGCTGGGCGTTCCCCTGCTGTTTCAGGGCCGGATCATTGGGATGCTCGCCATTGACAAGCAGGAAGCCGGTTTTTATACCGAGGAACATGCCCGTCTGGCCCAGGCATTTGCTGCCCAGGCCGCCATTGCCATCGAAAACGCCCGCCTCTTTGCTGAAGCCACACGCTCAGCCGAACAAGCCCGGCAAGCTCAACAAACAGAGGCAGCGTTGCGCAGAGCGGTGCAAACGCTTAACCAATCCCTTGATCTGGATCAGGCGTTGCAGCAAATTCTGATTGAACTGCAAAAAATTGTGCCTTACGAGTACGCGACAATCCAATTACGCAAAAGAGACGATCTGGTTGTAATGGCCGCCCATGGTTTTCCCGAAGCGGCCCGCTTTGTCGGCTATCCGGTAGCTATCATGGCGGAAGACAACCCAAACCGGACAATTATCAGCACAGGCCAGCCGATTATCCTGGACGATCCGGCCAAACAGTACCCTTTGTTTTATTCAAATCACCCCGCTCCGGAGAAAATCCGTTCCTTTATGGGACTACCTATGATATTTCAGGGGCGGACTATTGGCATGATTGCCGTTGGCTGGCCCGATGCGGGTTTTTACAAAGAGCCGCACATCCGTCTGGCCCAAACCTTTGCCACCCAAGCTGCCATTGCCATAGAAAACGCCCGCTTGTTTGCTGAAGCCAAACAGTCAGCGGAAGCGGCTTTACAAGCTAAACAGAGGGCAGAAGCAGCCAACCGGGCTAAAAGCGCTTTCCTTTCCCGCGTCAGTCACGAACTGCGCACACCGTTAGGCTCCATCTTGGGCTATACGGAACTTTTCCAGGAAGGTGGTTACGGGCCGATTACCCCCAAACAAGCGAGAATGGCGGAAAAAGTTGTCACCAGTGCCCATTACTTGACGGCTCTGGTAGACGAACTACTGGATCAGGCCAGGATGGAAGCCGGCCGAATTAACCTGGAGACAGTCAGCTTTAATCTGCGGGAAATGATCAGGCGTGTTCACGATAAAATGGACATATTGGCGCAAAAGAAAAACCTGACCCTGTTCAGCAAAATTGAGGCGGACATGCCTTGCATCATTGTGGGAGACGAAAAACGATTGCAGCAAATACTGGTAAACCTGGTAGATAACGCCATTAAATTTACGTCATCCGGCACAGTAGAGATTTACGTTTACCAGCCGGAGGAAAATCGCTGGGCCATGCGGGTTTCTGATACAGGCCCCGGTATTTCTCTGGAAGCACAAGCCCATATTTTTGATTCTTTTCACCAAATAGAAGACGTGACCACACGAAGGCATGCCGGTTTTGGTTTAGGTCTTTCGATTGTAAAACAGTTAACAGCCCTTATGGGTGGCGAAGTTATAGTAGATAGTGAATTGGGGAAAGGTACTGTTTTTACTGTATTATTACCCCTGGCAGCTAGAAAGGAAAACGGGGAATGAAGAAATCTTTTGCGTTAGTCATAGAAGATGATCAGAATTTGTCAGAAATATTTGTCATGTCTTTGCAAGCGGCTGATTTTGAAACGGAAGCCATTTTGGACGGACAAGAAGCCCTGGATAGATTGCAGGAAATTACCCCCGATGTAGTCGTATTGGACTTGCATCTGCCCCACGTGCCGGGTGAAGTAATCCTACAATATATTCGGCAGGAAGAACGTCTCGCCGACACCCGGATTATGCTGGCTACAGCCGATGGTCAGGCCGCGCGCTGGCTGCTGGATGAGAGCGACATTGTTTTGTTAAAACCGATCAGTCCTATGCAAATGCGTACCCTGGCCAGCCGGTTACGGTCGTCGGGCACACGGGAAAAATCAGCTTCCCCGACAGGTTGAATTTCTGAAAATTTGTGTTATCATTCTTGTCGCTCTCACGCCTCTGACGGAAATCAGAGACTTTAGGAAGCGTCCACAATAAAATGACGCAACCGCATAGCAGCATTTGGGGCAAGTTGCCCCCTCAACAACGAATGCTGCCATAATCGGAGGATAGAAATTTGGCTAACATACAATCTGCCAAGAAACGAATTCGGCAAAACAAAAAACGGGCGGAACATAACCGGATTTACCGCTCTTCTGCTCGTACCTACATCAAGAAAGCCCGCATGTACATAGAGGCTGGTCAACTTGAGGAAGCGCAAGAGCAGGCGAATCTGGCCTACAAAACCCTGGACAAGGCTGCCGGAAGGCATGTTATTCATCCGCGCAATGCGGCGCGCCGCAAGGGACGCCTGATGGCTGCTCTGGCAGCAGCCCGGGAACAGGCCAACCAATAATTCGTTCTGGCAATCAAGACAAGGAAGCCCGGTTTATTTAGCCGGGCTTTTTGTTTGCCAAGTCAAGCTACACCTCTGAGGTTTCTAAAATTTCAGAGGTGTGGTTTTGGCCGTCGGCCGCAGAGACGGCCGTAAATTCCCTCACTGTTTCAGCCATCTTATCCAGATGAGCGATAATACGGCCGTCAATCTCCCCCGCTGTCGATCCTGTGAGCAGTTCAATCGCCTCCTCCACCGTTTCTACTGGATAGATGTGGAACTGTCCCTCGGCCACTGCCTGCACCACCGTCTCTTTCAACATCAAATGGCGCACATTGGCCGCCGGAATGAGAACGCCTTGGTCGCCGGTTAAGCCCCGCGTCTGACAAAGCTCGAAGAAACCCTCGATCTTCTCATTCACCCCACCAATAGCCTGCACCTGCCCTCGCTGGTTGACCGAACCGGTCACGGCCAATGACTGTTTGATGGGCGTATCCGCCAACGCCGACATGAGGGCGGCCAGTTCAGCCAATGAGGCGCTGTCTCCTTCCACTTCACTGTAAGATTGCTCAAAGACCAGCGTAGCGGAGAGGGAAAACGGCCGTTCCCCCGCATAACGCGCTCCCAAAAAGCCAGTTAGAATCATCACCCCTTTGGAGTGGATGGGGCCGCCCATTTCCGCCTGCCGCTCAATGTCTATCACTTCCCCCTTCCCCAGGCGGATGCGGGCGGTGATGCGGTTGGGCTTGCCAAAGGTGACGTTGCCCAAATCGTAGACAGCCAACCCGTTAATCTGGCCGGTCACGGTTCCGTCCGTAGCAATGAGCAGTGTTTGCTCCATCATCGCCTCCAGAATACGCTCCCGAATGCGGCCAGCGCGGTATTCCTGGGCGTCCAACGCTTTTTGCACGTCTACGGCCGTGACAAATTCATGCCCCGCTTCTCCCGCCCAATAATTGGCCTCCCGCAGCACGTCGCTGATCGTCTGCATGTGCGTAGTCAGCTTTTCTGCGTCCCCGGCAATACGGGCGCTGTGTTCAATGATGCGGGCGACGGCCGTTTTGTCAAAGTGACGCAGACCCTCCTTGTGGGCCAAGCCGGCCACCAAACGAGCATACGCCAGATTATTTTCCGGAATGCGCGGCATGTCATCCTCAAAATCAGCCGCGATTTTGAACAATTCGCCAAAATCCGGGTCGTAATGGCAGAGCAGATAGTAGAGCAGGCGATCTCCCAGCAAAACCACTTTGATATGCAAAGGAATCGGTTCCGGTTCCAGCGAGACTGTGCTGATCCAGCTATACATATGCCCCAGCGATTCGATGCGGATTTCCTGCGCCCGTAAAGCCCGCTTCAATCCATCCCAGGCAAAAGGCTGCATCAACAGTTTCCGCGCCTCCAGGATGAGATAGCCGCCATTGGCCCGGTGCAGCGCGCCGGGTTGCACCAACGTAAAATCAGTCACCAGCGTACCCATTTGGGAAATATGCTCAATGCGGCCGATCAGATTATTGTACGTGGCCTGGTCTTCATAGACGATGGGTGCGCCCTCAAGCTGGCTGTTGTCTACCAGCACGTTGACCTTGTACCGGGTCATGCCAAACTGCTTGGGGATTTGCGAGGCGCTGGTATTGGCGCTGTCAGTGATTTCGGAGATGACTGTTTCCCCGGCTTCCAGCAGATTCATCACATTTTCCACAATGTCGGCCTGTACTGCTTCCAGATAGGTTAGCACGTCAGTTAAATCCTGATATTTGTGCTGTAATTCGGAAAACAGCGGGGTGATGGCGACAACGGCCGTATCCTGATTCAGCTTCTTGATTTCATTTTGCACTTCCCGGTGCCATTGAGGAACCTGGCGCATCACCTCTTGCAGCAACGCCTGCATCGCGGCTACCCGTTTTTCCATCTCCGCCTGCTGCTCCGGGGGCAGGTGCATGAATTGATCCGGCGTCAACACGTTGCCTTTTTCATCCAGCGGCGCAAAACCCACCCCTTGCGGTGTGCGCAGCAAAGCCAGATTGGCTGCTTTGGCCTTCTCCTGTAATTCTTCCAGCGCCTTATTTTCCCGTTCTTTAAGTTCCCGCAGCAGATCGTTTTTCTTGTTATTATAATCATCTCCGGAAAAGGCCGCCCGCAAAACGGTGAACAAATCCTCCACCAACTGTTCCATGTCCTTTGCCAGGACAACGCCGCGCCCGGCCGGCAGACGCAATACTTTAGGCCGGCGCGCCTGCTCAAAGTTGAAAACGTAACACCAATCGTCCGGGGTAGGTTCCTGAGCTGCTTTTTGGGAAAGGTATTGGTATACGGCCGTATGCTTCCCCGTTCCATTTGGCCCCAAAGCAAACAGGTTGTATCCTTCATGTTCAATTCCCACACCCACCCGAATCGCTTCGATAGCTCGTTCCTGGCCAATGATCTTTTCCAGTTCTACCAATTCGGCCGTTGTCTGAAAGGAAAACTGGTCAGGATCGCATCGCTGAAACAATTTATCAGGCGTCAAAGCGCGTAACGTTGTCATAGCTCACTTCTCCCTGCCCAACCGAAGGGTGATTTGGCCTATCGCCCAACCTGTCGGCAAAAATGTGTTGTTCCGTACCGGGGATGATTTTTTGCAGGCGCAATTGAATCAGCACCGAATCGGCCGCTTCTGTAGGCAGCAAACGACTCATATCCACTTCTGCTTCCGGCATAAAAGGCGGCTCATACGGGGCGCCAATGCCTGGCACTGTATCCGATTGGTTAGCGTCAGCCAAAGTGTAAATACCCTTCGGATCACGTTCCCGGCAAAGGGGCAGCGGGCATTTCACATACACTTCGGCAAAACGCTCAATCTGTGCCCGCGCCCTGTCCCGGTAAATGTGTAAATTAGCCGTCGCCGCCACAATCACATTGATGCCATTTTGCGCCAGCCAGGCCGCCAGCCGGGCCAAAGCCCCATAGAACCAGCGCCGCTCTGCTTCCGTGTAGGTGGGATGCGGCGTCAAAATCTCTCTAAAATCATCCGAATCAATAATAACGGTCTTGATGCCTTCTTCATCCAGTTTTTCTTGCAGCGCATAAGCCAATGACGTTTTGCCCGCAGCGGGCAAACCCGTCAGCCAAAGAACAAACCCCCTGTTTGTCATCTCATTCTCCTGAATGCGTGATGCGTGACAATTTCTCACGCATCACGCATCACGTCTCAAATAGCGGTTAATCTGTTGCCAATCGAAAACGTCGTCCGCCAGTACATTCCGGGCCAATGTCAGCAGGCGGCAGCGAGTAGCCTCATTCAGGGTGGGATACCACTGCGGGCTGGCTAAAACCAGCGCACGCCAGGCTATCCAGGGCGCAGCCCCGGCCAACAGTTCCTCGTCACCGCTTTGCGCCAGGTACGTTTCCCAAAAGGTGCGGTACAGGCTGGAAAATGGTTCGGCCAGGCCAGCGCCGCGCTGCAAGGAGAAGAACAGGTAGTTGATCATCAGGCAGCATACGTCGTCGGCCGGTTCACCCCATTCACCCCGGCTGCGATCCAGCAAGGTAAATTGCGTACCGTTTTGGAACAAAATGTTGAAAGGATGGAAGTCGCCGTGTACCTGACTGAGCCGGTGAGACTGAGGTTTGAGCCGCCAACGCCATTGGTTTACGGCCGTCTCAATCCCCCGCAGTTCCTCTTCCGACGTAAAAGAATAGACAGTTTCGTCCAGACGATAGCTGTCCGTCAAACCCATCACCCCTTCCCCGTGCCCCACTAAATCCCGCAAACGCCGCCGCCACAGGATGGGATCATCCCGCTTGACGGCGTGAATATCGGCCAGATACCGGGCCAGGCTGACAGCCCGTTTAATGTCCTGAGCCGTAAACGCGCCCGCATCCCGGATAATTGCCAGGTCTTCGGCATAGGGCCGGCCGGGCGCATACTCTGTCAATAAATAAATTTCGGCTACGTCGCCTACGGATTGCAGACGGCCGTCCCGCCCCACCCCAATCATGTCATATGCCCGCACGTGCTGCGGCAGCCGGTTAAACGTATGAAAATTACGCCACACTTCCCCCACTCGGTCGGCGTTTGTCTCCCGGCCAAATTCATTTTGGTTGACGCGGCGAATGACTATCTGTTTCTGTTGGTCTTGGGCTGAATAAGTGACGCGCAGGGGACGGCCGTAGCCCAGCCCTTTCAAAGCGGCTGCACCTGTTGTCTGACTGCCCAGCAAGGCAATTTCCTCAATTTTGACCGGTTGTTTTTCACGTTGAGAGAGAAAATGCTCTAGCTGCTCTGGTTGAAACTCTATGCGTTCCATTGCTGCTTTCCCCACACGTGCTAATCTCAGTATAAATCAGAAGGCAGTTTTGCTATCATGGCGAATGTCACGTATTGCGTATTACGTATTGCGTATTGTAGAGCGATTTTGTAAATTGCCCGTTAGAGAGATTTTGGATATTGATTACAATGGGAAATCGTTTGTTGGTGTGGTATTTGTTGTGGTATGTTACTGGCTATGCGAAATTTAATTTTTGTGTTATGATTACCGTATGCGCAAACAAAATTCGTCCAAAACATTACCAATTAGCGGACGGCCGTTTCCCAACACCCCGGCCTGGCTCAACGAAGCCAGCTATCTGCTGGAAGCGGGCAACCGCAGCCTGAAGACGGAAACCACTTACCGCAGCGGCCTGCGCCTTTTTGCCGACTGGTTACAGCATTACGGCC
>JALUPA010000564.1 GCA_027054335.1 Ardenticatenaceae bacterium
TTGAAGAATTGGTCAGACGCAATTTGCGCCAAATCATTGAGGAAAACAATTTGCCTCTAACGGTAAGCAAGGGAGAAGTAAGGATTAGCGATGAAACTTACGACGTTCAAGTGGAGGGAACGTCTGGCGCGGCTCTTTTTCCGATAAAAACTCGTGAGACGATGGGCGGCGGACACGCACTGCTTTTTACCCGCGACATTTACCAGTCAATTTATACGGCCGTAGAAAAAAGTTACGTCTGTATTCCTGTAGTTATTGCCGAATCATGGGGCGGGAATCTTGATGATTTGCGCTCGGAACTTTATATTTATATTCAGGCGAACCCCAATCAAATAGCCGAGATCGAGCCAATTTTACGGCAAAAATTACGTGAGCTTCTCCCCATTTTGCAAGAATTAGCCTGACGCTACACCAGCAGAGGGAGTTGCGTCAACCTGTTTCGGGCCATATCACAATATTGGGCGTTACAATCAATACCGATATATTGCCGCCCTAATTTTTGGGCCACCACAGCCACCGTGCCGCTGCCTATAAAGGGATCAAGAACAACGCCCTGCGGCGGACAGCCCGCCTTGATACATAACTCGACCAACTTTTCCGGAAATACGGCAAAGTGCGCCTCGCGGAATTTGGACAAGGGAATACTCCAGACTGTGCGACGGTTACGGCCTTTGGGGTGAAATGCCTGGTCCCAACGGCCGTTATGCAAATTGGGATTGCCGCCATACTTTCCATCTTCAGGCGTACCGTTCACTTTCCCAAAATGATTGCGTCCCCCCTTCATTTTGCTTTTTTCCGTAAACGTCACATGCGGCTCCCGAATAGCGTCCACATCATAAAAATAATTTTTGTTTTTCACAAACAGGAAGAGATACTCGTGATCAGTCGTAGGGCGATTTTTAACAGAGGAAGGCATGGCATTTGGTTTGTGCCAGATGATGTCAGAGCGTAATATCCAGCCCTGATCTTTCAGCGCCAACGCCATACGCCAAGGCATCCCCAACAACTCTCCGTCAATATATTTATCCCCCAGATTCAGCCAAAATGTACCGTCATCCGCCAACACGCGGTAACATTCAGCAAAAATCGCCAGCAAATTATCAATATATTCTGCCGGTTCACTTTCCGCGCCGATCTGGTTTTCCACCGCGTAGTTTCTTTGCTTAAAATATGGTGGGCTGGTGACTAAACAATTAACCGATTTAGCCGGTAACTCTTTTAGCTTATCTCTGGCATCGCCACAAATAATTGTGTTTGTAAAACGAGTAATCTGAGACATTTCGTTCCTATTCTGAAAGCTATTTCTATCCACCAAATATGACCGTGCCACAAATCCAACTCTAAAAAAGATAATACCCCGGCACAATCAAAAATACAAGCACATCCGTTCTTGTCAAACAGATCGCAAAATAAAAGCCTCTCGCACGAGAGGCTCTGATTGCCAAAAGCTGCACACTGAAAACTATCTACCCGCCGGCAAGCGTCTGAAAAGTGGTCAATGTCGCCTGACTGGCCAGATCAAACCAGGCGCCGGGGAATAAACCCAAAACAAAGGTGGCGACAACAGTTACTGCCAGACCCAGCTTCAAGGCGCGTTTAGCCACAACCTCAGTTTCCCCTTCATACATATACATCAGGTAGACGACGCGCAAGTAATAAAAAGCAGAGACCACACTCATCACTACGCCCAGCACGGCCAGCCAGCCCAGTTGTGATTCCAAAGCAGCACGGAAAACGTAAAACTTGGCCGAAAAACCGCCTGTCGGCGGCACACCGGCCAGTGACAACATCATAAAAGCCATCGCCAACGCCAGCCAGGGATGACGCGCTGCCAGACCTTTGTAATCATCCAGCATGACACCTTCACCCTGTTTGTGTTCCACAGCAATGACGACGGCAAAAGCGCCCAAATTGGTGAACAGATAGGCAAACATGTAGAAGAGAGCGGCGCTAACCCCATCGGGATTGTTGTAACTGGCAGCCACGGCAATCAAAATGAAACCGGCGTGGGCAATGCTGGAATAGGCCAACATACGCTTGATATTGGTCTGGGCAATAGCCAGTATATTCCCCACAATCAAGGTCAAAGTTGCCAGAATAATGATGGCTCCGACCCATACGTCAGACAGGTTGTCCAACGCGGTAACAAAGACGCGAATCATGGCGGCAAACCCGGCTACTTTAGCGCCCACAGACATGAAGGCGGTCACTGTGGTGGGCGCACCCTCGTACACGTCAGGCGTCCACATGTGGAAGGGCACGGCCGCTACCTTGAAAGCAAAACCGACGAGGAGGAAGGCTACGGCCGTTAACCCCAACACTTCATTCACGTCAATTGCCGCAAAAATACCGGGCAGCGAAGTCGTCCCCGTCGCTCCATAGGCCAGAGCAATGCCAAACACAAAAATAGCTGAAGAAAACGCCCCCAGAATAAAATACTTCATGGCCGCTTCTTCCGACTCCGGCCGCGGCCAGGCAAACCCGGAGAGAATGTAGAGCGGGATGGACAGCACTTCCAGCGCCAGGAAGACCAGAATCAAATCGTTAGCCATTCCCATGAGCATCATGCCGCCCAAAGAGAACAGCAGCAGCATGTAATACTCCGGTTTGTCCAGTCCGTTACGCTGTAAAAAACCAACAGAGATCAGGATCGCCAGGATACCTGTCAAAATGAGGGTGATATTGAGGAAAGTGGCGTAATTATCCACCACAACCATGGGCGTGCCCCCTTCAGGAGTGAAGGTTCCGCCGTTAAAACCCCACATACCGGCCGTTTGTACCAAGGCTACCAGCAAAGTAATGATGGCTACCCAGGCCGCCCAGCTTTTCTTGTCTTTGTCTACAAAAAGGTCAACAACCATCGCCAGAATCGCGCCGCCCAACACAACAATAACCGGGGCAATGATGACGAGATTAATCGAAGGAACTTGAAAATCCATAATGTTTTTTCAACCTTTCTTGGTTTGATCTAATCTTCACAAATATACCACAAGAGCAGGCAAACAGGTAATTATTGGGACATTACAATATCTGTCTTTACCGAAACGACAACCGGCAGAAAAAGTCTGGCTGGTAGCGACGGTACGTCACCAAAAGACAACACACCGCCACTATCGGCCAGTGTCTCCCCACCCGCATTAATTGTCACTTCAATCTCCGCGCCCACCGTTTGGGTGATGACGCTGTAGCGGTCGCCGGGAGTGAGACCGGTAACGTAATGGGCGCGAACCCCGGCCGGAACGCGGTAAGTAACGCCGTTGAAAGGATCGTCCAGATTAGCGGGGAAGAGTACGGCCGTCTCTCCCACCACCGCCCCGTCAAACGGTGTCCCGCTCATACTTTGCACCAGGGAAACGGCCGTCGCGCTCGCCCCCGCGTCCGCCCCTTCCAGCACGTGTAAAAAGCGGGCGTCGGCCGGGCCGCCGGACGCTTCCACCCGCAACCGGTACTGCATCGGCTCATCCTCCGCCACCTCGTCGGGGAACGGCTCCATAGCCACGGCAGCGATCTCGCCATTCGTGGGCAGCAGGCTGGTGACGAACAACTGCTGGCCGGAAGGGGTAACGGCCGTCGCCCGGTTGCCATTGATCGCCGGTTGCGCCGGTAAATTGAGCCAGAACCGCTTGAAACGGCCGCTCGTCGCCGACGTTGCCCGGTCATACACCACCACCACGTCCGGTTGCAGCCAGAACAGCGAGCGGCTGGCGTGCAAAATGTCCGCCGACTGCAACTCGCTGGCGTTATACAAATCCGTCGCCTCCCCCAGCGCGTACACGTAGCCCACGCCAAAACTGCGCGCCAGCAGCTTCCCGTCACCATCATGGGTGTAAAGATATTGCGAGCCATGCAGATAGCAATTTTGCAAAAAATCGTCAGGCGTCACATTGGGCGGATCATTCTCCAGCGCCAGATTGTTGTGGTAATCAGACCGGCCAATGTTGCAGCCCCACGGCTCTTGCGAACCGTCCCAGCCCACGCGCCCCTTCGTCAACCATTCACCCTGCCGGTAAAAACCAAACTGGTTCCCTTCCGCCAGTTGGTGGTCAATGTTCATCCAGCCGATGAGATAGCTGAGCATGGCCGCGTCCGTCCCCCAATCCGTCCGCGCCAGAATACGGCCGATTCCCGGCGCGTAATACGTCGTCCCCAGCCCGGCGTGCGGGTCAGACGGGGCAGCGGCGGCCGGATCGAACAGCAGGAAGTAAAGGATGGCGTCGCGGAACACCTCGGCGTCACTCACCCGCAGCGTCAGAGCGGATGCGCCGCCGGGGGGCGTGTGCGTCTGAATCCAGCGGATGGCTTCCAGGCGGGACGCATTGCCGCGCAAATCGTCGTACACCCCCATCGGCCCAAAGACGCCAATGAAATCCGGCGCCCAGTAATGCTGGCCGTCGCCGTACCAGGCGGGGCGATAGGCGTCGCCCAGCCAGGAGGAGCTGGCCTCCAGGCGCGGGCTGAGGGAGTGCAGCAATGCCGGGATCATGGCGTCCCAAAACGGGTTGCCGCTCCAATCCACCTGCGGGCCGCGCCCGGCCGTATCCGCCTCCCCGGCCGTGTACAATCCCAACATAAACTGCGCCGCAAACCCCAACGAATCCGGCCCGTACAGCCACCCTTCCGGCGAAAAACCGCCCGCCGCCTCCGTGCGCAGCATGTGATCCACCACGTACAGCCACGCCCCCGTGGCGCTGTCCAGATACGCGCCCAACTGCCCGCCGGCGTCATCCGCCGGGTCCAGGGCCATGCTCATCAGCCCGATCTGGCGCATGTGGGCCAGGTAATAGTTGTTGGCCGACCAGCGCACGCGCATCGTGTCGCTGATGAGAACGGGGTCATTGATAACGCCCACCGGCTCCGGGTGGTTATAGGCGGTCACGCCGGCGTTCATGTTCTCGTCCGCCCAGCGCAGGAACACCTGGCGGATAGTCGCCTTGTCCTGCGTCGAGAGGTAGGGGTAAATCCAGTCCACCGTCAGGGGAAAGCCTTCGCCCCACCAGCGGGAGCGGTCGTAAGTGGAAAAAGCCGGGTCGCGGAAGGGCTGATCGGCGGCCGCCCCTTTGGCTGCCTCGTTCACCACGTACATGAGCAGCGCGCGGGCGCGTTGGGCGTAGTCGGCGCGTGCGGCCGGGTCATTTTCAATGAGGGACATGAAGGCGAAGAGCATGGCGTACATTTCGTTGGGGTACTGTTCCCAGGTGATACCGCCGCTGTCGCCGCCGGGCAGGTTGCCCGCATCCATCTCCGCTTTGGCGCGGGCGGCCAGAACTGCCAGCCCGTCCTGGTACACCGGGTTGCTGGCAACGGCCCAGGAGCGCAGCCGGGGCAAATCGCTGGCGCGCACCCAGAGGCGGGGATGGCCGCTGTTGAGCAGGGGATCGGGCTGCGAGGTGGTGGAGATGGTGGGGGAGGGCACGGCCGTATCCTCCCCATCCAGCGGCGGCGCGGCAATGAACCACAAGCGGGATGGCATCTCTTCATCCTCTCCCGGATGGGACTCAAAGGCAATGAAACGGCCGTCCGGCGACCAGGAAGGCGCGCCGTCTTCATGCGTCTCGTTGAACGTCACGCGAACCGGCTCGCCGCCAGCCGCCGGGATGACGAAAATGTTGGGCGTGGGTAAGTCGCCGTAGTCGGAGGAGTAAACGATGAAACGGCCGTCCGGCGACCAACTGGCGTCCGTGTCACTGGAAGCAAAATCCGTCACCAGGCGCGCGTCAGAGCCGTCCGGGGCCATCGTGTAAATGTCCCAATCGTCGCTGCCCGGATCGCGCCGCTGGAACAGGATGCGGTCCCCGGCCGGCGACCAGTTCGGCTGGCGGTCATCCACCCCCAGCGCCGGGCCGTCGGTGAGGACGGTCAACGCCGTCCCGTCTGCCCGCACCTTCCAGATGCTCCCCTGCTGCCGGTCATCGGGCCGGTCAGCGTCCGCCTCAAAGACGATCCATTCCCCGTCCGGCGACCAGGACGGTTCGATGTACCAGGGCGCGCCCTCGTGGGTGGTGATGCGGCGGAAATCGCTGCCGTCGGGGGCGATCTGCCACACGTCGTCCGCCTCGGCGCGGTCAGAGGCGAAGACGATGCGGTTGCGGGTGGCGCTCCAGGCAGCGCCGGGCAGGTTGACGTTGTCCTGGTCTTCCCAGGGCGTCAGGCGGATGATCTCCCCGGTCGTCAAATCCAGCCGGAAGAGGCCGGCCGGGCCGGTGTTGTAGCCGTTCTCAAAGCGGGTAAAGACGAGCTGCGTCCCGTCCGGCGAGAAGGCGGGATTTTGGTCGCTGGCCCCCGGCGGCGGGCTGGTGAGGCGCGCTGCCCCGTCGGCGCGGGTTTCGGCGGCAAAGGGAGGCCGCGCAGAAGAGGGCGCGGCCGTTTCCCGCTCCTGCCCGGCGGCAGCGGGGGCGGTTGGCAGCGGTTGCGTGGGGGCTGTTTGGGCCAGAGGGGATAGCGGCGGGGGAACGGCCGTTGGTTCCGCCGCGCTGCACGCCAGCAAACTACTCCAGAATATGCTGAACAACAAAAAAATTCGCCATCGGTTCACTGTATCCACTCCTTAAGGTTGCACGGCCGGTTCCACCACTTCAAAATTGGCGACGTCGTAGCGGGTTTAGAATTGAAACTGCTGTTTCACCTCCTTCCATGAGAAAGGTAACGCGCCAAACAGGAGCTAATTGTTACTCAGCACACAGGGCAGATAAACACAGCAACAACCATTCCCCTGCAATGCAGGTCTGGCCGGGCCAACCAAACGGTAAGTCTCGCTGCCGGCTGCCCCTTCCACTTTCCAGATGAGACTGGTCAGGCGATAATTTTCACTAGACGCCACATCATGGCCCGCCACGTACATAGCCGCGGGAACCGGCCTACTGCTGGCCTGGGCCAGCGTCGCGCTGGTCCACAAAAGCAAACTGGTTAGAACAATAACAATAATGGTTAAAGTTATTCTTTTCATCACTCTCCCTCCTGCCAATTTACTTCTTTCAGGCGCGTATCTTCATAGCCCAAACGTTTAGCGACGACACGATACTCGAAAGCACACTGCGCAGGTTGCCCATCCAGAGTAACACCTTGCACAGAAAATCCCGTGTCATTCTTGCCGGTGACGAACAACAAGACCGGTTCCTGGCATAACGGCGTTACAAAGACGTGATACGCTTCTTCCAGATTAACCGTTTCGGCAAAAATAGGCTCGACGGTTACTGTAGCTTTCCCCTCTACCAGTAACGCGCTGCCAAAGTCTTCAAACCATACTTCCGGGCTTTCCACAGCGTAAAGCTGGCGCTGCCCGTAAGCAGCGGTTTTCACTACGGCTGATTTACTGCCCATGCAGTTAAGATTTCCGCTTTCGTCAACAGTGCAGACATCGCTTCCGCCCGAATTCCTAATACGAAAAACGCTGTTTTCCCCTCCGTTATTGTCTAACCGCATAACGATGTCGGCGTTGCTGGAAAGCCACAATTGGCTGCTCACATTTTCGCTCGCGTTGATCCGACCGATGTTGCCGCCCAGCCCCAAATCGAGGTGATCGTTATCGCTATCGAACCAACCGCCGAAACTGGTTTTGCTATGCCCCCACACACCGTACCTATCGGCGCTATCTCCTCCCACGCCGATACCGGCGCCCTTGCTTTGGCCAAGCACGCCGTAGAAGACATCATGGTATCCGTAGACACCGGAGAAAAGGCTGATGAGCTGCGCTCCAGAACCCCCTGTGCTGGGTTCCAGGGATAAGCCGCTACCTGTTCCGTCCCAACTTTCCCCCCAGTGGTCATGTGGGCAGGCTGGCCCCGCGGTCGAGCTGGCGGGCGCAGCGGGCGAAACAGTGTTCAGCTGTTGGCGGGGAAGTAAAGTGGTGAAATCTGTCTCCTTCGGTCCCCGCACGGCCGTTTCCAACCAATGCTCACCGCCAGCCAACACCTCTGCCGGAATAGGGTTCACACGGCCCAACGACGTAACAAATGCGCCCTCCTGCACCACAATACCCTCCTGCACTTCCGACCAAAGCGCTTCACCACCATCGGCAGCGTCGTAGAGAGCAAAAGTAAAATCGTAAGCCCCCTCGATTACGGGCTGCCCGGCATCATCGGACAAACGGCCGTTATAAGGTATGGTTACGCCCGGAGAATTAAATTTTTGCGCCAGAGGCAGCGCCTGGACCTTGTCAGCCACACGAAATCTAAGACTTACCACCAGCATCACTGCACCCACAGCTAAAACGATTAACAATATCTTTTTAGTACTCATTATTTCCTCCTTTGCCCGCCTTCCGGTTAAGGGTGGCATTGCCAGGATATGCCCGGCTTTCCATAACGCCAAAACGACGCACAAACTCCACCATGCTCTCAATATCCATAAACGTCGCCTTCGCATTGCTTTGCACATGGACGATATGGCCGCGCCACCGGGGCGCGGCCGCTGACCACTCCCGCCAGAAACGGACGATAAAAGTGCTGTTTGGGGAACGTAACGGCTCTTTAATCACTGTGGAACTCCTTGCTCTGATCAGACGGGCCAGCCCTAAACAAATGGGGCCTGGAAACCAGTTCCAGACCCCTCGCCATACGACACTTTTTATTTGAGACAAGGCCGCAACTGAATGCTTTTCGCAGCCCCGCAGATTGATACGATTTGCTGCAACGGGTTCACGCTGGCTTGCCATTCTTTCAGCAAATCCACCACGATTCTGGCGCTTTCCTGCGCATAGATGAACTGCCCATCCGGGGTAAGCAGTTTAGCCACTGCGTCAGGCCGCTTCGCCATTGCCCACTTATTGAACGCCTGCATCGTCGCACCCAAAACCTGGGCTGATTCCGGGGACATGGTGGCAACGATCTTCTGAATCAGGCCATCTTTGAAAGTGAACACGGCCGACGTGTAATGGTATTCGGGAATGTTGGCCGCCCGCTGCCAATCGTTCTGTTCTCTCACTTCACAAGTGACTGTATTCTCGGCAGCGACACAGTTGTAGAACTGCAATTTCGTGTGCAGCCCGGTGTCATAATCGTGGAGAGCGCGAAGCTGCTCGTGCCCGGTTATTTTAGCCTGCCCCATCAGTTCAAACTCAGCGTCATCAGTGAACATGTCCATGATGGCGTCCAGGTCATGGTTGTTAGCCGCTTCCTGGTAAGCCTGCACCAGGGCAATGAGATCGTCCTCCTGAGCCAGCGTCAGGGCTGCGCCAGTAAGAAGGGCTGCCAGCGCTACGAAGACAAGAGTGAATCTAAAAAGTTTTGCTGCCATTGTGACCTCCTTTTGTTTCAAGGGATTAAAATTTCACGCTGGCAGCGTAACAAGCGACGGTCAAAAAAGAATCAAATCAGTTGTCAAATACCTTTTCATTGGGGGATGTGGCCAAAATTTCCCGGTTGGCCCGCACATTTTCCAGGAATGAGCGGCGCAGTTGCGGGTCTTGTATCTTCTCCGCCCGGCTCAGGAGGTCAGCGCGGG
>JALUPA010000565.1 GCA_027054335.1 Ardenticatenaceae bacterium
TCCCCACGTAGTTGTGCAAATCAGTAATAAAATCCTGCAACAGGATACGGGATTCATCAATCATCCAGGCGTGAGCCGGCAAAATATTGCGCCGCAAGTTTTCCAGGATGCTCAAATCAGGGTCCAGACGTTCCCAATAAGCGGGAACGCCGCCCCACATGGCGTAGAGCATAACCCGCTCAACCGCATTATAGTCGGGGAAATAATCCTTCGTGGTGCCATACGGCAGCGGCGGCAGCTGCATCTGGGTGGTTGCCCGCCCATATAAAGGGGCTTCGTAATCGAGCAGATGCTGACGCATTAATCCCATCTGTGATCCAGCCAGAGCCAGCATTAAATTGGAATCGCTTAACCACCGATCCCATACTTTTTGCAGAACGCCGACAAAGTCCGGGTTGACGTCAATAACGTAAGTTACTTCATCTATGAATACGGCTACCCGTTTTTCCTGGGCAAACAAGGATAATTGACGAAAAGCAAGTTCCCAGGTGGAAAAGGTGAAATCCGGCGGTATGTCCGCTTCCGGGTCCATAAGCCCCATTAAGGCCTGAGAAAAGGAGCGGAGTTGTGACAGAGCGGAAGTGGGTTCAGCAACCCAATATAATCCCCCAGCGGCGTGTTGCTGCAACCAATGAGTCAGCAACCGGGTCTTGCCAACACGACGACGGCCGTATAGAATCAGCAATGTAGCCCGGCTTGACTGCCAGAGATTGTTCAGCACTTGTAATTCGCGGCTGCGCCCCACAAAATTTGCCCTAAACACAATCACTCCTCCAATATAGATCGCAATAGCATAGATAGCAATAGTCTAGTCAAGAATATATTAACCGATCTCGCATCTCTTGTCAAGTGTTTTTGTTGTAACTGTACAACAAATCTTTAGGGGAATCCGTATGTTGTCCCCGCCTCTCCGCCTGCTTCAGCCATTTTCGCAAGGCGGGAATGTCCCCTACCCCATCCCGCTGCGCCTGGGGCAGCAGTTGGATACCTTGCGGATGCACGTTCATGCCCTGGAACCAACGCTGCCAGCGCAGCCCGGAACGGCCGCCAGCGGGTTGAATCCGCCGGCCAACGAAGCGCCGTCAATATTCACGTAAGCCAGCCGCTCGCCTAACAAAGACGCCTGCGGCCAATAAGAGCCGCTTTTGCTTTTTTCGCCATTCACAAAAACAGCCTCGTTGACGATGTGGGCCATGAACGCTCTGTCCCCGGGCAAATCAGTGACGGCCGTCAGCCGTTGCGCCGCCGGAATTCCCACCTCTGGCGGCTTTGGCTTCAAAGAGAAACCAAAATCGGCCGCCATACGCCGCAACAAGCGCAGATGTGTTTCCGGGATGCCCAGATACAGCCGGGATACGGATTTTCCCGGCAGGTAATAAAGCGCCACCCGGCCGCACGCCTGGGGACGAGACAGCAGCTTAAGACAGCGCGTTGGCCCTTCCGGTTCCAAATAGCGCAGCCGGAACCAGACCAACCCGGTCTCCCATTTTTCCCGCATCGCGCGGTTACTGAACAGCTTTTTGAACATCATTCCCGGCCTTAATCAAGCGATATCTTCCCAGAAATTATCCTGCTCGCCATCCACATCCACCGGCAAGTCGCTGGCCACCAGTTTCTGCTCCTGCTCCCGTATCATCCCTTCAATCATCACCAATGACCAGCGGTTAAATTTCACCGACAAGGCGATACTTTCTGCCTCATGTTGCTGGAACTGTTCGATTTGTTTATCGCTCATATTTGTCTCCTGACTATTCGCATTTCAAACAATAAGCTGTCCGACCTCTGAGGTCTGGCACAGGCTCATTGTTCGGCTGAAACCTTATCATCCAGCCTGACTGGCACCCTGATAGTGATTCCCCGGTATGGCGCACCTCTGCTGTGAAGAGTATGCCTTACATAGGGTGGTACCTCCAGAAGTTCGCCAGTCTGAATTGTGATCAGCTTGCCTTCAATTTGCAGTGTCTTGGTTCCTTGGAGAACCAAATAATACTCCCAAGATTCCCGGTGGAAATGAAGTTGGTGGCGCGTACCAATACCGGCATTGGCCGCTTCCGTCGTGGGGAAATCAAGATAGGCTAGGCTTATGTGCTGAGAGGTAAACAATGCTTTGCCAGCACCGACCAGCCAACAGTTCTGGTATTGCAACTCAGTCAGGGGAACTCGGAAGCCCCACTCCCCAATCACAAGCCGACTGTCTTCATAGGTCGGTGTCGGTTTCAAGCCCCATGGCAGCCCCCCTCTCTCTTGTTTGTCATCGAGGGCTGGGGCACGAATCCCAATGTGTTCAATCTCCCCTTCGCCCCCTATGATGGCGTGGGGGATACCTGGCCGGATGAGAATTAGTTCGTTGGGTTGGAGTGTTATTAGGAAATCTGCCACAACGAATTTCAATCGGCCATGTAAGAGCAAGAACGCTTCTTCGGCAATGCCATGCACATGCATCGCTGCATCTTGCCAGGGATCAACGCACGCCGTATGACCCAGGGCAAGAAGCGTATGAGTGCTGCGAAGTGTAGGATGAATTAGATAACCGGTATGTCCTCGAAAACGGTATCTGCGAGCAGAGCGTGTGTGTGAATCATTCATAGTTCAAGTTTATTCCTCATCCAGTTTTTCAGCTAACTCCCCAATAGATATTCCGCCTCGATAGGCCGCAACTGAAAATACACCATATCTGCCTTGCCATTAAAGCGCACGACGGCCATCCCTTTCCCGTGCCGGTCGTCGCTGCCCATCCGCGCCAGGTATTCGGCGTGAGAGGGTAGGATTTCGTCTTTGAAGTGCCGCACTAACCGGAAAGCGGCGTCCCGCTTCAGGCCAAAAGCGATGAGCCAGGAACAGTTGTTGAGGATGAACTGCCCGGCGGTCACGTTAGCGCCGGCGGCCATGGATTCAGCCTGCGCGCCATCCACACCGATGAACGCTTCCAAATCCTGATCAATCATAATCACAGCCGCGCCAAAGGTGCGCACCGTCTTGACCATATTGGCCAGGAAAGTCATCAAACTCGCTTCCTGGTTCATGTAATGCACTTCATC
>JALUPA010000566.1 GCA_027054335.1 Ardenticatenaceae bacterium
CGTCGGCGTCTGGGCATTGCGGATTGTCACCGGCCGGCAGCGCACCATCATTACCAGCCCGGTGACTGTGCCGCTGCTCATTTTTATTTTGATAGCCGTCTTTGCCTTCATTTTCGGCCTGGCCAACGGGCCGCTCACCCCCACGCTGCTGCGCAAATTTGCCGAACTGATCCTCAGCATCTCCTTTGTCATCGTCATTGTAGATTACGCCTCCTCCTGGGAGCGGCTGGAGCGGCTGGTGAAAGTGGTTTTGCTGGCAGGGATGGGCGCGGCGATCATGGCCATTGGCCTCTGGTTGCTGCCGGACGAGACGGCGAACAGCTTTTTGAACGTGTTGGCCCGGCTGGGCTACCCCGGCGGCTGGGTGATTCGTTACGTAGAGGAAAATCCGGTGCTGGCGGAACGGGCCATTGGCACGTCAGTAGACCCGAATGTGTTTGGCGGCTTTTTAGTGCTGTTGGGCAGTCTGGCCGGGCCGCAGTTGGTGGCGAAACGGCCGTTATTCCCCCGCTGGTTCACTTTCCTCATGGTCGGTGCTATCTTCCTGGCCCTCATTCTCACCTTTTCACGAGGGGCGATGTTGGGATTGGCTGCTGGGCTGGGCTTTGTGGCCGTGGCTCGTTATCGCCGCCTGCTGCCGTACATGCTTATCGGTGGTATTCTGCTTCTCTTTTTGCCTATCTCTCAGGAATACGTCGCCCGTTTTCTGGAAGGCTTTCAGGGGCAGGATTTGGCGACGCAGATGCGCTTTGGCGAATACAAGGACGCGCTGCGCCTTATCCAGCGGTATCCGCTTTTTGGCGTGGGCTTTGCCGGGACGCCGGACATTGACATTTATCTCGGCGTCGCCAGCGTTTATCTGACCATTGCCCAAACGATGGGACTGGTGGGGCTAACCGCCTTCTTTGCTGTGATAGGGACAGTGTTTGGTTATGCCTTTTTGAATAAACGGGCCTTCCGTAATAATGAGCGAATGGATCCCATCTGGATTGGCTTGCACGCCGCTCTTATTGGGGCGCTGGTGGTGGGGATATTTGACCATTACCTGTTCAATCTGGTGTTTCAACACGCGGTGGCGGTGTTCTGGCTGTTTGTGGGCTTGGCGGTAGCGGCGACACGGTTGGGGCGGGAGGAGATGGGTGAACGGTAATCGGTGATCGGAAATTACCCAGTTACCTAATTGCTCAATTACAATCGAAATCAGACACAAACAATTCTTTTTCTACGATTTGCTCGTCGCCAGAAATGACTTTGCCCCTGCCGATGATGGCAGCCCCATCGGCGCTGCTAATCTCAAAACCAAACCCATCTGCCATTGGTCCGGCCATCTCTTCCCCGTTCCAGTAGTAAATGTATTGGCCGTCCCCGCCTTGCCCGCGCATGAAAATGGTACGGTAGCGCATCCCGGCTTCACAGCGGGTTCCCGGCAAGGGGTAGAGGTCCAGGGCGAGAGCCGGGCAACTGCCGGCGTTGCAAGCGGCTGAGGACACGGCCGTATCCGTCCCCGCATCTTCCCCGGACACAATCGGCAAATCATTCACATCCCCAGCCCAGTCAAACCGGGGGCCATAGGCAAATCCCTCTACACCCTCCGCATCTCGCACATAAAGCCAGTTACCCAATTGAGAGCGGCCAATTACGGCAACCGAATCCCCGGCGCTGACAAAGGTGAGTTCCTGAGCGTCGGTGCTGGGGGCGTCAAAAAGACTGGAGGCGAGCAAGGCTGTAGCCGTATTGGTGGTTTCTGGGGGCGGCGTGGTTGGGGTGGCGGATGGTGCGTCGGTGGGCACGGCCGTTGGCGGCAGTTCTGTAGGCTGCGGCGGAGGTGATGTTTCGGTAGGGAGCGGCGGGGTTGTCGGGATGGTGGTTGCCGTTGGCAACACTGTGTTTGTCGGTTTCGGAGCAAGGCCCGCATTCGATTTCGGTTCTTCCTGATTACCGGCCACGTAGCCCGCCGCTGTTATAGTGAGGAAAGCCAATACTAACAGAACGGCTCCAGCCGCCAGCCAGCGCAGCTGTTTTCCAGACCAATAGTGAGGCGGCGAGGGAGATGGTTTCGGTTTTGCTTTTTTCGTCTCATTGGTGGCCGGCGAACTGTGGGCCACAACTGCGGGGGCAGCGGCGTCCCCTTGATACCAGCCTATAATGAGAGGGTTTTTGTCCTGGGTCAGCAGCCACATGCGGGGTGTTTGCCGTTGGGGCGAGGCGTCCTGGCGGCAGCGCTTCTGGATGTAGGCAAACAGTTCGTCAAGAGTGATACGGCCGTCACTGTCCTCGTCCGCCTGCCCTGTGCGCAAGCCTTCCAGCAGAAATGTTGTGAAACGGGAGGGCGCGGCCTGGCCGATGATATTGCCTCCGTTCCAGTTGAACTGCGTGCTGTCATGGGCCGCGATAATGACCCGCTCATGCCCGTTGCGGGCAAAAACGGGGGCCGGATCAACGGTGCGGCCAATGAGGCCGGGTAGTTCCGGCTGGGCCGAATCGCTGAAAGTGCAGTCCAGCAGCAGCATTTGCCGGCGCGCCCGGCTGTTGTCCATCTCATCGGCAATAAAGGCGGCGGGCAGGGCTGTGCCCCGCAAATAATCGTGTTCTGTGTCCGGCGCAGTTAAAAAGATACGGCCGTACCGGTCTAAAGCAGCGTGCCCCACAAAGTAAAGCAGCAGGGTATCATCTACGGCCTTGTCTGCGTAAAAGTGGGAAATTTGGCGACGGATCGCTTCGCCCGATTCGTTAATCAGGATAGTGACTTCAGCGAAACGGCCGTGCCGCGGATTTCTTAAAACATCAGCCAGTTGCTCTACAGCCAGATTGATTGTGGGCAATTGGGTCAGCACGTCATCTTCATACCTGTCTACGCCAATCAGCAAGGCCAGACGACGACCCGGTGCGGCTGCGGCAGGGGTAGTCTCTTCATCTGCCAATCCAGCCACAACTTCTTCCAGGGCGCGGGCAAAAGCAACGGCCGTAGGAAAACGATCTTCCCGTTGCTTGGCCATCGCTTGCAGCAGCACATCCTGACAGCGTGGCGGCAAATC
>JALUPA010000567.1 GCA_027054335.1 Ardenticatenaceae bacterium
GTATCCAGATCGGCTGCACCGCTCACGTAGTCAGTCATGCCGGTCCAGAATGTACCTGCACCCACTTCCCCGGGCATCAGGTCAGAGCCGTCAAAGCGGAAGCTGGAGGCGTTAGCCACCAGTTCGGCCAGATTGCGCTCCAAATCCTGCCCGTACATGTCTGGCGTCGTGGTTTGATGCACGGCCAACGCGCCGCCATCAGCCAACCAACCGCCGGCCGATTCCGGAATGGTGAAGTATTCCATCAGGGCGTTGACTTCCGGCCGCTCGTTGAACTGGGTCATAATATCGCCAGCGACCAGGAACGGTTTGCCATATTGTTCATCTACCGGCGGGAAGTAGAAGACGCCGTAATCCACACCGAACTCGGCCCCTTCAGGGAAGAAAGAGGTGATGAAGTTACCCTGTTTGTGCAGCCAGCATTGCGGCGGGTCTTCAAACATGGGCAGGGGCGCGTCACCAAAGTTGGTGGTGACAATGGAATCACGGCCGCCAAAGACGTAATCATCGTTGAACCAGATTTCGCTCCAGGTTTCGATAGCATTCTTGACTTCGGGAGAGCTGAACGGCAGTTCACCGGCTACCCAGGCGTCGTAATTCTCCAGGGAAGTGGTGCGCAGCATCATCTCTTCTGTCCAGTCAGTGGCTGCCCAACCGGTGGCCACGCCGGATTCGATGCCGATACACCAGGCGGTGTCGCCGTCGTCAGCAATGGTTTGCGTCAGGGCCATCAGCTCATCCCAGGTTTCGGGAATCTCGTAGCCGGCCGCCTCGAAATCATCAATGGGATACCAGACGAGGCTCTTGCCGTTAAAACGATGCCAGACGCCGCCCGTTACGCCATCTACGTCAGCCATATCCAGCCAGCTTTGGTTGTACTGCTGCTGCAACCATTCTTCAGGGATATAGGTGGTGGGGTCTACGGTGGCGCCCTGGCTGACGAAATTAGCCATCAGCCCCGGTTGGGGGAAGTCAGCAATGTCGGGGGCGTCACCGGCGTCTACGCGCACGGAGATGGAGGCTTCGAACTCTTTGCCGCCGATGTATTGCACGTCAATGCCGGTCGCTTCTTCAAAAGGAGCCATAGATTTATCGAAACGCACGACGTCAGCATCAGCAAAGGGGCCATCTACGGTGACAACGGTACCCTCAAAGTCACCGTTCAGAGCTTGTTCCAGGAAACCGCCGGGAATGACGGGGAACGGCCCTTCGGTCACGGCCGGTTCTTCTTCAGTAGCGGACGTTTGCCCTTCAATGCCAGACGGCCAGGAAGCGTCAATCTCAGCCAGCACTGTATCCAGATCGGCTGCACCGCTCACGTAGTCAGTCATGCCAGTCCAGAATGTACCTGCACCCACTTCACCGGGCATCAGATCAGAGCCGTCAAAGCGGAAGCTGGTAGCGTTAGCCACCAGTTCAGCCAGATTGCGTTCCAGTTCCTGCCCGTACATATCGGCTGTGGTGGTTTGGTGTACGGCCAACGCGCCGCCATCAGCCAACCAACCGCCGGCCGATTCCGGAATGGTGAAGTATTCCATCAGGGCGTTGACTTCCGGCCGCTCGTTGAACTGGGTCATAATATCGCCAGCGACCAGGAATGGTTTGCCATATTGTTCATCTACCGGCGGGAAGTAGAAGACACCGTAATCCACACCGAACTCGGCCCCTTCGGGGAAGAAAGAGGTGATGAAGTTACCCTGTTTGTGCAGCCAGCATTGCGGCGGGTCTTCAAACATGGGCAGGGGCGCGTCACCAAAGTTGGTGGTGACAATGGAATCACGGCCGCCAAAGACGTAATCATCGTTGAACCAGATTTCGCTCCAGGTTTCGATAGCATTCTTGACTTCGGGAGAGCTGAACGGCAGTTCACCGGCTACCCAGGCGTCGTAATTTTCCAGAGAAGTGGTGCGCAGCATCATCTCTTCCGTCCAGTCAGTGGCTGCCCAACCGGTGGCCACGCCAGATTCGATGCCGATACACCAGGCAGTGTCACCGTCGTCAGCAATGGTTTGCGTCAGGGCCATCAGCTCATCCCAGGTTTCGGGAATCTCGTAGCCGGCTGCCTCGAAATCATCAATGGGATACCAGACGAGGCTCTTGCCGTTAAAACGATGCCAGACGCCACCCATTGTGCCGTCTACGTCAGCCATATCCAGCCAGCTTTGGTTGTATTGCTGCTGCAACCATTCTTCAGGAATGTAAGTGCTGGGGTCCACGGTCTTGCCATTGCGCACGAAGTTAGCCATCAGCCCCGGTTGGGGGAAGTCGGCAATGTCGGGGGCGTCGCCGGCGTCTACGCGCACGGAGATGGAGGCTTCGAACTCTTTGCCGCCGATGTATTGCACGTCAATACCGGTCGCCTCTTCAAAGGGCGCTACGGATTTTTCAAAACGTACGACGTCAGCATCGGCAAAGGGGCCGTCTACGGTGACCACTGTACCTTCAAAATCGCCGAGGATTGCTTGTTCCAGAAAGCCGCCGGGAATGACAGGAAAGTCTACTTCCGGGACGGGCATCGTTTCCGGGACAGGCGCTTCTTCGGTGGGTTCGGCAGCAGTTTCTTCAACCGGTTGTTCGGTTGCCGTTTCTTCTACGGCCGTTTCTTCGGGGGCAGCTTCTTCGGGTTGGCTGCCGCCGCAGGCAACCAACGCCAGAGCCAGAATGAGCAAGAAGCTTACTATAATAAATCGTTTGTGATTTAACATGCTTTCTTATCCTCCTTTAGATAAGTTGAATTGAATTGTTCTAACAAATATTGTGCGGGTAAAAAAACGGTCTCTTTTCAATAACTGCCTCCTCGAAAATGTAGGGTGATTTGGCAAATCGCCTTACGAATTTTCAACTGCCCGGCGGAGCGGTGGTACTTCTGAGTACTAAATCCGTCGGTAAGATTATTTCCTGGGGTGGGCCGGGATGGATAATTTCGGCCAGCAGCAATTCGGCTCCGCGCTGCCCGGATTCCAGCAAATGCTGGCGGATAGTGGTTAAGTGTAAAAATTCCGAGATTTCAATGTCGTCATAACCGATGACGGAAAGTTGTTCGGGTACTTTCAGACCCAGGTTTTGGGCAGCGCGCAAAACGCCGAACGCCTGGGTATCGCTGTAGGCAAAAATAGCAGTGGGAGGATCGGGCAAGGTTAATAGTTCATGGGCCAGACGGCTGGCTTCGCGGCGGCTGAGTTCGCCCTGGCGATGATATTCGGTGCGAAATTCGATGCCGGCGTCGGCCAAGGCATTGCGGTAGCCCTGGTAACGGTCGGCAACAGGGCGGAAACCAAAAGGGCTTTCCTGGAGGAGATCGCTGATGTAGCCAATTTTGCGGTGGCCCAGGTCAATGAGGTGGCGGGTGGCCTGGTAACCGCCGGCTACGTCATCAATCATCACGTGACTGATTTGGGGATGGCCGCCATCCACCAGGACTGCGGGGATATTGGCTTGTTTCAGGCGAGCTACTTCTTCGTCGGTGGGGGGAAGGGTGATAATGAGCAGGCCGTCTACCCGTTCCTGGCGGGAAATGTCGTGGAAGCAGGCGTCGCGGCGGGCGACGGTTTCTACGTTGTAGATGATGAAGTCGTACTCGCTGTCGGCCAAAACGACATCCACGCCGCGAAGACGCTCTACGTAGGACGGCCGTATAAAGAAAGGGGCAATCACGCCAATAGTCATCGTGCGGCCCAGGGACAGGCGGCGGGCGATGGGGCTGGGGGTATAGTCGAGTTCGGCAATGGCGGTTTGAACTTTGCTACGGGTGGCAGCACTGACGGCCGTGCTTTGGTTCAGAACACGGGAGACAGTACCGACGCCGACGCCGGCTTTTTTGGCTACGTCACGGATGGTTGCGTTTGCCATCAATTCTCCTCTTCCTAACAAGATTGACGGTTGCGGGGTGCGGTTACACTAAAAAATGCCCTGTGTGGAACCGGTTCCACACAGGGCATACTATACAATAAAGTGACGGCCGTTGTCAAGAAGAGATATATAATGGCTTGAAGACGTGATGCAGGGCACGCCTTCACACATCACCCATCAGATTGATACAAATGCACGTCTCGTTGGGGGAAAGGAATGGTAATACCGGCTTCGTCAAAAGCCAGTTTTACCTGTTCGTTGAGATCATAGCGCATTTGCCACATATCGTCGGCAGCCACAAACGGCCGGAACACAAATACAACGCCGTCATTGCCCAATTCATCTACGCCAACAACGGGCGGTGGGTCATCCAGGACGTGATCGTGACTGGTAATGATATCTTCCAGCAGTTGTTTGGCCTGACGCAAGTCGTCGCTGTAGCTGATGGTAAATTTCATGTCCAGCCGCACAATGCCTTCCTGCGAGTAGTTAATGATGTTACCATTGAGGATGGCCACGTTGGGGACAGATACGGCCGTATTCCCCCGCGTCAGCAATAACGTGCGAAACATCTGGATTTCCTGGACAGTGCCAAAAACACCGGCCGCTTCCACCATGTCCCCCACTTTGAGCGGCTGAAAGAGCAGAAAAATAACAGCCGCTGCCAGATTACTCAACGATTCCTGTAAAGCAATTGCCAGGATGACCAGCACGACGCCGACAACCAGGATGACTGAATCCATAGGAACGCCGGCAATGATCAGGGCGCCAGCTATGGCCAATAGAATCGTGCCGTAATAAGCCACGGCTACAAATAAATTGATCAGGGAAAGGGAAAGTTCCGTATTGCGTAAGGCGCGGCGCAGCATGAACTGCACCCTTTTGGCCAACCAGCGCCCTATAAATACAACAGCAACAGCTACCAATAAGCGGATCGCAAATGCCAAGATATCACCTCGATACTCAAATGAAGTACTACTTTGTGTTGCCGTCGTTTGTAAGTATTCCCAAAATTTCATCAGCAAATCCATCTGTCACCTTGTTGATAATCAGCCAGTTCCAGCACAGCCTCCGTCAGCTTTGCCAGATCATAAGCAGTTTTTGGGAGAGGGCAAGGGGAATTTTTCAGTTTGCCGGGTTTATTAGTTGGCGCAGGGCAGGAATAGCCTGGGGATCGGCCAGGAGCCAGCGGGCCAGTTCATCATGGGGCAGACTATAGCGCCATTGCCGGTAGGTGCGCTGCGGCAATTCTTTATAGAAGAGTACGACGACGACAGGCGTGGTTTCGCCCAGAGGGTAGGCGTAGTAAACTGTGTTCAAAATACCGGGCAGGGAACCATTTTTATAGCCCAGATTGCTGAATAATTCCTGATTATCAGGGAACACCATCGGCCATTCCAGATAGCGCCGGGCTAGAAAGCTGCTGTCACCGTTGCTCAGGCCGTTTTGGGCCAGCCGGGCCATCAGGGCAGCGTATTCGTTGGCTGCGCCGTGGGCATTGAGATTGTGGCTGAAGAAACGCTGGGTATTGACAGACGGCCGTCTCGTGCCCCGGCGCCATTCATTTTCGGTGCTGCGAAAAGTCTCATCCTGCACAAAAGCATCCGTCAATAAAGCCGCGTCCGTGCCGTAACTGTCCGGATCGGCCAGATACACTTCGATAGCCTGCCGGTCGTCCACGCCGGGGCGGGTGTGGTTAGCCATAATCATAAATTGCCCCAGCCAGGTGCAGGGGGCGGTTTGGGCGCTCAGTCCCAGAGATACGGCCGTAGCCTCAATCGTCGCCTGCCCTAACAACATCTGTAAGTAATCCGCCGCAGCGTTAGAACTGTGCCGGATCATCATCCAGGGCACATCTTCCAGCAAGACCCGATCCGGGGTGGGCAGAATGCGCCCCTTTTCCCCCAGTTCCCGCACCGCCCGATTGTGCGATCCCAGATCGTAGCCGGGCAGATAATACTGCTCCAATTCAGCCAGCGTCACCGTGCTGGTGGGGTCCAGTTTACCTGCTGCTACCGCTTCTGCGTAAGCTACCAAAGGCAGCAGCTTGACGACCGAAGCCAGGGGCATCTGCATGTCGGCATTGAGGTAAACGCCGTTGGCCTCATCTCCTACGCGGTACGCGGCCAGCCCCACCGTACCCGGTGCATCCAGAAGACGCTGCCAGGCGGGGCGGGCGGAGGGCCAGATGATCTCTTCTACGGCCGTCAACGCCGCTGCATCAGAAGACAATTCGGTAACGGCCGCTTCCGTCTGTTCCGGCAAAATTGGCAGAGAAAGGCCGCAGGGCGGAGACAAGGAGCCGGTGTAAAAAAGGGTGGGGGTAAATGCCGGCGTGGGGGTAAGAGGGTCGGCCGTAGCGTCAGCCGTCGGTGGCGGTAAATGGGTAGACGCCAGGGTAGGCGTGGGGGCCAGCGGCGTCGTGGCCGCAGCTAGCGGATTGGCCGCCACTACCGCCGCGGGGTCAGACGGCCGTTCGCAAGCCGTCAGGCTCAGGAGAAGCAAAAGAAATACGGCCGTAAGCCATTGGGGTTTGATGAATGCCCGCATGGGGCAGAATTGTACCAGAGAAAAAAGTCTCTGTTGGGACGAGTTTGCTATTTTCTAATCAAGCGGATTTTGTATGGTAGGTTTATTTAGCAGCGAGGAGTACAACAGATGGAGAAAGGAACAGATTTTCTCCCAAAAGGTTATCTATTTCTTCCCAAATCTGTTGTACTCACCCGTAAGGAGACGCCGATGTTCAAACGAACCGTATGGCTTTTAGCCACTATGATTTTACCCGCTATCCTATTTGCCAGCTTCATCAGCCAGACCAGCGCCACGAGTACGGCCGTTCTCATTGACGCTGTTCTGTACGATGGCCTGGAAACCAATGACCTGGACGAAGCAGTACGTTTGATCAATGTCAGCGATACGGCCGTAGACATCGGTGGTTGGGCACTTAATGACGCCATGGATACCAGCAAACTGGTTATCACCGGCGGCGTCAGCATTGCTCCCCAGCAAACCATCTGGCTGGCCAAAGATGGGGCCGCTTTCCAGCGCCAATTCGGTTTCTGGCCCGATTTTGAAGTCAACGACACTTCCCCCAGTGTGCCCAACTTTGCCAGCGGTAGTTGGCCCGGCTATGCCAATACAGGTGACGAGGTGATTTTGCTGGATGATACCGACGCCATCATAGATGTACTGGTGTATGAAAATGGCAGCACGGCACAAAGCGGCTGGAGCGGCACGGCTGTACCTCGCACACCTGGCTTTGGTGAAAACGGCCAAATTATGTACCGCAAACGCAGCCAGCAAACAGGGCTGCCGGTAGCGGATACGGACACGGCCGTAGACTGGGCGCAAGAAAGAGGGGATGTGGTAAACGGCCGTAAAGTTCTTTATCCCGGCTGGGATTTGGCTGAATTCTTTCAGACCTACAAGATTACTCAAACCGCCACGCTCACCGTAGCCATCGCTCCCGACAACGCTTACGATACCCTGATTGCCGCCCTCAACGCCGCCCAAACCAGCATCCAGTTAGAAACCCACACTTTTGAAAACATGGGCATTATGAACGCCCTGATCGCCGCCAGACAGCGGGGCGTCAGCGTCACCCTGCTCCTGGAAGGCAGCCCGCCTGGTGGGGCAAGCGACCAGGAACGCTACATCTGCCAGCAGTTAGAAATGGCTGGCGGCGCTTGCTGGTTTATGATTAACGACGCCACCAACAACATCTCCAACCGTTACAAATACGTCCACGCCAAATTCATTCTTATTGACGACCAGCAAGTGATCATCAGCAGCGAAAACCTCAGCCCTAACAGTCTGCCCTACGATGACAAAAGTGACGGAACCTGGGGCCGGCGCGGCGTTCTCCTCATTACTGACGCACCCGGCGTCATCGCCCACGTGCAAACCATCTTTGACCGCGACTTTGACCTGACCAACCATCGGGACATCACCACCACAACCAACGCCATCGGCGTGCCGCCGCCCGGCTTCATCCCGGCCACGGAAACGGGCGGCGTCACTTACACTGTACGTTACCCCAATCCATCTACTTTTAGCGGCCAGTTTGCTTTGGAGATCGTCCAGTCGCCGGAAAACAGCCTGCGGGATTCAGACAGTTTGCTGGGCTTGGTAAACCGGGCCGGTACCGGGGATTCTGTCTGGGTGGAGCAGTTGGGGGAACGGCCGTACTGGGGCAGTAACCCCACCGACGACCCTAATCCCCGCCTGGAAGCATACATTGCCGCCGCCCGGCGCGGAGCCAACGTGCGCATCCTCCTCGACAGCTACTTTGACAATCCCACCAGCCTCACCGGCAACACCGCCACCTGCATCTACGTCAACACTATTGCCGCCGTAGAAGACCTGACCCTGGCCTGCCGCACCGCCAATCCCACCGGCCTGGGCATCCACAATAAAATGGTGCTGGCCCAAATCAACGGCAAAGGGTACATTCACGTAGGCAGCATCAACGGCACAGAACAATCCAGCAAAGGCAACCGGGAACTGGCCCTGCAAGTGCAGTCTGACGCCGCCTACACCCTGCTGGCCGACATGTTCGGTTCCGATTGGGGCTATGAAATCTATCTGCCCCTCATCTTCAAAGAGTACGTGCCGCCGGCCCGTTACGCCCTTATCAGTGAAGTGCTTTACGATCCGTTTGGCCCGGATGACGCCGAATTTATCGAGCTAACCAACCCCACCGGGCAGCTCATTGATCTGAGTAATTACGCCCTGGGCGACGCCGTCAACCGCACTGATTTTGAAGATACGCGCCGCTTCCCCGCCGGAACCAGCCTGGCTCCCGGCGGCACGTTGGTAGTAGCTACGGCCGCTACCGCCTTCAAAGCCGAATTTGGCGTCAACCCGGATTTTGAGATTCTCTCTACGGACGCCGCCGTGCCGGATATGATTGATGACCCGGCGTGGGGCGACCCCAATGCCTTGCTGCAATTGGCTAACGGCGGGGATGAGGTGATTTTGCGCAATCCGGCCGACCAGATTGTGGACGCTATCGCCTACGGCAGCGGCCAGATTGCCGGGCAAACCTCCTGCGCCCTGGTCGCCACCAGCAACCACAGCCTGGAACGCTACCCCTCCTGGCGCGATACGGATGACTGCTCGGCCGACTTCCGTGACTGGCCCTTCCCCAACCCAAATGCGCTGCCCTAAAACCAAAACACCTCCGCGGTCCCGGAGGCCGCGGAGGCTTACCGTCCCTTTTTTGCATACTACTGTGGGGTGGTGAGCCTTCAACTTGTCGGTTTGAGGCGAAGCTTCACTATACGGTTACCATAGATTGTAGACTTACGGCCGTCATTCCACCAAACAGCGCCACACGCACCACCCCCCATTTATGCCCACTATCTTGACCAATCCGCAAATCTGCTTACCATACGGGCATGGCAGATAATGATGGCTACCAACTGGAATACCTGAACAAATACCGGGAACCGGCCGGCAAACCATCGGGGAAGAAGCCGAGAAAGGGAAAGAAAGGCCACGGCCGTGGCTGCCTATCCCGCCTTTTCATTCTCACCATTCAATTAGGTTTCCTGGGACTGTTCGCCTTCCTATTTACC
>JALUPA010000568.1 GCA_027054335.1 Ardenticatenaceae bacterium
TTTCATTGATGGGGGGCAGCGTAGGGGGGTGTGGGGGATTGGCCGGTGTATTCTCCTGCGTAGGTGGCAACGCTTGCGCGGTACTCTCGGCCTGCCCCGTCTGCTCCTCTGCATACCAGGCATATCCGAATATCCCCACGGCAAGCAGCACAAGGCAACCCACACACAGCGCCAGGAATAAACAGCCGCCCAGCGCCAGCCATAAGCCTTTCTTTGATGAATTATTAGTTTCCGGGGTAATTGGTTCGTAATATGACATAATTTATAAGGTGGTATAGGGGCAAGGCGGCAAAGTAAAAAAATACTCTGCCACCCTGCAACTTTTCCACATAAGCATAACGGCAACACCCTGCCTGTCCATAGTAAACAAGTTATACTTTGCCTGTTTCTCATTTAATTGTAACTGTTTGTGAATACGGCGTAACGGAAGCAAGATAGCAGGGTTTTTTTCTTTCAGGGTTTAGACAAATTTATAACGTATTACGTATTACAGATTGCGTAGCAAGAAAACTTTTACGCAAAACATAAAATACGCAGCACGCCAAAAAGGGTTTTATGAAATACGCGCATATCATTGGTTGGGGTAGCTATATACCGGATAGAGTACTGACAAACAACGACCTGGCTCAAATTGTAGATACTTCGGACGAATGGATTTACAAGCGCACCGGCATCCGGGAGCGGCACATTGCGGCGGCCAATGAGACAACGGCTACGCTGGCGTTTAAGGCAGCTGCCCGCGCTTTGGCTGTGGCCGATTTGCATCCTTCCCAAGTGGATTTGATTATTGTAGCTACGTCCACACCGGAATATATTTTCCCTTCCACAGCCAGCCAGGTGCAGGATTATTTGGGGGCGATCCGGGCCGGCGCGTTTGATTTAAGTGCGGCCTGTTCCGGCTTTGTCTATGGCCTGGATATGGCCACTCAAGCTATTACCACCGGCTCGGTGCGTACTGCTATCGTTATAGGGGCCGAGACAATGTCCCGCGTGCTAAATTGGCGGGACCGGGGCACGTGTATTTTGTTTGGCGATGGGGCGGGAGCAGTAGTGGTGAAAGGGTCTGCTATTCCCGGTGGGGTGATGGCTTCTACTTTGCGCTCGGATGGTTCCGGGGGCGATATGCTCAGTTTGCCGGCTGTTTACCATAATCCGGTACCGACGTTAGGGGTGGAATATTTTCAGAACGGCCATCACAAGAATACCATTTCCATGGACGGCCGTCAGGTATTCCGCTTTGCCACAAAAGTGATGTCCGACTCGATTAGAACGACGGTAGCCAAGGCCGGGCTGGCCCTGGATGAGGTCTCGCTGATTATTCCCCATCAAGCCAATACCCGTATTATTGAATCCTCGGCCAAACGACTCAAAATCTCACCGGATCGCTTTTATATGAATGTGCAGCGTGTGGGCAACACGTCGGCCGCCTCTATCCCTATTGCTTTGTGTGATGCTATTGATGACGGCCGTTTGCATCCTGATGATAATGTGGTATTCGTGGGCTTTGGCGGCGGCCTGACCTGGGCGGCTTCGGTTGTCAAATGGGACGTATCCCCGCCAACTATTTCCCGGCGGCGGCGTGAATGGAAACGGGCGCGGTATATTTACGCTCGTTCCCGCTCTAAAGCCAAGCGGTGGCGACGTAAAGTGGTGGATCGTTTTTCCACGCCGCCCATACCAGAGGCACGCTTAAAAGATGCAGACAAAGAGTAACAAAACATTATCTGGAAATCCTCGCGCCGGTTGGCAAATACCCGTGACAGCCTGGGGAGTGTTAATAGGTTTATTTCTCTTAATTGGCTTGGTCATCTGGCTGGCTCCCTCAGAATTAACCTTGGGGCAGGGGATTCGTACCGTTTATTTGCACGTTGGTTTGACCTGGGCGGGGTTGGTTTGCTTTGTGGCTGCTGGTCTTTTGGGTGTAGCGATGGTGCTTTCCGGGCAGCCGCGCTGGCTGCGCTGGATACGAATTACCGGCTGGGTGGGAGTAATTATGTACGGGGCAGGCATCGGCATGAGCATGGTGGCTTCCAAAGTGAATTGGGGCGCCGTGTTTTTGCAGGAGCCGCGTATGGCGGCCGCTTTGAATGGTCTGGCTATCGCCGTGATTGTTCAGATTGTGATTAGCTGGCTGCCGTTAAAGCGGCTGTCGGGGGTACTGGTTATTTTGCTGGTTATTTTGCTCTTCTGGATGAACTGGCGGGCTAGTCTGGTGCTGCATCCCCCTAACCCTATTGGTACGTCCCCTTCCCAGCGGATTCAGACAACGTTTTTTGCAGTGTTTGTGCTATGCGGTCTGGTGGCAGTGTGGCTTGTCTGGTTTTTACGGCGGATAATCCCCGCCCCGGCCGATTAGTTACCGGTGCTGTTTAGAGCCTCCGCCATGTGCCGCAGGATGGTTTCTTCATTTACGACGCCTTCGAGGTGGACACGGCCGTTAATCACCGTATGTGGCAGGTAATTGATAGAGTAGCGGGCCACGGCCGTGGTAAACTGATCCGCCATTACCATAAACGTGCGCACGTGAGGGCTGACAACGGCCATATTGAACAGGGGATGGGTCATCATAGCTCCTGCCTCATTGTTTGCTGCTACAAAAACTTCCAGCCGCACATCTTCCTTCAGTTTTGCCAGTTGAATGCGGGTCAGGACTTCCGACGTAGAACCCCGGAAGGCTACTGACTGGATAGCCGTAATAAAAGAAGTCATCTGGTAGCCATCCGGCAAGCCAATGATGCGCACGCCAAAATCCTGCCAATCTTCCGGCGTGCCCCCCATCACCCCGATTACCGGCCAATAATCATAGTTAATGCGGCGCGGCAGCATCTGGAACTGAATCTTGTCAAAACGATTAGCCAGCGTGCGGCACAGAACGGCCGCTTGCTTGTCTCGCTGCGCGGCCGTTTCGTCTCCCCAGACAATCAGATGTACCGGTTCCGATAAATGTTCCAGCAGTTCCGGTAGCTGCGACCAGGTTTCCTCGTCAAACGGATTTTCTTCGTTGTTTACTTGTTCTTCAACCATAACGGGATTTATATTCGTATTGCGGGGAGTTGGCAAATAAAAAATGCCAGGCTTTTGTGGAAAGCCTGGCATTTGTCATTCAGAGATGGCCAGGGGTTACGGATATTGTGCCCGCATCCCTTCATTTTCCAGGTTAACAGGGATGATAAGTACCTGTCCCGGATAAATGGTAGGTGTGTATGGGTTATAGCAGCCGGTATAAACGTAGGGGCTGATGCTGTAAGGGCCGTAACAGCCATAGTTGGCTTTAACCAGCATATCCAGTGGTACTTTGAAGAATTCGGCGATGGAATACAGGGTATCGCCTTGTTGTACGGTGTAGCGCATGATGCACGGTGGGTAGAAGGGCTGGGAAACGCTGCCCACATCGTTGATGGTCAGGTTGAGGCCAGGGTTAATCCAGCTGGGGTAGGGGATGCCGTTTTGCACGGCAATTGTTTCCGGATTGGCACCATAGCAACGGCCGATCTGGATGAGCCATTCGCCTTGTTGCACAACGTGGGTCAAGGGCGCAATTGGCTGTATCGGGACTGTTTGCCCGCCTGTGCCGGGCGTCGTGTCGCCGACACCGCCGCCAGCCTGCTCATCTTGTCCGGGTAGGCCGCCGGGCGTGTCGCCAGGAGCTGCCGCGGCGCTATCGGCTGGTGTTTCGCCTTCAGGTACTGCGCTGCCATCAGCCGGGGTTTCGTCCGTAACGGTTGTCTCATCACCGCCTGCTGGCGTATCGTCGCCAGGCATCACATCGCCACCCGTTTCTCCTGAAGCAACGGCCGAATTGACGACAATGACTACTGTTGACTCGGTGCAGTTACCATCAGGGTCACACACTTCATACTTGAAGCTGTCTTGCCCCACATAACCGGCATTTGGCGTGTAAGTGAAGTCGCCATTTTCACTCATTGTGGCTGTTCCGTTGGCCGGTGTACTCACCAGAGTGGTGTTTACGGTCAGTTCGGAGATGTCATTGTCCTGGTCTATATCATTTTGGAGAACGTTGCCTTGTACGGCCGTACCCTCCGTTGTGGTGTAGGAATCAGGAGCGGCTATTGGCGCGGCCAGTTCAGTTGTGCTAACTCCTTCTTCCGACGGTTGACTAATCCAGCGGAAGAACAAGACTGCGGCGATGATTAACAAAAGCACCAAAAGAATAATAAGTATCCAGCGTATCATGAAATTACCTCCTCATATACACAGGCTCCCCATGAACAAGTATGTCGTAAGTTGCAGGACAATTGAACCCTCTACTGATAATTGAATTATGTGTTCTGACGCTAAAACAGCGATAAGGCTACATAATATGATATACATAATATCAGTTGACATAGTATTGGTCAAGGTTCGTATAGGATGAATTCGGAGCAAAGTGGCTGTTTTTGCCTTTTTAAGGTCGGGAAAAACCTTCACTTTGGTTGAATTGCAGTAAAGAAAAGGGGGAAGTGCGGGAAAACGGCCGTAACTGCTCCCCAAAAATTTTCACGTAGCTTTTATTACCTATTGCCTGAAAACCTTTAATATAACAAAGTAGGGGTATGTGGTGCACCGATAGAGTTGTAATGGTAAATGAAATTCCGGCAACTTAGAATACTGGGCAAAGGGTCATTTACAGTAATGTCATTTATGACCAGAACGAGTATAAAGCAAGTGTTACAAGCAGGTCACTTGTATTCGGGCACATACTACGCCAGCATGAACATTCTGGTAAAACGAGTAGGTGATGTATGGACGAATACGCAGAAAACGTTTTCAAAGTTGGTGAACAGCTTATCCATTATGTAGAAGCAGGCAAGCGGGGTCGGCAAGTAGCCTTGCTTATTCACGGCTGGTCCAGTTCCTGGTATGCAACTTCCCCTTTGCTAGGCCCGTTGTCCCAAAGATTCCACTGTATTGCTATTGACCTGCCCGGCTACGGCCAATCGCCTCCCTTCGCTGAACGCACAACTATTCCTAAATATGTTGATCTGCTGGCAGACCTGATTGAAGAGATCAGTGATGGCCCGGTGGTGCTGGTGGGTCATTCCATGGGCGGCATGATTAGCCTGTCGTTGGCTTTGCAGTACCCGGTCCTGGTGGAGCGCATGGTGCTGTTGAACCCCACCATTACGGGGCGGCTGTCCAAGGCGATTAACTTTTACATTTCCCCGATTACGATGATGGAACGGTTTGGCATTGGCGGTTATATTGTTTCCTCTGTAGAGCAAACCTTTATGGGCTTGACAGATCGCCTGATGCGCCCTGTTTCTTTTGCTGATCGTACGGCTATTACAGAAACTGATTACGAAAAGCTGCGTAAGGATGCCCGCCGCCGGGGGCAGGGCCGGGTACGGGCGGAATGCTACTGGGCGATGCGGGATAATGATTTAAGCGGCCGTCTGGCAGAAATCGAGACGCCGACGTTGGTCATTTGGGGTGCGGAAGACAATACCGTGCCGCTGCGGGATGCCGGAGTGGTGGCGGATGAATGGCCGCAGGCAGATTTGCGTATTATCCCCAACGCCGGGCATTGGCCTCATTTTGAAACGCCGGAGATTACCCGCCGCTACGTGGCTGCTTATTTGGGGCTGCCCTTGGCCAGTGATGAATTATACAGGCCGGTAGGGGAAGATGAATTAGCGCAAATCAATGAAATTGCCCAGTTTCTTGTCCATTCGGATGTGGGCCAGGATTTGAGCCTGGCAGAGCGGACACGTCTGGCGGCGCAGTGTGAGGTGCGTGTGTTTGAGCCGGGCGAACTGATTGCCCGCGCTTCCGAGACCAGTGATGAGTTGTTTATCATTCAGGAAGGGTTTGTTGAGGTATGGAAGGATTTGGAGGAGGCAGGGAAGCGTAACGGCCGTAACGCGGCCAATCTCATCTATGTGGCTAACTTGCGCGCCGGGCAAATTACCGGCGAACTGGCAATGTGGGATAAAGGCGAACGCAGCGCCGATCTGCGAGCCGGTAAAGAGGGGGCCGTCTTGTTGGTGCTGACGCGCCGCCGGCTGCGGGCACTGGTAGATGACGATCCGGAATTAGGTTCTCATTTTCTTTGGAATATGTCCGCAGCCATGTCCCGGCGTATTCGTTTTATCCAATGGCAGTTGGATCGGGCGCAGGAACGGCCCCGCACGACGCGCGCCGAGCGGATGCCGACCATGGGTAGTATAGTCGCAGTTCCAACTGTTTGACATTTATTTCCCCGCAAAAAGTCACCCCAATTATGTGACATTCGCCACGCCAAATACTGCGCTGAAATGGCTACACTATTACCATTGAAATTTGAGCGTTGCCCTGACTCGACAAATGATAAACCTGTGAAGTGCGCTCGAACAAACCAGAATCCAGGAGCAATTATGTTAACAGCGTATGACTTGATGACCATTGATCCGGTTACTGTCAAGCCGGATACTCCTTTGCTGGAAGTGGTCGCCTTGATGAATAAGATGGGCAACCGTCAACTGTTGGTTGTGGCTGATGATGGCGCGTTGGTGGGTATTGTGACGGATCGGGACGTGCGGCTGGCCGTCAATTCGCCGTTGGTGACTGATGAACCGCTAGACCGGATTCAGATTTTGGAACAACATACGGCCGTTGAATGTATGACCCGCGATCCCAAAACAATACCTTCGGACACGCCCATCCATAAGGTAGCCCAATTATTGAGTGCCTACAAGTATGGCGCGCTGCCGGTGGTAGATGATGGTAAGCTGGTAGGTATTGTCACGGTGACGGATCTGCTAAACCAGATGGCTTTGCTGCCTGAACCGGATTGAGTGACTTCTGCTGATGTGAGTACATTTTGTTCATAGTTCCTCCTCCTACGTTTGATGTTTTTTTGGGGAGAGCGCCGGTGAAAGCCGGCGCTTTCTTTTTTTAATGTTTCCTGAGCGCGAGTGATAGTGGCTTGGCTGCACGCCACATTGTTCCGCCGCGATTTGCTCCATGAGTTAATGCTGGAAGGCTATACGCGGGTGATGGTGGATGAGAATGCCACGGCCGTGCGGCAAAATTTATTGATGTGATAAAGTCCGGGCTGCCTGGGCCTGCTGGATGATATTGCTGATTTGTTCCAGATGACCGTCATCGTGAAAGAGGCCGGTGACAAAGTAACCGATGGCGTTCAGTTCGCCGACAAAGCGGTAGGGCATGTGCCGGTTGTCCAGATACGGCTCATCCGGCCACATATCCAGGCTGGCCAGACGCATCCGGCGGCTTTCTTCCAGGCGATGGCGGCATTGGGCGATGGTGGTGACGGTTTGCCAGGGCACTTCACTGCGGGAACGGCCGTGATACTCTACCCCCCGCGCCAACTCCGCTGCCAGCGCCGCCGATTCCTCAGAGGAAGCGGTGGTGTGGACGATGACGTGGCCTAACGTCCAGGCAATATTTTGCTCGGCGTCGTCTGTAGCGTAACTGTCGTCTGCATCCGGGTCTTCCGGCACAAAAACCACATCTGCATCTGCGCAGCCGGCGATTAAGTCCAGCATGGTGTCTATCATATCATTTGTCAGTTCGCGCAAATCCTCAATGGTTAAATCGGCGACTAATTCGTTAAAGCTGATTTCCCGTGTCAGTACGGGGTCAAAATCAAGTAAGCGTCGGTTCATAGCTGCTCCTGTGTTGTAGAATAATTTTGCCTTGTTTGGGGGATGATTTACAAAATCGCCCAACAGGATTTTACCGTGTAAAGACGCAGGGGGCTATCCTTTGCCGTTTGCCAGTTTTACTGCTTCAGGGGAGCGGCGCAGTTTCATCATGGCCCAGATGCCTACAGCCGGGCCAAAGGCCAGAATGGTAAAGGCGTAGCGCCAGCCTACGGCCGTTTCCAGCGAAGGCCCGATGCGGATGGTGAATAGGGTGAGGAAGAAGCCCAGACTGGTTTGCAACGTCAAAGCTGTACCCATGTACTGTTTAGGGGACAGCTTGCTGACGGCTGCGGAAAACTGGGCGGAATCGGCCACGACGACCGAGGCGGAAAACCAGACGGCTATCCCCAGTAGTTCCGCCAGGGAGAGGAGGAGCAGGGTGCGCCATTTGTGGGGCAGGGCGCTGCTTGTTTCCAGGGGAGCGCGGGTTATTTCGGTCATGGGGATAGGGTAGAGGGTTACGGCCGTGTTTGTCTGTCGGGCGTCTTACAAGAAACCCCGGTTTGGGTAAGTTGGGCATTTATCTTCCCGGAAACTCCGCAGTTTCCGGGAAAATGACCTGATCAGGTATTGAGCTTGACGGCCGCAGCGTTATCTACGAACCAGGTGAGGTCGCCGTGATGGGGCTGGATGCGTTGGGCGGGGTATTTTTCGGGTTGGGGAGGGCTTTGCAGTACGGCCGTCAACACATCTGCTTTGTCCGCGCCGGTAACGAGGAAGAGGATGTGGGCAGCGTCGTTAATAACCGGGGGGGTGAGGGTGATGCGTTGGGCGGGACGGCCGTCATAATGAGCGGTGACGGCGATGACGGGCTGCGTGCGTTCGGCTGTGGAGATGGGGCCGGGGAAGAGGGAGGCAGTGTGGCCGTCGCTGCCCATCCCCAGGAGGACCAAATCAAAGCGGGGCCAGGGTTGGCCGGGGGTGAATTGGTGGAGTTGGGCGGTGTAGTCGGCTACGGCCGTGTCCGGAGCCAGTTCCCCCTTCATGCGGTGGATATTTTCCGGGGGAAGGGGCACGTGATCCAGCAGGATGGCTTTGGCCTGGCCGTAATTGCTGCCGGGGTCAGCCGGGGGAACCAGCCGCTCATCTCCCCAAAAGACGTGGGTCTGTTCCCAGGGCAGGGCCGGCATCTGACTGAGAATCTGGTAGAGTCGTCGCGGTGTGCTGCCGCCGGAGAGAACGACGGAGAAACGGCCGTGTGCCGACACTGCTTCCTGGGCAATCTGGCTAAATAATCGGGCAGCCGCCTGGCTGAGAGCTGCCTTGTCTGGGAAGATTTCCATAGTCATTCGTATATGAAGTTTTGTCGGAGTATGATCCAAACCAGCGAGGTTTGGGTCTGGCTCCTACCCCATTCCCTTACTCTCGACAATCTGATTCCGAATTTCCCCAATTCCCTCAATCTCGCCAGATACTACGTCGCCGGGCTGCAAGAATTCCGGCGGGGTGCGGGCAAAGCCAACCCCTTCCGGCGTGCCGGTGGCGATGATGTCTCCGGCGAGGAGGGTCATCCCCAGAGAGAGGTAGGCGATGGTGGCGGGGATGTCGAAGATCATCTGGCTGGTACGGCCGTCTTGCTTCAACACCTCATTCACCCGGCACGTCAGCCGCAGGTCATGCGGGTCAGGCATCTCGTCTGCCGTGACGATGACCGGGCCGAGGGGGCAGCTTCCGTCCAGACTTTTGCCCTTGAAGAACTGCTTGCCCGCCATCTGCAAATCCCGCGCCGAAATGTCGTTGAGGACGGTGTAGCCGTATACGTAGCCCATCGCTTCC
>JALUPA010000569.1 GCA_027054335.1 Ardenticatenaceae bacterium
TAACAAAACCCAACGGCCGTTTGCTCATGCTGGAACACGTGCGGGCTGGAAACGAGATTGCCGGCCTGATAATGGACGTGATGAATCCGGTGATGGTGCGTCTCTCCGGGGCCAACATCAACCGGCGTACCGTAGAAAATGTGCAGCAAAGCGGCTGGCAGTTGGAGCAAGTGGAGGATATGGGCATGAAAGGTATCTTCAAAATGATTATTGCCTGCAAGACAACTGGTTTCCGGCCAGAAGAAAGATGAATTCAACTGCTTCTCTCCACCTTTACTGCCGCATCACGCGCCTGCACTGGCAGGCGCCGGTATTGGCTTTCCTGTTGGTGCTGGCACACCAGCTTGTAGTACCGTTTTGGCTTCCCTGCCACCCTGGCAGCATTTTATCTCTCAAATGTTGTTTTACGGGCTGGTTGGCCCGGCGCTGGCCTGGTGGGCGCTTACCTCTCTGCGAAGCAGCGTGGTAGAGACGGAAAAAGCGGAAAACGCGCTCAAGGAGACGCACCAGAATCTGGAAAAAGCGAACCAGCGCCTGACTTTTTTGCTGCAAGCCAACCACAGCCTGGCAAGACTCCGGCGTGCTGCTGCTGGCTTTGCTCCTCTTTGTCTGGACGCCGACCCATTTCTGGAGTCTGGCTATGATGTACCGGCAGGATTACCAGCGAGCGGATATGCCCATGCTGCCGGCCCGCACGAGTATGCGTCATTCGGCGTTTTGGGTGCTGCTGCACACGGCCGTTACCGGATTAGCAGCCCTTGCTTTGGGCATTGCAGCCGGGTTGGGCTGGTTATATCTGCTGCCGGTGGGGGTGTTGACGGCCGTCTGGCTGGGGCGCAACGGCCGTTTACTGGCAGAACCTACGCCAGCCCGCACCCGTTCCCTCTTTATGTTTTCCAACATTTACCTGATGGTGGTATTGCTCCTCATCTGCCTGACCACAGTTTTGTTTTGATACGCCAAATGGCTTGTTAATTTACCCCGTTAATTTGCCCTTGCCCTGATTTCGGTAATCATCTATTCTCCATACTTGATTTTGCGGCGCGGCGCGCTTTAACGGTGCGTCGCGCTTTTTTGGAGCGAATTGATTTTATGGATAGAGGAAAAGGGCGACGATACGGAGGGCATCTGGTACTGCTGGGCATCGCCCTGGCAATTTTGCTGGCCGGCCGCGCCATTTTTGCCAATGGCGTCACGGCCAGGGAAAGTGCGGCAGGGGAGACGGCCGTAGCTGCCCCATCAGCCGATGAAACAGACAGCGCGGTCACCGAAAACCTGTCAGCTACAAACATCCTCACCGACGCCATTCCCGTCGTCCAGGACGACAGTCTGGCCCCGGCGCCCAATCCCTACACCTACCAACCCAAACTGCCGCAGCATGATTTTCAGGTATACACCGTCCAGCGCGGCGACACACCGGGGCGCATTGCCGCGCAGTTCGGCATTCAGCCGGAGACGCTGCTGGGCGGCAACCCCTTCCTCAGCGAAGTATCCAATGCCTTGCAAACCGGCACAGAATTAACCATTCTGCCCATTGACGGCCTGGTGCATGACGTGGCTCCCGGCGACACGCTGGAAGGTATTGCCCAACGGTACGGCGTCCCCGCTGAGGACATTATTGCTTACGGTCCCAACAATCTGGAATTTCCCTACCGGTTGCAGCCCGGTACGCAAATTATGGTTCCCGGCGCGGTGCGCGAAGTTTTCGTTTGGAAGCCGCCCACCTTGTCCCAGGTACGCGGCTCTTCCTATGAAGGGCGGGGGGTGCAGCCGGTCATTCAGGGGACAGGGACGTTTATCTGGCCCATTGTCAGCCGCAACTTCACCCAAAAATTCTGGTACGCGCACCGGGCTATTGACGTGGCTTCGCCCATGGGCAGCCCTGTGAGAGCCTCGGATACAGGTACCGTTACATTTGCCGGCTGGAATAATTATGGGTATGGTTATTTGATTGTCGTGAATCACGGCAATGGCTATGAAACCTTTTACGCCCATCTGAACAGCGTCAACGTCGTCCCTGGCCAAATCGTTTACCAGGGTAACGTGATTGGTGCAACGGGCAACAGTGGTAACTCCTCCGGCCCGCACATCCATTTTGAAGTACGGATTAACGCCAATCAGGATGATCCCTGCTGGTATATTCCTTGTTAGACTGGAGACTGGAGATTGGGAGATTAGAGATTGCCCCAATCTCCAATCTCCAGTCTCCAATCTCAATATGACAAAACTCTTCCTCTTTTCTTTGTTCGGTGTGACGCTCCTCCTCTCTGCCTGCCAACGGCAGGAGGAGGAGCCAGCGCCCCTTACGGCCGTAACCATTTCCGCGACAGATACGGCCGTCTCCCAACCGACAAACACACCTGCCCCCACAAATACAAGCCCGGCCACGGCTGTATCACCAGAAAGCAGTCCCGCACCGCCGCCTGCGCCCCCGGTCGAACCGCCAATCCTGCCCACGGCCGTCAATACCGCAACGGCCGTGCCCCTGGCCGACAAACCGGGCGCACTCATCCAGGTCAGCATCCAAAGTCAGGTTGGCGTTTTGTTGGACGAGTTCCCGGAAGAGATGCGGGACCGCGTGGCCGAAGCGATCATTGCCCAGCCGGAAGACGTCTGGCTGGCTCGCGCCCGGCGGCAACTGCGCCTGACCAAGAACCGGCTCAACTTCCGCAATTTCGTCTACGAAGACAAAGGCCAGCTTCCCCTGCCGCCCCCTGAACTGTGGGACATTCAACTGGATACGGTCGGCCCCCGCCGCGAGACCGTCCAGGGGCACGATTTAGTCCTGCTCGACTACGCCTTCACCAGCACCTTGCTCACCGACCCGGACTCACTCGCTCAGGCCGAACCGGCTTTAGCCAAAGAAGGCGCCGTCTGGGAAGAATTTTTCGCCTTCCCTGCCGACCCGGACATGCTTTTACAGCGCACTGACAACGCCTGCGTCAACGAGGCCGGTTTCCCACCCAACAGCTACGATTCGGAAAACATCTGGCACTTTTACAATTTTGAATGTACGGCCGACAGCGGCGG
>JALUPA010000570.1 GCA_027054335.1 Ardenticatenaceae bacterium
GGTTATGGGGATAAATATCCGGTCACAGGTAACGGCCGTTTCATTGCCATGTTCGTCATTATCGCCGGGGTGGGTTTGTTTGGCATCTTGTCTGGCTACATGGCCCAACTTTTTTTGGGGCAGCGTGAGGCAGCGGACAGCGTGGGGGATACCGCAGTCAGCTTAGATGACATTATGGCCGAAATTAAGCAATTGCGTCAGGAGCAGGCAGACGTTTCCAGCCGGCTGGAAACGTTGGAACAGCACGTGATGGGGAGTAAGAAGAGGGAATGATACAATACCCTCTGCTTAAAAATATCGCAGCTATTCAGATGGACACAGAGTACGCGGAGACGGCACAGAGAGCACAGAGAGATAACAGAGAAAGAATCTTTACGTTCTCTCTGTGACCTCATTGGTTAAGACTACCAGACTGCCCCTAAATGCGGTATCCTTTTTGGGCATGAAGCGGATTCTGTTACTCCTCATTTTCCTGACTGGCTGCCAACTGTGGCCCGGCGCGGTGGAGCGTCCCATCCCCACACCAATCCTTCCCGCCGCCTTGCCGACTGTTCCTGTTATTACACCAGTCGCCGAGATAGCAGTTACGGCCGTTCCCCAACCCCCACTGGAAATTCATCTGGCCAATCAACTGGTAGACGATACGGCCGTAGACCGTCCCGCGCAGGTCGCGTACCAGCTTGTCGGACGAGGCATTGCTGAAGTGGCGCAGGTTGCGGGCCAGGTGGAGGCGGACGGCCGTCAGCGGGTGTTGGCCTGGGAATCTTTGCCCGGCCCCTGGCCGGACGGCGCGCATGAGGGGGAGATTCGTTGGTCGCCCCAGGCCGTTTACCTGTCAGATTACGCGGAAAATGGCGATTTTGTGCTGGCCCAACCGGGCGCGGCGGGAGCGACGGCCGTATCCGGCCAATACCATTTTGCTGATGGCGGCGATCCGGTGGCAGTAACGCTGCTTTTTGATACAGCGACCGGCCAGTTGACCCAAATTCAGGCCCCGCAGGACATCCGGCCCCGTTTTGGCGACCAGTTTCAGCCGGAACGCTGCTATTACCAGAATGATTTGGTTTGCCAACCCGGCGTTTTTCTTCAGTTTGACGACACGGGACAATTGCAGTTTGCGCTACGGCCGTTACCCGACGGCCGTTACGCCCTGGGCCTGTATGCCGCTGATCAAAATGGCGACAGTACGGCGGCGTTTACTAACGTAACCGTAAGCGACAACCATCTGATTGACGGCCGTATTTACCGCGATCCCGGCCTGCGTTTCCAGTTCATCTACCTTGATACGTGGCTGCTGCCGCTAACAGAAGCCAGCGGCGTAACCATTAACAATGCCCAAGGGGATGGGCAAATCCGGTTGACCATTTTGCCTGGTCTGTCGCGCCAAAGTACGGCCGTTTCCCTGCAACAGGAAGCGTTAGCTCAATTTGGTCAGGTAGATATTTTGCATGAGGGGGAGCGGCTGGTGGGCGGCATGAAGGCAAGGGAAACCGCCTACGGCTACACGGATGAGACCGGGCGGGAACATTCCGGCATCTTCTACACGTTCATCAGCAATGAAGGGGATGGATACGTGCTGGACGTGGATGGCTGGCGGGAAAATGAAGCGGTGTTGGTGGAAACGGCCGTGACCCTGGCCGATAGCTGGCAGTTCCTTCAGGCGCAAACCGAACCTGGCCCTGATTGGTGGCGGACAGCCGAATTTGCCGGGTACACGTTGGCCTATCCGCCCAACTTTACCGGGCAGCAAGCCGGCGATTGGCTGCGCCTGAGTTCCGGGCCGCAAACCTTCCTGGCCCTGCGCTTCTTCCCCAATGGCGATCCGGCCTCGATAATCGCTGATCTGGCGGATGAAGCGGAACGGGGCATGGCAAATTTCCAGATTACGCCGCCTGCCCCCGTATCTCTGGGTGACATCACCTGGCAGCGCAGTGATTTCAGTTACGAATCAGGCGACGGCCGCCCCATTTCCGGCTTCCTCATGGCCCGCCGCGATGGCGAGCAAACCATCGCGGCCTGGGCCGAAGCGCCCGCGAACCAATTTGCGCAGATGGATACGGCCGTGTTTCTGACGATGCTGGCGGATATTGAGAAGTAATTGGGTAATTGGGTAACTGAGTAATTACCAAGTTGCCAATTGCCAATTACCAATTACCCGATTACCAATTACTCTACCACCGCCACTGCTCCACCTCTCCGGTTGTCCCCCGCCGCCACTAAACGGCCGTCCGGGGTGCGGGAGACGGAGTGGGCGCCGCCGAAGTAGATGCTGCGGGTGGGCCAGCGGTTGACCTGGTAGCCCATAGATTCCAGTTGGGAGACGGCCGTTTCGTCAAAACCCGCCTCACATTGCAGCGCGCCCCCTTCCACGTGTACCCGCGCCGTGTTCACCGCTTCATCCAGCGTCATGCCAAAGTCCAGCAAATTGCTCAACACCTGCATGATGGCGCTGCGGATGCGGATACTGCCGCCGCTGCCCACCACTAAGCGCAGACGGCCGTTCAGTAAAACCAGCGTTGGCGTCATCATTGTGGGAATGCGCTGTCCGGCCGGACGAGTATGGAAGCCGTTGGGGTGCAAATCTTCCTCGCCCATCATGTTATTGGGGATAAAGCCAGTACCGGGCACGACGTAGCCAGCGCCTTCTCCGGCCGTGGTGGTCAGGCTGACTGCCAGACCATCTCCATCCACTACGCTGAGATGGCTGGTGTTACTGGGCGCGTCCGGTTCCGGCACGAAGGGAGATGGACGGCCGCTGTTCAGAGCTTGCCCTACTTGCGCGACGTGCATTTCCACGAACTTGTCATCCAAAAAATAACCAATGGCCTGAGTGACGGGCAGTGAATCGCTATATTTTGTCCAGAAGGGGCGGGCGCGGTTAGTGGCCACCATCAATTCGTATAGAAGGCGCAGATGGTCGGCAGAACCGTGTGTCAGGCTGCTTACGTCAAAATGGGCCAGGAGTTTGAGGGTGAAGGCGGTCAGGACGCCGCCGGTGGAACTGGGTGGGGGCAGCAAAATCTCGTACCGGCGGTAGGGCAGGCGGATGGAATCGGTGCGGCTTATCTGATACTGCGCTAAATCATCAGGGGTAAGCAGGCCGCCGTTTTCCGCCTGATCCTGCAAGATGGCCTGGGCCAGACGGCCGTAACGCATAAAATCTTCCCCTTCAGCAGCCAGCGCTTCCAATGTATCGGCCAGATGAGGGATATAGAGATGTTCGCCCGGTTGAATCATACGGCCGTTCTTCTGGAAAATTTGCCGCATCCCGGCGGTGTGCGTGTAGAGTGGGGCCAGCAAGGTGCAGGTTTCCGCCTGGAAGGGAGCGACAGCCACACCTTCCCGCGCCAGTTTGATGGCCGGGTGTAACAGTTGACGGAGGGGAAGACGGCCGTGCGCAGCAGCCATCTGGCACAAGCCAAAAATGTTGCCGGGCACAGCAACTGAAGCCCGCCCCAGGTGAAAACTTTGCGTCGTGGGGCCAAAATCAATGCTCACTTTGGTAAAATCCAGTTTAGGGGGGGGCGTCCCGTTTAGTCCGGGTGTGTTACTGAAAAAATCGTAGACGGCGGAACGGCCGTTACTGGCATCATAAATATGGGCGATGCCGCTGCCGCCCAAATGTACCACACCAATTTCGGCAATGAATGAAGCAAAGGCAGCGGCTACAGTGGCGTCTACTGCATTGCCGCCTTGTTTGAGTATGGCCGCCCCGGCAGCGGCCGTTTCCGGCCCTCCAGCGGCAATTACTCCCGGCATAAATTTGTCTCCTGTTACAAGGTGTTTTACTACTTTACTGCCCTATGATTATTTGCGCCGGCTGACGATAAACCCGCCAATACCGGCCAGAAGCAGGACGCCGGCGCCGATAAGCAGCCAGTTTAGGGAACTGCCGCTGTTGCCGTCACTTTCCAGGGGCACGGCCGTGGGCGCGAGGGTATTGCTGGCTGACCCAACACGGGTGCGCTGCGGGATGACGGTGGGTGTATCGGTGGGGGGCGGCACGGCCGTATCGGTGGCCGTTGGTTCAGGCGTATTCGTGTTGGTCGGTTGGGGCGTATCGGTAGGCGGCGGCGTTGGCGATGGTGTCAGTGTGGGCGGCGGCGTCAACTTCAGAAGGTCTGCGACAGACATAACCGGCACATTGTCCGTATTGCCGTAAACGGCCACTACTTCCTTGAACACCCAGCCAAAAACGGCGTCGGGCAAAACAATAACCCACCATTCACCATCGGCCGATTGGCCGACAATAGGCCGTACCTCCAGAAAAACAAGCTCGTAAATGGTATCAAACTCCAGGCCGGGGCCATTACGCACGTTGGTTGGGTTAAGCGCCTGAATGGTTGGTTGATCGCTGCCGGGTACGGCCGTGGGCAGAAAGCCGCCGATAGGGGTAGGCGCTAAAGTTCCCACAATTTTTGTGGCGGTAGCCGTGGCTTCTGCCGCTGGCGTATCTGTTGGCTGCGAATCGCCTCCTCCGCCGGATGATTTCGTAGGCGTGGCCGGTTGAGGTGTGGGGGTCCGTGTAGGGATAGTTCCTTGTCTTTCTTCCCAGCTATAAATGGGCGGGACGGGTAGATATGTTTGTATGCTCCATATCAGGCTGGCTACAGCTACTATTCCTGTTATGATTGTAAAATAACGATATTTCATACGCCCTCTTTTCACAATTTTTGGGTAGTAAAAAACAGTTTTGTCCAAATCTGGCTTTTATACACTGCAAATTCTTGTGTAGGGCAATTCTATAACATTCCTGGCTTCCTTCAAAAAAGAAAGAGGGAAGAATGGGAAATGGTGGTAAGATTATAGGAAAACTCTTATTTACAGGATGTTGCCCATGAAAATTGAATCTGTTGAATTACATCTTATTGAACTGCCGCTGGTTCACCCTTTCCGTACAAGTTTTGGCGTTGAACGGGAACGGCCGTGTATCCTGGTGGAGGTGCATGGCGCAGGCGTGACCGGCTGGGGGGAGTGTGTGGCCGGATACGCGCCGCTTTACTCGGCCGAGACGGCGGAAACGGCCTGGCATATTTTAAGCAGTTTTCTGGTTCCGGCGCTGCTGGGGCAGGAAATTACGGAACCGGCGGATATTGCGCCTTTTTACAAGCACGTGCGCGGCCATCCCATGGCCAAGGCTTCTCTGGAAAATGCCGTTTGGGATTTGCTGGCGAAGGCCCAGGGTGTGCCTTTGTCGGCGCTGCTGGGCGGCGTGCGGGATCGGGTGGAAGTGGGGGTGAGCATCGGTATTCAACCCACGCTGGAGGGGCTGCTGGATCGGGTGGATAGTTTTGTGGCGGCGGGATACGGCCGTATCAAAATGAAAATCGAACCCGGCTGGCTGCTGGAACCCATCAGCCGGGTACGGGAACGCCATCCCCACATCCGCCTCATGGCTGACGCCAACTCTGCCTTCACCCTGGACGACGCGCCGCTGCTCAAGCAGCTGGACCCGTTCAACCTGCTCATGATCGAGCAGCCGCTGGGCTATGACGACATTGCCAACCACGCCCGCCTGCAAGCCCAACTGGAAACGCCTATCTGTTTGGACGAAAGTATTCACAGTGTAGCCGACGCCCAGGCGATGATTGATTTGCAGGCGGGGCGCATTATCAACATGAAAGTAGGGCGGGTGGGCGGCTTTACTAATGCGCTGATTATTCACAATATGGCTCAGGCAGCCGGAATTCCTCTTTGGTGCGGCGGTATGCTGGAGACGGGGATCGGCCGGGCAGCTAACGTTCATCTGGCCAGCCTGCCTAACTTCCAACTCCCCGGCGATATTTCGGCTACAGAGCGCTACTACTACGAAGATATTGCCGAACCGCCGTTTGTCCTCAACACGGCAGACAGCACGATGACAGTTCCCACCGGCCCCGGTGTTGGCGTTGAAGTGCGGCGGGATCGGGTGGAGAAAGCGCGGCAGCGGTACATAAAATTAGCGTAATACGCTGTGGTTCTGTGCCTTCTTGCTCCCCTCATGTATAGCCTCTGAAATTTTCCCTGGATTGGTTCGATCTTGAAGATTGAACCAATCTATCCTGCTGCGTGACTTATTCGCTATCAATATTTACTCTTTTTTTATTGTAAACTTTATTTTGCTATGTAAACTTTTTTGAATGGGTAGGGGATAAGTAGTCAGCTTGTTTGTGAATAGTAGTTACCTTTTCAATCATTTTCGAGCTTCTTGGTTGCAAAAGAATTTCAATAACAAAACAGGTTAATAAGATGCAAACTGACCAGCATACTATTTTAGTGGTAGATGATAACGAGACCGTGCGTACTTTGTTAAATGATCGGCTGGTGCACCGTGGTTTCCAGGTACTCTTGGCGGCTAACGGCCGTCAGGCATTAGATATTATGCGGGCGGAGACGGTTCATCTTGTTTTGCTGGACATTATGATGCCGGGTATGGATGGCTATGAGGTTTTGGCTCGCATGAAAGCGGATGCGGAATTGCGCCGTATCCACGTTGTGGTGATGTCCGCCTTACATGAAATGGAGAGCGTTGTTAAATGTGTCAAGCTTGGAGCGGAAGATTATCTTTTTAAGCCATTTAACAGCGCCTTGTTTTGGGCGCGTATCAATGCTTCCCTGGAAAAAAGGCGGTTGCAGGATCAGGAACGCGCTTATCTGGAAGAATTAAGCGTATTGCAACAAATTGATCTCCAATTGAATTCTACTCTGGAATTACAGGGGGTGGCTCAAGTGGTATTGGATTGGGCTGGGCTGCAAACTCAGGCAGTGGCCGGTGTGGTGGGTGAATTCTGCCAATCTGAATTTGAGACATGGGCCCAATTTGGCCTGGAGGAGTCAGCGGGAGATAGCTTTTCTTCTTACAGGCATTATCTGGATTTTATTCAGGAAAAACAATATCTTCAGTCAATCCGCCTGGTTCCGGAAACAACGTTATTTCCGGAAGCGATACATCGTGTTTATGTGCCCATCCGCCGCGAAGAGAAAGTTTTTGGTTATCTCATTTTAGATAGCCAACATTATTTTACCGACGCCCAGTTGAATTTTCTTTCCCGCTTAAGTAGTCATGCGGCAATTGCCGTAAATAACGCCCAACTTCACGCCAAAGCGGTAGAGGCAAATTTGGCTAAGAGTAATTTTATGGCATTTGTCGTACATGAATTGAAGTCACCGTTAAGTTCCTTGATGATATATGCCGGTTTGATGGATGCTTTGGCTGAGGATATTTTGCTAATGAAACGGCATGAGTACTCACAGTCTATTGTTCAGACGATCAATCAGATGGATGGCTTGATTACTGAGTTGACGGATATAACACGTATTGAAACGGGGCAATGGGAATTGAATTGTACGGCCGTCTCTCTGAGGCAGGTTGTTAAAGATGTACTCTCTTCATTCACTGAAAAAATGGCTGAGAAAGGCCAAGCTGTGTCGGTTGATTTTGATCCTACCTTACCTTCTCTGTGGGCTGATTCCAGGCGATTGGCGCAAGTAATGACGAATCTGGTCAGTAATGCCCATAAATATACGCCGTCTGGAGGCACTATTACTATCAAGGCCCGAAAAAAAAGAAGCAAAAAAGGTGTTTATGCTGAGATTGCTGTGGCGGATGATGGTATTGGTATTGCTAAGGCGGATCAGGAAAAAATATTTAACCAGTTTGTTCGAGCAGAAAGTGAATTGGTTACGGCAGAAAAAGGCGTAGGATTGGGTCTTTATATTACAAAACAAATTGTGGAGAAACATGGCGGTCATATTTGGCTGGAAAGTGAAGTGGGGCAAGGGACGACTTTTTTCTTTACGATACCCCTGGTGTCGGGACAGCCGTCTACCCCTAAATCCCCTGATAAAAAGGAAGTTGTACAACGTGCGCAGACTCTCTGACGCAACCCCGGAACAATAATGTACTGGCTTTACATCCTCCCTCTATTTACCGCCGCATTTCTCAGCGCTGTTATCGGCTATTATGCCTGGCGACAGCGGCCGAAAACAGGGGCAGCAGCTTTTGCCTTGTTCGCTTTTGCCGCAGCTATCTGGTGTTTTGGCTATGCTTTGGAAATTATCAGCAGCGATTTGGCCGCCAAACTGTTTTGGGCCAAGGTGCAATACCTGGGTATTTCCACTGTGGCTGCATTCTATCTGATTTTCAATATCCAGTATACGCGGAAATGGCGGGTACGGCCGTCATTGATTGCCCTGCTATTCATCATTCCCATTCTGACTATTATTGTTACCTGGCTAGAGCCGTATACAGGCTTAACCTGGGCAGAAATTTCCCTGGTGACTATTGGTTCAATTCCCACGCTGACATTTTCTTATGGGCCATTCTTTTGGATAATCGTGGGCTACTCTTACGTCCTCTTGCTCATCAGCGCGTGGTTGCTGATTGATGAATCCAAACGAGTTCCGCCAGCGTATCAGCGGCAGATGTGGATATTGATACTGGCTGCCTTTATTCCCTGGTTAGGTAATGTACTCTATGTGACGGATGCAAATCCCCTTCCGGGGCTTGATTTGACGCCATTTGGTTTTGCCTTTGCCGTCATCGTTATGGCCTGGGGATTGCGCCGCCTGCAACTTTTGGATATTACGCCTATTGCCCGTAACAAAATCCTGGAAGGTATGGCTGATAAGGTGCTGGTTTTGAACCAGAGCGGACAAATCATTGATATAAATGTTTCGGCGGCTCAGATGTTAGGTTGGGCAAAGGAAACGGCCGTTGGTCGTCTGGCAAGAGATTTATTTACAGGTCAATTCGCTCCCTTGTTAGAGTATGATCAAGAGACAGACATTCAAGCTGAAGTTGACCTTTGTCATAATGATCTGCCTTTCTACATAGATTTACGCATTTCTCCCTTGCATTCTTACCGGCAGGAACTGATAGGTCGTCTGTTTGTTATGCGGGATATTACCGACCGCAAATTAGCAGAAATTTCTCTGGCTCGCCAAAAAGACGTATTTCAAAATTTATTGAGTATGCTGCATTCCGCGTTGGAATCGATTGATCTCAAAGATGCATTGGAAGAATCTGTCAAGACAGCCCGCCGCTATACCGGTGCAGAAGCGGGCAGCCTGCTGTTGCTGGATGAATCAGGCCGGGTGCGAGACAGTTGGCTGAGCCAGAAAGGAATGAGCATACAGAGACGGAATGAAGTAGAAGACGAAGTTCTGGAAAAAGGTTTGGCAGGCTGGATCCGGGTTAACCGGCAGGCTGTTCTAATTCCCGACACGGAGCAGGATGATCGCTGGTTTATCTTGCCAAACCAACCATACACGGCCCGTTGTGTATTAAGTGTACCTATTATGAGTGAAACGTACCTCTTGGGTATTATGACACTGACTCACGGGACCCCAAATTATTTCAGCCAGGAAGAATTTACCTTGATACAAGCGGCCGCCGATCAGATGGCTTTGGTTTTGCGTAATGCTCAGTTGT
>JALUPA010000571.1 GCA_027054335.1 Ardenticatenaceae bacterium
CCTGTGTGGTCGCCGGTAGCTACTACCAGCGGCCCTAGATGAGCCAGAACCCCTTCACGCCGGCGCAATGATTGTTCGTACAACATCGGCGTGGGCAAGTTCCAGTAAACGGTACCTGCATTATTTATGCCCAGGTTATCCAGGCCATATTTACTTACGTAAGCGCCAAAGTTTTGCATAATTTCTCCCTTGTAAATGGAGCGCCAGCAGCTTGCTGGCAGTGGGCCGGCTGGCAACAGGCACTCCGTTTTCATTTTTCGTGGTGCGCTATAGCACGTGGTGTCTCCTATGTGTACCCAAATAGTGACAGAGGCGCAACGCGCTTTTTTTGAACTGCGTTACCCCTGTGCAGTTACGAAAATTTACGTGATGATTTTATTATGAACAGAGGATCAGGTCAAAGTGAATGTTCACCTTCTGCCAATGACATATGTAACAGAATTGGCATTGCTGCGGGACGGCAGACTTGACAGGGGCAATTTGTTTGGATAAAATTCTGTCGTCTTTAACATGGCGAATTTCGCCGGGATAGCTCAGTTGGTAGAGCACTGCACTGAAAATGCAGGTGTCCCCAGTTCGAGTCTGGGTCCTGGCATCTTGGTCCCCTACTCGGTGAGAGGACAGAATTGCTTGCGGGCATGGTTCAGTGGTAGAACGTCTCCTTGCCAAGGAGAAGGTCACGAGTTCGAATCTCGTTGCCCGCTCTCATTTTCCGGCAGGCTTTATTGCCTGCCGGAACTGTTTATGGCGACGTGGCCAAGTGGTAAGGCAGAGGTCTGCAAAACCTTTATCACCGGTTCGAATCCGGTCGTCGCCTTTTTATGAGTTTAACAGCAGGCCCTTGTCCATGTACAAGGGCTTTTTTTGTGCCTGTCCCGCATCATTTCAAAATGTAGGGGTGAACCCACGTGTTCGTCCAAAGCGGGCAGACACATGGGTCTGCCCCTACCCCGGAATATTGGAGTGATTATGACTTTTCCCGCATTACCCGCCGCGATTGATGAGATTGATGCCCGTGAATGGGCCTCGTTTGAGCCGTATTTTGCCGAGTTGATGGCCCGACCGTTAACCCACGACAACGCCCGCCAATGGCTGGAAGATTGGTCGGCTCTGGAACGCTTCCTTTGGGAATCTTTTTCCTGGATATATATCCAAAAATCGCTGGATACGACTGACGAAGCCAGAGAACAAGCCTTCCTGGACATCCTCAACAACGTGTATCCCGAAGCCCAAAAAGCAGCCCAGGTTCTCAAAGAACGGCTACTGGCTTTGCAGATCACCCCGGAAGAGATGCCGGATATGACCCTGGTGCTGCGAGACATGCGCAGCGAGGCGGAAATGTTCCGCGCTGAAAACATCCCCCTGCAAACCAAGCTGGCCGAACTGGATAATGAGTATGACAAGCTGACCGGCAGCCTGAAAGCGAGATGGAACGGCGAGGAGAAAAACCTGAGCCAACTGGCCGTCTTTCTCAATGATCGGGACCGGGCGGTGCGGCAGCGGGCCTGGGAAACTATTGCCGACTTGTGGCTGGGCATCCGCCCTGATCTGGACAAAATTTATATAGAGATGCTGGAACTGCGGCGAAAGGTGGCAACCAATGCCGATTTTCCCGATTATCGCGCTTACGCTTTTCGGGAAAAAGGGCGGTTTGATTATACGCCGGAGGATTGTTTTACCTTTCACGAAGCGATTGAGGCGGTAGCTGTGCCGGCTACCCGGCGTATTCTGGCGCGGAAACGGGAACGGCTGGGGTATGATGTGCTACGGCCGTGGGACTGGATACCGGAACGGGGCATATTGGTGCAAACCGGGGACGGTGAACCGCTGAAACCGTACAACAGCCAGGATGATCTCATCCAGCACACCCTCAACATCTTCAACCAGCTTGATCCGGAACTGAGCCGCTATTATGCTATCATGGCCGAGGAAAATCTGCTGGATTTGGATACGCGGCCGGGCAAAGCTTTGGGCGGCTATTGCAGTTCGTTACCCTGGCGGAAACGGCCGTTTATCTTTATGAATGGCGTCGGCCTGCACGATGACGTGCAAACTATGCTCCACGAATCCGGCCACGCTTTCCACGATTTTGAAGCCTACGCCCAGCCACTCGTCTGGCAGACCAGCTCGCCAATGGAATTTGCCGAAGTGGCTTCCATGAGTATGGAACTGCTGGCTGCGCCTTATCTCACCAAAGAGAACGGCGGTTTTTACACCCCGGCCGAGGCTGCCCGCGCCCGGATTGAACATCTGGAAGGCATCATTGTTTTTTTGCCCTACATGGCGGTGGTAGACGCCTTCCAGCACTGGGTCTACACCCATCCCGACGAAGCGATGGACCCCACTAATTGTGACGCTGCCTGGGACGATTTGTGGCGGCGCTTCATCCCGGACGTGGCTTGGGACCAGTTTATGGACACGCGGATGACGGGCTGGCAGCGCAAGCCGCATATTTTTGGTTCGCCGTTTTACTACATTGAGTACGGCATGGCCCAGGTAGGGGCGCTGCAAGTGTGGCGCAACAGCCTGACAGACCGGGCGGGGGCGTTAGCTGCTTACCGCCACGCTTTATCATTGGGGGGAACGCGGACGCTGCCGGAGTTATTTACGGCCGTGGGCGCTGAATTCCGCTTCGATACCGCCATGCTTAACGATCTGATTGGTTTAGTTGAAGAGACGATTGAGGAATTGGAGAAAACAGCTTTTTGCGAGATTGGAGATTAGCCGATTTCCCAATCTCTCAATCTCCAATCTCTAGCTATAGCCTTCCCCGGCAAAATAAGATATTATCATAAATATGATAAAAATTATGGAGTGTACTCATGCAGCCTAGCGCCGCCATGCGCGAATATCTGGCCGAGATTTACCGGCTGCAAGAAGATTCGCCCATGGTAAGTACCACCAGCTTGGCGGATCGCCTCAACGTGTCGGCTCCAGCCATTCCCCGCATGTTAAAACGGCTGCGTAATGCCGGTTATGTCAAGCACATCCCCTACCAGGGGTTTGAACTAACGGAATTGGGCCGCCAGGAAGCCCTGCGGGAACTGCGCCGGCATCGCATCATGGAGGTGTTCCTGGTGAACGTCATGGGATTTACCTGGGACGAAACGCACGAACTGGCGGAGGATTTGAGCAAGGGCATCAATGATACTATTACCGAGCGTATGGCGGAAATGACCAACCAGCCAACGCGCTGCCCGCACGGCGAGCCTATTCCCGATCCGGAAGGGATTTTGCCGGAACTGAAGGATACCTGCATCATCAATCTGACGGTGGGGCACAAGGGTGTGGTGAGCCGGGTGCGCACCAATGAGCCGGAGCGGTTGAAGTATTTTGCCGAGTTGGGGCTGGTTCCCGGCGCGGAGTTTGAAATTGTGGGGCGCGCCCCATTTAACGGCCCGATGCGCTTACGGGTGGGGCGGGATGACGTGGTGCTGGGGGTGGAGTTGACGAAGTCGTTGTGGGTGACGTAATGGGTAATCAAGTAATTGTGTAATTACCCAATTATTTACGGAAACAACCGCCGTGTTTTGACTTCGGCGATGGCGTCTTTACGGTAGCGGTACAGTTTGGCGGGGCGGCCTTCGCCTTCTTTTTTCTTTTTCCCGGTTTCTTCCAGAATATCGGCCGTTAATATTTTGCGGCGGAAGTTGCGTTTGTCCAGTTTCTCGTCCAGGATAATTTCGTATGCTTTTTGCAGTTCGCTGAGGGTGAATACGTCGGGCAGGAGTTGAAAGCCTACGGCCGTATATTCTAGTTTATAGCGCAGGCGGGTGAGAGCATAAGCCAGAATTTCCGCATGATCAAAAGCCAGGTCTGGTAATCGAGAGAGGGAGAACCATTCAGTTGTCTCGCCCTCTGTCTGCTGCACGACGGAGTCATAAGGAATGAGGGCGAAATAAGCCACGGTGATGACCCGGGTACGTGGATCGCGATCCGGCCGGCCGAAAGTGTAAAGCTGTTCGGTATATACGTCCCGGACGCCGGTTTTGTGGGTTAAGGCGCGCACGGCCGTATCCGCCAAAGATTCATCCAGCCTGACAAAGGTCCCCGGCAAAGCCCACATCCCGGCAAAAGGCGGCGACTCCCGCTTAACCAACAGCACCCGCAAATCATCCTCCACCAAAGAGAAAATGACCACGTCTACAGTGACAGACGGCCGGGCAAAAAGAGAAGGATCGTAATTTTCAGGCAAATTGTCCGGCAAATTATCCTCCATAAAAAAAGCCCCTGGTTCAAACTGACCAGAGACTTATTATACTTATCTAAAACATCGTGCTATCAAGAATAGTTTATCACGGGCAAAACATCCACCCTATTCGTCCAGGTCATATGCCGGATTGAATAAATCAATGTCAGATTGTTCCGGCAGCGCCAAAACACCCTGGTCAATCATTTGCGCCAGATCGACGCTGGTGGTGACAAATACTGTGTTATCGTTAGGCGAACGTAAGGCCAGATTGATAGTAATGCCCCGTTCCCGCGCAAATTGCAAAGCCAGCGCATCCTGCGGGGACATACTTAATATAAGTAGCCGCGGCTCTTGTTTTTCTTCTAGTCCGGGAACAGGCGTAGGAGTAGGGGGCGGTGCTTGTTCGCCGCCTTCACCTTCAGGGGGCATCGGTGTGCCCTCCGGCTGTTTGAGCAAATCTTCCTCTCTGGTATCTTTCCATTCACCTACAAACAAAACGTTAGCCTGCTGAATGGTAAGTTGAGTGATACGCTTGGGAATAACATCGCCTCGTTTATAATCTGAATTGGGGACGGAGAAATCTATAGTAGAGCCGCCGCCAATCTCCACATTATTCACATCAGGGAGTACAGGAACGATTAAAGCAACCTGATTGATTTCCGGGACAAATTCCAAACGGCCGTCATCAATTGACTCAAAAAGGAAAGGTCCACCCAAAAGCAGTTGTGTTTCCAGGACGCGCTCGGTGCGGTTGGGAATAGATGAGCGAAATACCGGGTCTATGCTGACTGTACGCAAGGTCATGATCAAGTCAACCTGATCGCCGGGGCGCATGGCTAAAGCTGCGCCGGAGTTCGGGTCCAGCCGTAAGGCCACCGCAACTTCACCTAACGGGACAAACAAGGAAAGGTCGGAGCCAAAAGAAGCCACATTCGTCGGGTCTACGGCCAGCATGGGTGTTAAAATTTCCTGACCGCGCGCGATGGGAACGCGGGCAATCATACCGGCAACCTGGGCTGTGTCGGTGAAAGTGTAGCCACCCTGTAACGCCACGCTGGTACTGTTGCGTATCTCTGTTTTCAGCATCCGTTCTGTGATTTTTTGCCCGATGGGCAGCGGGATTTTGGCGACAACGACTTCCTGGAAAACAGGCGTCGGTGTTGGCGGCGGCAGACCCGGCTCAACGCCCGGTTCTGCGCCTGTGCCGGTATCAGGTGCAGGCGTCACGATGGCCGCACCATCACCGCCCCCGCCCGTGAATCGGCTTAGAATATCGCCCCCTCTGAATACCAGCATAAACGCCAGGAGGGCCAAAACCAATAACACCAGTATTAGCAAAATGAATGTTCTTAAACGCATAATGGTTTCCCTGTTTGCCGAAAGCCCATTTAACCGGCTGAAATAAACATTGCCCTTACGTTATTTGGAGCGTCTCTAGCCTCCCTCTGGCACTTGTTCGGGCGTAGGCGTAATAGGCACGTTCTCTTGGCCGCTTCCGCCGCCCTTTTGTGTGTCTACAGTAAAACCCAAATCAGGTGGCAATTCAATATTGAAGCGTTGCAGGAAAAATTCCAGGTCTACATTATCCACGGCGTAAAGCTGCCCGTCATCTACATTACGCAGCGCCAGATTTGGTCTAACGCCTACTTCAATAGCGTAACGTAAGAGTAACTGCTGCTGCGGCTGCATGGCTAACAAAATAACTTTCGGCGGTTCCGGCGTGGCCGTGGGGAACGCTTCCGGGGCCGGCGTGGGGGTAGGTTCGCCTTCCCCCAGCGGTTCCGGCGTGGCTGTGGGAATTAATTCTTCAGCCGAAGGCGGCGGTGAATACTTACCCACCTGGATAACTTTGGCATTCTGAATGAGGACACCGATGAAAATGGGGCGCTGGGCTTCGCTGGGGCCTATATGAGCCAGATCGCCTGTGGCTAATTCTTCAAACCGGCCAAATCCGGCTATGCCGTAAATAATGGCAGTTGATTGGTTGTCTCCATTATTTTCATCTCCAGGGGTTGTGCCGGATTGATCGGCTGCCTGGATGCCTTCTTCCAGATAAAAAGCAGCGTCATTGGGCAGCAGGGTCTGGAATTCCTGATCGATCTGGTACAGGCTGAAGAGCAGCATAATGTCTACGTAATCCCCTTCACTGAGGCCATACGCTACGCTGGAAAGCTCATTGAGAGGAATAGCCTGAGCGACAAAACCGGGGGGGATGATGGAGGAGGGGCCAAATTCTTGGGCGCTGACGGCCGTTACGTCTTCCACAAGATCGCTGATGGTTAAGGTTTCGCCCTGGAATATATCATCACGAGCGTACTTGCCCACCACATCGTTTACGTCGGTAATAACGTTTAGCCCAACTGTGCCGGCGTCTCTGAATTCGGTAGTCAAAATATCTTCAGTCATCAGGTAGCCGCGAGGCACGGTTTGCAGAGAAACGACGACTTCCACAAGGTTAGATGGAGTGGGGGGCAGCGTGGCGACAACGACATTTTCGCCTTCTCCAACGCCTCCGCCACCGGGAGGAACTTCTTCTCCCGGTACGGCCGTCCCCTCAGCCGGAGCAACCGTTTCCGGCGGCTGGTTTTGTGAAGTGATGAAGACCACGGCCACGACGGCCAACATCAAAATACCAACGATAAAAATGATTATAGCAATTGTTCGACGGCTCATACGCTTGTCCCTTTTTCGGTCCTGTTCAGGCGCTGAGAAGTGAATTAAGGTTTCGTACAGATTGGGGGAAATTCCCTTTCCATTTTCTACGGCGCATACCAATCTGTTTGAGCATAGAAGACAATCCGATCAACGGATGCGATGTTGAGATTAGGGGCACGGCTGTGTTTTGAGTTGATTTTTTTGTGTCTAACAATACAAATTCCTATAATATGTAAACTACACTATGTAAACTCTCCAACTATCGTATGTTATCATATGTAAAGTTGAATAGCAAGTGACGGCCGTAACCACAGAGGGGCATAGTACTAAAGGGTGACTGTTTGTCCGGTTTAGTTTTGGTAGGGGTCGGTGGCTGGAGCCAATGGGATGGGTTTTTGCGGCTGGCGGGTGGGCAGGATGAAGGTAAAGGTTGTTCCTTTGTCGGGGATGCTTTCAAACCAGATACGGCCGTTATAAGCCTCCACCAATGCCCGCACAATGGACAAACCCATGCCAATCCCCCCTGTGCGTAGCTGCTCGTCCCGGTTTTCCGGCCGGAAAAACTGTTCAAAAATACGGGATTGGTCCTCTTCAGCAATGCCAATACCGTCGTCACCGACGCTGACGACAGCAAATTCGTCCGATTCCCGATTAGCGATAACGCGCAGAGTGCCGCCATCACGGCCGTATTTCAAGCCATTCGTAATCAGTTCTTCCAAAATAGTAGCCACGTGCATGGGGTCTGCCTCGATTTGTCCCAAACGACTGTCAATCTCTATTTCGATGTGCTGGCTGGCTTTGGCCGCACGCGGTTCCATTTCCCGGACGATCTGGCGGATAAGCTGGGGCAAATCGGCGTAGCCGGGCTGGTATTCCAGACGGCCGCCTTTGACGGACGAAGCAAAAATCAGGCTGTTGACCAATTGCACCATGCGCGTCACGTTGCGCTGGATTGTGTTCAAAAACAGCAATTGTTTTTCGTCAGCTCCAGTGTCGAGACTGAGTTCCAACAATTCCGTATACCCTTTGATGGCTGTAAGGGGGGTGCGCAGTTCGTGGGAGACGGTGGTGAGGAAACTGTCGGCAGCCTGGCGGGCCTGATATTCCCCGGTGATGTCGCGCAAGACGAAGACCGTGCCCTGGACGCTGCCTTCTGCGTCGTAAATGATGTTCATCTGGCCTTGAATGGTACGGCCGTTCATGGCAAAGGTGCGGGCGTTACTGACCGGCTCTTCCGTGCTAATCTGGGGGAAATGCACCAGAATTTCCGTAACCGGGCGGCCCATCATCTCATCTTCCGGTAAACCCAAAATAACGGTAGCCGCCTGGTTCACAGCCATGATCAGGCCGCTTTGGCCACACACCAGCAGGCCGTCGGTCAGGCATTCCAGGATGGGGTGTTCGCTGTTGACCATTTCGGCGGAAATATGTCCTTCCATACTGACGGGGTGAAGATAACCAGAAGCCAGTTCTGCGGCAATGATAGGGGGAATGCTGACTTTTTTGCGCTGGCTGGAGATGACGGCCGTTAATGGCACGGCCGTAACCAACCCCCAGGCCAGCATATCCAGCACCGGCAGTAAAGATAACAGGTAAAACCAAACCACCGCAACCAGCAGCGCCAATCCATACACCCATCTCAGCCGTGCGCCCCACAATAAAATTCCCCAGGCCAGCAAGCCCCACCCCATAACCAGCCGGGAATCGGGTTCCAAAATAGCAAAACTCAGGATCAACCCTACAGTTGTCAGAAGCGTCAAGCCCAACAGGGCCACAGCCATACGGTTGCGTTGGCGGCCTTGCTGCCACAGCCAGCCTGCTGTTATGAAAATGATGATTAACAGAAGGGTGAAGTATTGGGGATACAACATGGGGGATTTCTTGTTTATTGGGTGGGTTGGGGGGCGTCTGTCAGCAACTGCCACCAGGCTTGCCAGGGGCGGGCCACAGTGACGGGATCGGGCGTAGGAGCGATGACGGCCGTAGGCGCCGGCGTCACTTCAATGGGCATCGGTACAATTCGCTTCTCACCCGGCAGCAGATAGCCGCCTTCATCACGAGCGTAAGCAGCCACGTAATCATCGCTTTGCACATATTCCAGCGTGGCTTGCAGTTCAATTTGGCGCGTTACTTCCAGACTGACTTCCGCTTGCAGCGATTCTTCACCGACGCCAACCAGTCGCCCGGCCTGAGCGCGCCGGTTCAAATCCAGGGCAATAAACAGCCCGGCAATAGCTGCCAGCAGGATGATGATTTGCGGTATGGTGAGTAACGGCCGTTGGCGGAATAATTTGTTACGCATGATTTTCAAATAGTAACGGTTATTGTCTGACAATGCAATAACATTACTCAATATCAAAATCTTCCGCTTTTTGCAAGGCGGCGGCAGCGGCGGCCTGGGCAGCTTCCTGTTTGCTACGGCCGTCACCTTCTCCCCACACCGTATCGCCGACAACTGCTTGCACCGTAAAAATTTTGGCGTGATCCGGCCCCGTACTGGAAACCACCGCATAACGCG
>JALUPA010000572.1 GCA_027054335.1 Ardenticatenaceae bacterium
ACAAACGGTTCCATTTGCGCCACGTCGTATTCGTGTACGGCCGTATACGCAGCATCAGGGTCACTGGCAAAATATAACCCTTCCCGGTCAGTGCGCCGGGCCACAAAGTTGCGGGTCAGTTCGTCGGCGGCAAACAGGCCGGCCATGGCCCCGGCTTCAATAGCCATGTTGGCCATGGAGAAGCGGGAAGCCATGCTTAAATGGGCCACCGTTTCCCCGGCGAATTCCATCGCCTGGTAACGCGCCCCATCCACGCCAATATCGGCAATAGTGCGCAAAATCAAATCCTTGCCGCCCACCCATTGGGGGAGACGGCCGTGATAAACAAACTTGGCGCTCTCCGGTACCTTCAACCAGATTTCACCCAGGGCCATAGCCGCCGCCGCATCCGTCGAGCCGATGCCCGTGCCAAACGCGCCCATGAAGCCATAGGTGCAGGTGTGCGAATCGGCTCCGGCTACCAAATCGCCGGGTACAACCAGCCCTTGTTCCGGCAGCAGCACGTGCTGAATCCCGGCCCGGCCCACGTCGTAAAAGCGGATACCGTGTTCGCGGGCAAAATCGCGGCAGCGCTTGACGATTTGGGCGCTTTTGATGTCTTTGGCCGGCGTGAAATGATCCATGACGAAGATGACCTTTTCCGGATTACGCACCCGCGCCCCTTTTATTTTCTCAAATTCCTCAATCGCCAAAACGCCGGACAGTTCCGAAGCCAGCACCACGTCCACGCGGGCGTTGATAAACTGGCCGGGGTAAACCTCGTCTTCAGCACATTTGGCAGCCAGGATTTTTTCGGCAAGTGTATGTCCCATAGAAACCTCTTTTCCTCGTTCCCGCACTCTGCGTGGGAATGCCTCCCGGACGCTCCGCGTCCACCCGACGCAGAGCGTCTGGCCGTGCATTCCACGCAGAGTGTGGAACGAGTGGGGGGAACAGGGTTGTTTTCATCCTGTAAATCCCGTTAATTCCATCTTATTCCTCAAAAATCATACTCAAAAAAGCCCGGATTGGCGGTGTTACTCGCGGATTATCGCTGAGAATCATCGTGAAATGGTTGACGTCAGGAATGTCCACCCGCCAGCAGTGGGGAATCCAGGCCACGAAGGCGGCTGCTTCCCGTTCGTCCAGCACGTGCGCCTTGTCGCCCAGCAACCCATTTTGCGGCCGGATGAAGAGCGTGGGGCATTGCAACGTGGGGAAGTGGACGCACATGCTGTAGTAAAAATAGACGTCCAGGTCGCGCTTGATGGCTGCGGCGGAAGATTTGGGCCGGACACGGCCGTTCTCCAACTCTTCCAGATGATCCCGGAAGTATTGCTCTAACCCTGAATTCCAGGGGGCATAATACGGCAAATTTTGCATGGCTTCCAGGTAGGCCTCCGGTGATTTGTATGTGCGCTCCAGCCTTTCAATAGCCGGGTACATGGCCGCCAGCACCGCCTCTTTCGGGTCAGCGCCCCCATCAATCAGCGTCAGGGAGCGTACCTGCATCGGCCGGATGGAAGCCAGATAGACCCCTATCGTGGCCCCAAATGAATGGCCGATGAGATCGAATTTTTCCCATCCCAGCGCCGCCACAAACGCCATGATGTCCCGCGCATGGTAAGCAAAGCCGTATCCTTCTGCCGGTTTGTCGCTGTCGCCCCGGCCGCGCAAATCGAGAGCAAACAGATGGTACTCCGGTGACAAGCGGCGGGCGACCTGGTCAAACGCCCCTTTGTGGCCGATGAGGCTGTGCAGGCAGATGACAGGCCCTTTTTCGCCCGGCCATTCTTTGTAGGCCAACGTGATGTCGTTAACCTGGATAGTTGCAGTAGTAGGCGTCATAAGTTTGTGCGTAGGGCAATTTTGCAAAATTGCCCTACGTATTGGCTAACCTCTTGCTTAAATGTTCTATTTCTGCCTCTCGTGCGGCGGGCACACGGCCGTTTTTATCCCAGCCGCGTTCTGCATAATACTCGTCCAGCATATGTTGGAACTGCTCGCGATCCACGTGATGCCCTTTCGTTTTTCGGGCGGGCAGGGGGTCGTCGAAGTACCGCTTGGGCAAGGTGTCGTCGGCGCGGCTGAGGCCAAAGTCAGCATTGATGAGGCGTTCCGTATCCAGTATGCGCCGGCCGACTGCGCGCAATGTTTCCGGCGTATATTCCAGACCGGCAGCCGCTGCAATCAAAGCGCAAAAATGGTCGTAGCCCAGTAAATGCGGGCTGTTAAAACCATGCGTGACAAACTTGCAGATACCCAGGCTGTCGGTCACGGCGTAAATATCGTCGCTCCAGGCAATGATCAGCCCTTTGTCTTTGTAGCCGGTAGGATCGGGGTCGTTGACACGGTCGTAAATCCGTTCCCGCACCTCATCCGGCAGCTTAAAGACTTCCAGCGTGGGCCGGTTGCGCAAATGATCCGCCCCCCGGCTGGCCACGGCAATGCCCAGGGCAAACCCCTTGAAATAACGCACGTCATGCGGGTCAGATTGGGGCAGCCCCTTGACCGCAATCAGGTAATCCTGCGCTTCCGAGGGAAAATAGCGGATCGCCTGCGTACTTTCGGCCAGCACGTTGCCAAAACCGCGTCGGTAAGCAATATCTTCGATGAGGCCGTGAACTGTTTCGTAGTCACCCCAGTGAAGGGGGCCGCCGGTCAACTCGTCGTCAATCAGGCCGCGCTGGTACAATTCCATCGCCCAGGCAATGATTGTGCCCACCGACGACGCATCCAGGCCCAGGTCGTTAACCAGATTGTTGAGCGTGATCACCTGATCGGTAGGGGCAATGCCCAGGTTGGCCCCCAGTAAACCAATCGTCGAGTATTCCGGCCCTTCGCCGCCCAACGTGTTGCGGTGGCGGCAGTGGACGACGCAGGAGGTGCAGGCCAGCATCTTATCAGAATACTTTTCGATTTCCTCGGCGTTGAGCGTATCCTCGAAATAGTTGTCCTGGCTGTTGCGGGTGCGGATCGCCCCCAGCCGGTTACTGACTTCGTAGAGCAGAGGTGTGCCGACGCGCCCCAACACCTGCACAATTTTGGAACTTTTTAGATATTTTTGTTGCTCGATACGGATGGCGCGCAGGGTTTCCTTCTGGGCGACGGCAATTGCTTTGCCGCCGCGGGCGGCAACGGCTTTGAGATTTTTGCTGCCCATCACGGCGCCCATGCCGCCGCGCCCGGCTGTATTTTTCTGGCCGGTCATCACGGCCGCCATGCGTACCTGGTTTTCGCCGGACGGGCCGATGACGGCCGATACCGTACTCCGGCCGTGCCGCGCTTTTAATTCGTCCTGCGCCGGGACATTTTGCATTCCCCACAGCTCCCCGGCTTCTAAAATCTGCACCTGACCGTCTTCGAGGAAGATGTAGGACGGCCGTTGTGCCCTGCCCAGGATGACCAGCCGGTCAAACCCCGCTTTCCGCATCGCTGCCGCAAAAAAACCACCGCAATTAGCGTCACCCAAAATACCGCTTTCCGGCGAGCGAGCCGACACGTTAAACCGGGCGGCATTTGGTGCAATCGTTCCCGTCACCAGCCCCGCGCCAAAGATCAGCGGATTCTCCGGCCCCAGCGGATCAACCTGCCGGGGATCGCCCGCCCGCCGCAGGTAATGGCGCAGGTAAGCCATGTTCAAGCCGCGCCCACCCAGGTACGCCCGCACCAGTTTCGGCGGCGTTTGGGTTACCCGAACATCCCCTGTCGTTAAATTGATTATGGCTGTGGTCACTTTATTCATTATCTGCCTCGTTCCACGTTCCGCGTGGAATGAGCTTCGAGACGCTCCGCGTCGAGTGAACGCAGAGCGTTCAGCAGGCATTCCCCTGCGGAGCGGGGGAACGAGCTGCTTAACCGCCGGCTATAGGCCATACAAAATGGACGTGGCTGCCATCAGTGAGCCAGGTATTAGCGTCCGCTTCTGCCTCATTCACAAAGATGATAGGTGGCGCTTCATCAAACTCACCCTTCAGCGAGGGGTAGCGCGCCTGCAATGTGGTTAACAGAGTGGAAAGTTGCGCCCCATCTGCTAATTCAATATCCAGATTACGTTGTCCCACCGCTCGCCAAAACGGTTCCGCCAGCCGTATGTGAATCTTCATCATATCCGTTCACCGCTCTCGTTCCCACGCTCTGCGTGGGAATACTCGTTGAACGCTCTGCGTTCACCTGACGCGGAGCGTCTTGATGCGCATTCCACGCGGAGCGTGGAACGAGCCAAAAACGGTTCTGCCAGGCGCGCGTGTGCCTTTACCTCACCCTTCATATAATTCCCGTTTGTCCACAACGCGCTTTGCCTTGCCCAGGGAGCGCTCAAGCGAATTCGGCCCAAGCAGCTTGACATCCGTTCGGATACCCAGGGTTTGTAACAAGGCGCTTTCGGCATCAGCGCGTAACTGATCCAATACGCGGGTATCAATCGGATCGAAGAAGCGATGATTGGCCTCTACCCGTATTTCCAACCGGTCAAGTTGTTCTTTGGAGCGGTCAACGATAATTTGATATTGAGGCTCCAGACCATCCACGTTCAAGAGTGTTTTCTCAATCAACGAGGGGAAGATGTTGACGCCGCGCACAATAAGCATATCGTCGGTGCGGCCGCGTACTTTTTCCATGCGCACAACGGTACGGCCGCAGCTGCATTTCTCCGCGTGCAATACCGTCAGGTCACGAGTGCGGTAGCGAATGACAGGCATGGCTTCCTTCGTCAGCGTCGTGAAAACCAGTTCTCCTTCCGCGCCATAAGGCAACTGCTCGCCTGTTTTCGGGTCAATAATCTCCGGCAAAAAGTGATCCTCGTTGATGTGCATCCCATTGTGGTATTCACACTCCACCGATACACCGGGGCCGATGATTTCCGTCAGCCCGTAAATGTCATACGCTTCCAGGCCCAGGCGCTCCTCAATTTCCCGGCGCATCTCTTCCGTCCACGGTTCAGCGCCAAAGATACCGACGCGCACCTTCATGCGATCCCGGAAATTGATACCCAATTCGGCCGCTTCCTCTGCCAGAACCAGCGAATAGGAAGGCGTACAGGTCATCACCGTCGCCCCAAAATCTTCCAACAACATCAGTTGCCGCCGCGTCATACCGCCAGACACAGGCACGACGGTAGCGCCAACAGTCTGGTAGCCGAGATGGAAGCCCAGACCACCGGTAAAAAGCCCGTAGCCATAAGCATTGTGAGCAATGTCTTTGTTTGTCACGCCGCAGGAAGTGACTGTACGCGCCATTACTTCCGCCCACAGTGCCAAATCCTTTCGCGTGTAGCCGCCTACGGTTGGTTTGCCGGTGGTACCGCTGGAAGCGTGGATGCGTACCACATCTTCTATGGGTACGGCGAAGTTGCTAAACGGGTACTCGTCACGCAAATCCTGCTTGGTGGTGAACGGTAACCGTTTCAGGTCATCCAGCCCCTGGATGTCATCCGGGGTAAGGCCCATCTCCTGGAACTTGCGCCGGTAGATGGGAATTTTGTGATAAACGTAGGCGGCAATTTGGCTCAACCGCTGCCCCTGGAGTTTTTCCAGGTCGTCCCGGGGCATACTTTCATATTCAGGATTCCAGATAGGCATGAGTTAATTCTCCTTAGAAAATAAGCCGCGGATTGCGCGGATTTTACAGGATTTAATCCGCGCTAATCCGCGCAATCCGCGGCTTTTTAAATGCTGCTCCGCCCCAAATACGCTTTTTGCACCGCTTCGTTGGCAATCAATTCTCGCGCCTCACCGCTTAAGACAACGCTTCCTGTTTCTAACACGTAGGCACGATCTGAAATTTCCAATGCAGCGCGGGCATTTTGTTCCACCAACAGGATGGTTGTACCGGCGTCGCGCAAATCGCGCAGCACGGCCAGAATTTCCTGCACGATCAGCGGCGCTAATCCCAGTGATGGCTCGTCCAGTAATAACACTTTAGGCTGGGCCATCAAACCCCGGCCAATAGCCAGCATTTGTTGTTCGCCGCCGGACAGCGTGCCTGCCTGCTGGGTCTGGCGTTCTTTGAGGATGGGGAATTGTTGATAAATGCGCTCGATGTCCTGGGCAACGGCCGTTCGTTCCCCGCGCCGCAGCCGCAAATACGCACCCAACGTGAGGTTATCGCGCACCGACAGCTGGCCAAACACCTGTCGCCGTTCCGGTACCTGGCTGATCCCCTGGCCTACAATTGCTTCGGCCGACAGACAAGTTATTTCCTGACCGTTCAGAAAAACCTGGCCCTGACGCGGCCGGATCACCCCGGAAACGGAGTTGAGCAGGGTCGTTTTACCCGCACCATTGGCCCCGATCAGCGACACAATTTCCCCTTCGTTGATGACCAGCGACACATTATTAAGCGCCTGAATATGGCCGTAGTAAGTGGAAATGTTTTTTACTTCAAGCATTCTCCACCTCCAGAGCCGGTTCCGGCTGGCGCTCTTCGTGCCAATCAGTGCCCAGGTACGCCTGGATGACGAGCGGGTCTGCCTGTACTTCCGCCGGCGTCCCGGAGGCAATTTTGGTGCCGTATTGCAGTACAATTACCCGATCGGCAATTCCCATCACCAGATTCATATCGTGTTCCACCAGGAACACGGTAATTCCCTGCTCGCGGATGCGGCAGATCAACCGATCCAGCTCCTCGGCTTCGACGCGGGTAAGACCGGCGGCCGGCTCATCCAGCAAAAGCAATTGGGGGCCGACGGCCAACGTGCGGGCGAACTCAACCAGGCGTTGTTGGCCAAAGGTGAGGGAAGCTGCGGGGAAATCGGCCAGGTCTGCCAGCCCTACCAGGTCCAGAAATTCTTGCGCCCGCGCCCGCAGACGCGCTTCCTCAACGGCCGTACCCGGCAGGCGCAGGGCATTTGCCAAAAAACCGGACTTACCCTGTAAATGACAGCCCACCAACACATTTTCCAGAACGGTCATGTTGTCGAAGATTTGCAGATTCTGGAAGGTGCGCACAACGCCTTGCGCCGCCACTTCACTGGGGCGTAATCTGGTAATATCCTGCCCCTGGAAAATAACTTCACCCCGATCCAGGCGATGTGTGCCGGAAATCAGATTGAAAATGGTCGTTTTGCCCGCCCCGTTTGGCCCAATCAGCGCCAGAATTTCACCCGGCTGGATGGCAAAATCTACGTCATTGACAGCTACGACGCCGCCAAATTTCTTCAGTAAACCTCTGGCTTCAAGTAGCGGTTCAGTGCCCATGTTCCCTCTTGTCTTTGACGCGCATGGCCTTACCGGCCGGCCGGGGCAGATCGCCGATGGGCAGTAATACCAGATCAACGTGCAGCCCTATCAAATTGTGCAGTTCCGTATCAATTTGTTGGGCCAGGCCGGCATTGCCGCTATTCTCTGTTTCGACGTATATGGTCATCTGGTCGGCCCCGCCTACGCGATCAATTTCAATCAGATAATCATGGCCCACCTCCGGGTGGCGCAGGAGTATGCTTTCTACCTGCCGGGGATAGAAGTTGATTCCTTTGACCTTGAGCATGTCGTCGTTGCGGCAGGCGATCCGTTCTACGCGCAGAGCGGTACGGCCGCAGTTGCACTTCTCCCGGCTGATCACCCGGCTGATGTCGCGGGTGCGGAAGCGAATGAGAGGCAATGCCTGGCGGGTAAGTGTGGTTACCACCATCTCGCCCCATGCGCCATCCTCGACCGGTTCGACGCCGTTAGGGTCTACAAACTCAATCAGGTAATGGTCTTCCCACACGTGAATGCCGCTGCGATCCTGGCAATCAATGCCCATACCTACCCCGCCCGATTCGGTCATGCCAATGATGTCGAACGCTTTGATGCCCATGACCTCTTCGATACGCCGGCGCATTTCATCGCTCCAGATTTCGGCGCCGAAGATACCCACGCGCAGCTTGGTTTCTGTGTGGAAATCGAAACCTTCTTCTGCGGCAACTTCCATTAAACGCAGGGGATAGGAGGCGATGGCGGCTACGGCCGTTGTCCCCAAATCCTTCATAAACTGTAACTGTAACCTGGTGCGGCCCGCGCCAATAGGAATAATCATCGTTTGCAGCGCACTGGCCCCGTAGTGAAAGCCAAAGCCGCCGTTGAACAGGCCAAAAGACGGGGTGATTTGCAGCACGTCGTCACGCCCCACGCCAGCGGCCGTCAGGCAGCGCGCCACAATCTCGCCCCACTGCTTGACGTCGCCTGGCGTGTGCGGGCAAATGATGGGTGTGCCGGTCGTACCGGAACTCATGTGCATCCGCATAAACGCCGACTGCGGCGTGCAGGCCAGGCCAAAAGGATAGGCCCGCCGCAAATCCTCTTTGGTCATAAAGGGGAACTGCCGCAAGTCGTCCAGACATTTCACGTCAGCCGCGCCCAAACCCTGCAATTGTTCTGTATAACGGCGATTGTTGGCCTGGATGTGCCGCAATGTGTTCCGCAACCGCTCCAATTGGAGTTGGGTTAGTTTCTCACGGGGCATTGCTTCAAATTCTGGTTGATACATTACGCCTCGCTCCTTTGCATTCTGTGGCGGGCAGCCAGCCGTTGGCGCACGGCCGTTACCAGTCCGGCAAACAATCCCTGGGGCATAAAGATCATAATCAGCATCAGGATAAGCCCAAAAGCAATGACTTCGTATTCCCCCGAAGCGTTGGGGATCACGCTTTGGATAGCTGTGCCCAAATACTGTTCGATAGCTAAGACCACAGCCACACCAAACAGCGCCCCCCAAACGCTGGCCAGCCCGCCCACCACCGCCATCACCACCAATTCAATAGAGACAGTAATACTCACAGACCCCGGACTGATAAAGCCCAGATAGGCCACGTGCAGCCCTCCAGCCAGCCCGCCAAAAGCGGCGCTAAGGGCGAACACCTTGATTTTGAACAGATTGGTATTGATGCCTACAGCTTCAGCCGCTACTTCGCTGGTGTGCAGGGCGCGCATAGCCCGGCCCACCCGTGAATTGACGATATTGAGTGACAGCCCGATGACGACAAGCGTGAAAAACCATATCAGGTAGTAGTAATGCACGTCACTGGATAATACGAATGATCCCAGACTGAAGCCGGGGATGCCGCGAAAGCCGGACGGCCCGCCGGTCCACGCCACTTCTTGCGTTAATATCAGGAACAGGATGACATTCATGCCTAGCGTAGCCATGGCCAGATAGTGGCCGTGCAGCCGGAAGATGAGCATACCAATCAGGTAAGCGATTCCGGCCGCCAGCAGCACCCCGGCAATCAGGGACAGCCAGGGCGACAGCTCAAAGCGCGTACTCAGAATGGCGGCCGTATAGGCGCCTATACCAAAAAAAGTAGCCTGACCCAGGGAGATTTGCCCGGCGTAGCCCATCAGCAATGACAGACCAACGGTAACCATGGTGAATTGTCCTACCAGGATCAGGATAGTGAGAATGTAATTATTGGGGGCGGTTAGCGGAAAAAGAGCTAATATCAGTCCCACAACGATCATTGCCAAGAGATTTGGATAGCGACGAATCAGGTTTGACATTGTTTTTGCTATCCTATAGCCCGGCCTGTTCAGCCACAACAGTCCGGCCGCGTAACAATCCGCCTAACTGCGCGGCCAATACGATGAAAAGTACAATGAATGAGATGGCGTCTTTGTAACCGGAGGAGAGCAGCCCGGCGCTGAATGCTTCCAGAATGCCCAGTAATAATCCGCCTACTACAGCGCCAACCGGACTGGACATGCCGCCAATGGTGGCTGCCACAAAACCTTTAAGCGACAAGATCAAGCCCCGGTCATAGGTCATAAAGGTGGAGGGGACAATGACGATGCCGGCAACGGCCGTTATCGCCGCGCTCAGTCCAAAGGCCAGTAAAGCCATCCGCTGTGGGTTGATACCCATCAAGCGCGCTGCGCCGGAATTAACGGAGCAGGCGCGCAGCGCCTTGCCGGTCAGGGTATAGTTAAAAAAGAGATAAAGGAGGAGGAGGAGAACGGCCGTTACCGCGATCACCCACACACTCTGCCGCGTCAAAATTGCTCCGCCTATCTTAAAGGGCGTCCCTTGCGTAAAGACAGGCAGCCGGAAAGGATCCGTGCCCCAAACCAGAAGCGCCACCCCTTTCATCACGAGGGCTGCCCCAATCGTAATAATGATCATACTGAGCGTAGAAGCCTTACGCGCCGTCTGGATACCCAGACGATAGAGCAATAATCCCAACAAAGTCGTCACGCCAATACTAAACAATGCCGCTACCGGCAGGGGCCAGCCCACGTCAATGTTAACATTGCCGCTTAACAACCTGCTTTTCTGAAACACCGTAATCGCTATCAACGCGCCATACACAGCAAACTCACCCTGGGCAAAATTGATAATGCCGGTAACGTTGTAAATGGTCACAAATCCCAGCGCAATCAGAGCATAAATACTGCCTACTGTAATGCCTGACAGCAGAAACTGGAGCAATTGGTCTTGTAAACTCACACCTGCCTCCTAAAAAGAGTAACCGTTCACTCCCCCGTCTCGCTCCCGCGTTCTACGTGGGAATGCTCGCTTGAACGCTCCGCGTTCACTCGACGCGGAGCGTCTGCAAGGGCATTCCACGCGGAGCGTGGAACGAGGGGGCTGAACGTATACGAATCTCCAATCTCCAGAAACTACGGAACTTCTGAGTACATCTCCGGTGGTACATACACCCACGTACCATCCTGAATCTTTACCAGCACCAGAGATTCCTTGCCGATGCCATTATGGTCTTGGGGCGATAAATTGAAGACGCCGGATATCCCCGCGAAATTCTGGATGCCTTCCAGATAGTCGCGGATGGCTGCCGGATCATCCCCGACTGCCTGCAACGCCGAAAACGCCATCTGCATAGAGTCCCAGGCATGTCCGCCAAAAGTGCTGGGCGTGCCGCCGCCAGTAAACTCCTGAAAATCGGCAATGTACTGTAGCAGCGTCGCCTTTTGTGGATCAGTGTCCGGTAAATCCTCTGCTACCAGCAGCTTGCCAATGGGGAACATGACCCCTTCCGCCGCCTCGCCTGCCAGATCAATAAATGCCTGGTTGCCGATACCGTGATTGTGCAAGATGGGGATGTCCAGCCCCAGGTCGCGGAACTGCACCGTTAACGGTGCGCCTTCGCCCGGCGTGGCGTGGACAATCAACGCTTCTGCGCCCGACCCGGCAATCTGGGTCAACTGGGCCGCGAAGTCGGTGTCGCCCGGTTCAAACGTGCCTTCCCAGACAATCTCAATGCCCAGATCAGCCGCAACCGTTTGCAAAGCGCCCATGGAATCCACGCCAAAACCATTATTCACCCCGAATGAGGCGATTTTTGTAATGCCTTTGGCCGTCATCCAATCCCCTTGAACCTGAGCCACGGGCAAGTTGGTTTGCGGCGTCTTGAATATCCAGTACCGTTCTTCCACCGGCTCAATGATGGCTGACGATGAAGCGTTAGAGATGAAGGGAACTTCCGCCTCGGTCACCGTATCAATGACGGCCAGACTGATGCCGCTGGCTGTACCGCCAACGATGATGGGTACGTTTTCCTGCTCGATAAACCGCTTGACAATCAGCAAAGCTTCGTCCGTGCTGGTCTGGTCATCTTCAATAATGGCTTCAACAGGATGCAGCTTGCCATCCGGCCCCAGTAAGCCGCCCTTGGCATTGACCTGCTCCACCAGCATGAGGGCTGTATCCCGTTCCGGCACACCCAATGAGGATGCCGGGCCGGTAACGGAGAAGAAAATGCCAATCTTATACGGTTCGCCGGTTTCGCGCAGACCGACTGTTGGCGCTTGGGCATAGGTGGCCGGCGGCACGTATTGCCAGGTACCATCCTTGATTTCTACCATCACCAACGATTCCTTCCCGATGCCGTTATGGTCTTCAGGCGAAATGTTGAAGACGCCAGAGATACCGGCGAAATTCTGGATGCCTTCCAGATAGTCGCGGATGGCTGCCGGATCATCCCCGACTGCGCCCAGGGCCATAATTGCCATTTGCATGGCGTCCCAGGCGTGGCCGCCAAAGGTGCTGGGGGTGGCGCCATTAGTGTAGGCGGTGTAATCGGCAATATATTGGGTCAACACACCCTTCTGCGGGTCTGTAGCCGGCAGGTCGTCAGCCACCAACAGTTTGCCGATGGGGAACATAACCCCTTCCGCCGCCTCGCCTGCCAGATCGATGAATGCCTGATTACCAATACCATGATTGTGAATAATGGGGATGTTCAGTCCCAGGTCGCGGAATTGCACCGTTAACGGCGCGCCTTCGCCCGGCGTGGCGTGGACAATCAACGCTTCTGCGCCCGACCCGGCAATCTGGGTCAACTGGGCCGCGAAGTCGGTGTCGCCCGGTTCAAACGTGCCTTCCCAGACAATCTCAATGCCCAGATCGGCCGCAACCGTTTGCAAAGCGCCCATGGAATCCACGCCAAAACCATTATTCACCCCGAATGAGGCGATTTTTGTAATGCCTTTGGCCGTCATCCAATCCCCTTGAACTTGAGCTACGGGCAAGTTGGTTTGCGGCGTCTTGAATATCCAGTACCGTTCTTCTACCGGCTGGATGATGGCGGACGATGAGGCGTTGGAGATGAAGGGGATTTCTGCTTCAGTCACCGTATCAATGACGGCCAGACTGATGCCGCTGGCCGTACCGCCAACGATGATGGGCACGTTTTCCTGTTCGATAAACCGCTTGACTATTAGCAAAGCCTCATCAGTGCTGGTCTGGTCATCTTCGACGATTAGCTCCAGGGGGTGCATTAAACCATCAGGGCCTTCAATGCCCCCGGCGGCATTCACTTGTTCGGCAATCATAAGGGCTGTATCCCGTTCCGGCACACCCAACGAGGATGCCGGGCCGGTAACAGAAAAGAATACGCCAATTTTGTACGGCTCGCCGACCTGTTCGGCCGGTAACGGGGTATTGGTAGGTTGGGCTTCCGGGGCTGTGGTGGGGGCGGCAGCGGGGGCTTCTGTAGGTTCTTCGCCGCCATCGTCAGCACCTGACTGGCAGGCGACGAACGCCAGGGAGAACAGTAATAGTAAAACCAGAAACTTATAAAATCTGTTATTCATCTTCAACCTCCTCCTAAATCACACATCAAAAACGAGTAAATAGTTCACTTGCGATGAAAATTACCGGATTTTCTCCGACATTAACCACCTCCTTAAAAATATTTGGTAATTTAGTAATTGGGTAATTACCCAGTTACCCAGTTACCCAATTACTGATTATAAAAGGTCTTCATCCTGAATCTCCTGGTTGGCTATCATCCGTTTACGCATTACTTTGACCATACGCAATATATCTTCTTCGGCCAGGAGACGGTTGGATCGTTTGGCTGCTTTCAGAATATTCTCGACGAAAACAGGGTGTTCCTGAATATCGTGTTCTCGCAGGTAGTAGCGGACGTTGTGCTCGCCGGACATAGGGCCTACTTCGATTTTCTGGGAACGGCCGATCATGCGAGCCGGGACGCCGCAATAAACGCAATCGGTTAACCAATCATCGCCTTTAGCCAGGGCTTTGACAATTGCGGCGGCATGGACGCCGGTAGAAGTGCGGAAGGAATCAGCGCCTACGACAGGATAGTTAAAAGGAATGGGAGCGCCGCACTTTTCGCTAATTATCTGGCAATATTCCGGCAGCCGGGTCAAGTCACGATTGGCCCAACCAAGTAAATTGAGGTTAACCAATAACAGTTCCAGAGGCGTGTTGCCGCTGCGTTCACCGATACCCAGGCCGCAGGCATGAACCCGGTCCGCTCCCGCTTCAATCGCCGTCAGGGTATTGGCGACGCTCAACCCCCGGTCCCGATGGCCATGCCAATCAATGCCCACGTCGGGATTGATTTCATCTACCATCTGGCGCAGGTAGGTAATCAAAGCGTAGACGCCATACGGGGTGGCGTGACCGACGGTGTCGGCGGCGCAAATGCGCTGGGCGCCGGCGTGGATAGCGGCCGTATAAACGGCTTTCAGTGTTTTCGGATCAGCGCGGGTCGTATCCTCAGTAACAAACATGACCGGTAAGTCGTGGTCAATAGCAAAACGCACTGATTCCTCGGTTTGACGTAGCAAGAAATCCACGTCCCAGCCTTCGGCATATTGACGAATAGGGCTGGTTCCCAGGAAGATAGCGGCCTCAATCGGGATACCGGCATCTTCTGAGGCGTCTACGATAGGGGCAATGTCGGAAATCATGGAACGGGCGGCGCTTTGGGGCTGGATGGGCATATTCTGGTTGGCAATTTCCCGCGCCAGGACGGTGACGTGATATTTGAATCGTTCGCCAGCGCCACATAATCCCAGGTCGGCCGCATCTATGCCCAGGTCGCGCATCAGGTATAACAAATATACTTTGTCCTCAATGTCAGGGTGGCGTATGGAAGGAGATTGTAACCCGTCGCGCAAGGATTCATCGGTGACCATGATGGGGTGAGTAGGAGCGGGGCGGGGCGACACAAGATTCCAGTCGTAAATCAACTTATGGGGTTCTAGCAGGGTGTCGAACATCGTTTTATCCTCCCTCTTTTTGCACTGCTTGCCATCCGGCGGCAAAGGCGCGCAGATTGCCTTCCAGGTAGCGAGAGGGCAGGCGGGTACGTAAGGCTTTCTGCCAGGAGGCTTCCGGGAGAGGCAGCCGGGTTGACAAGGCGCCGATCATAACGACGTTGGCCATACGGCCGTCTCCCAAATCACGCGCTATTCGTGAGGCAGGCAGGGCAATCACATTCAATCCTTTCCCCCGTAAATACGCAATTGATTCATAGGGGTAAATATCGGCCGCACCCGCCACGGAACCAGGAATGATTTCATACTCGTTGACAAAGATGACCCCTGTTTCCGGGTTAACGAAGTGGGCAAAACGGAGCGCTTCCAGTTTCTCCAGGGCAATCACGGCGTCAGCTTCGCCGGGCGTAACGACGGGGGAGTACACTTTGGGGCCAAATCGGACGTGGGTCTCTACGCTGCCGCCGCGCTGGGAGACGCCATGCACCTCGGTTTGTTTGACGTCATAGCCGGCGTGAACGGCCGTAATGGAAGTTAACTCAGCGATCAGCAGCGACCCCTGGCCGCCTACACCGGCAAACATCAAGCTGTAAACCTTGTTCATTTGTGCCTCTTGGTTGTAATTGAGTAATTGGGTAATTTGTAACTGGTAATTACCCAATTACTGTTAAATGACAACGGCCGTATCCTGCAATACAATCGCTTCCGTCGGGCATACTTGAGCGCAGACAGTGCAGGAGGTGCATTCATCTCCGGCAATCAGGGGAAAGTTCAGTTCCGTGCGTTTGATGGCCGGGCACCAAACCTTGAAGCAAGCGTCGCATTGGGTACATAGCTCCTCGATGACCATGTACGGCGGAACGTCCCGGTATTTCATTTCCGGTAACTGCACGCACGGCCCTTGCGCGATAACAACCGCCGGCCCTTTATAATTGACTGCTTTACGTATCGTTCTGGTAACTTCTTTGCGCTGCCAGGTGTCTACAACCGTTACGTTTTCCACGCCGGCCGCCTCACAAATGCCCACCAGATTCAATTTGGGTGCGTCCTGGCCCAACACGTTCCGGCCGGAAGCGGCGTGAGGCTGCGCGCCGGTCATGCCGGTGGTGGAGTTGTCCAGAATGATCAGAGTAAGGCTGCTGCCGTTGTACACAGCGTCAATCAGAGGCGGAATTCCGGCGTGAACGAATGTAGAATCGCCAATAATAGCCACAACTTTTTCGTGACCGGCCTTTTCCAGGCCAACGGCCGTGCCTATACTCGCACCCATACAAAACGTCGTATGTTCCGCTTCATACGGCGGTAACGCCCCCATCGTATAACAGCCAATGTCCCCGGAAACCGTTACCCTGAGCTGGCGCAGCGCCGCGAACACGGTACGATGCCCGCAACCTGTGCAAAACATCGGCGGCCGGGGCAGCAGCCTGATATTTTCCGTGAAAGGCCGGGGCGTTTGGCCCAACTGCAACGCTTCCCGCAGCCGCCCTGGTGACTGTTCGCCAATGACGCCAAACAGTTCCTGGCCCTTAATATTGGTAATGCCCCGACTGAGCATAAATTCCTCAATAAACGGTTCGCCTTCTTCCACTACATACACTGTTTCATAGCGGGCGCAGAAGTCACGCAGGAGGCGGGCGGGAAGGGGCCAGGTCATCCCCAGACGCAACACTCCCGCTTCCGGCAGCGCTTCTCGGACATACTGATAAGAGATACCAGAGGTAACCACCCCTATTTTGCTGCCGGTATGTTCAAGCAAATTGAAGGGGCAGGTTTCGGCGTATACGCGCAGGGCTTCCAGCCGTTCTTCAACCTGGGGGCGGAGCAATTTGCGGTAAATGGGAACCGAGAATCGTTTGGGGTCTGGTATAAACTCGCGTTGCTGCACTTCCCGGCGCGGGCCAACTTCCACCAGCCCTTTATGATGGGCCAGCCGGGTGGTGGTACGCAGCATGACCGGCGTGTTGAACTGTTCAGACAGGTCAAACGCGGCAATAACAAAGTCGCGGCACTCCTGCGCGTCGCTTGGTTCCAGAATGGGTACTTTGCCCATACGGCCGTAGTAGCGGTTATCCTGCTCGTTTTGCGAAGAGTGCATACCGGGGTCATCGGCCGAAATGAAGACAAAGCCGCCGTTGACGCCGGCGTAGGGAAAGACCATAAAGGCGTCGGCGGCCACGTTCAGCCCGACGTGTTTCATGGTCACCAGCACACGCAAGCCGCCGATGGATGCCCCCATGCCCTCTTCAAAAGCCACTTTCTCGTTGGCCGACCAGCGGGGATCGGTCTCAGGATACCGCTTGGCCAGAGTTTCAATGATTTCGGTGCTGGGCGTGCCCGGATACCCGGCGGCAAAGGTGACGCCCGCTTCCCACGCGCCGCGGGCGATGGCCTGATTGCCCAGGAGCAGCTCGCGGACGGGCCGATTTTCGATTTCGGATTTCGGATTTCGGATTGGTTCCATCTGGAAGCCTTTATGAGATTAGAGATTAGAGATAGCCCAATCTCTAATCTCTAATCTCTAATATTTTTGCCGCGTTATCGTACAGAATAGCTTGTTTGGCTGATTCGGAGATGGGCAGGGCGCGCACGGCCGTTACATTACGCTTGAAATCTACCCCCGGCCAGTCCGAACCATACACCACTTTATGGGCGATATACTCCAGCCGGGGAAAATAGTCCAACAGTTTCTTGGCCGGCAGACCGGATATTTCCATGTATACGTTCTCGTGTCGCCGCGCCATCCAAAAGGCTTGTTCATACCAGAACGGCCGTCCCGAATGCGCCATCAAAATTGTCAGATCAGGAAAATCAATCGCCACGTCATCTAACGCCAACGGATCGCCATACTTGATCCGCGCTCCTTTGAAGACGGATGAGCCGGTATGCACCAACATGGGCAGGCCAAGTTCCTGGGCTTTACCATAGAGCGGGTAAAGGCGGGGGTCGTTCAAGTAATGATGGTGGTACACCGGATACACCTTTATGCCCTTAAAGCCAAAATCCCGCGCCAGATAGGCCAATTCGGCCGCCAGATCATTCACGATGTATGGATTGATGCTGGCGAAGGGCAGCAAACGCCCGCGCGGGCCGGATGGCGGATCGGGCAGGGCATTGGCGGCCGCGCATAATTCGCCCACGTACTCGTTACTGGCCCAGCCGGTCGTGATAGGCGTCACTTCCGCCAGACCAACCGCCCAGTCAATGTCGTTTTCACGTAAATGGCGGCGCAATCCAGCCGGCGTTAACACCTCCTCCATGTAAGCGTCAATATCGCCGTCATAATTACTCCGAAACCAATCCATCACCCAGGGATGCTCATGCTCCGGGCGGCTGAGGTGGATGTGAAAATCAATAACCATGATAAATCCAGGTGGACACAGAGTACACAGAGGCGGCCCAGAGAACACAGAGAGAAAAAAGCTTTGCGTTCTCTCTGCGCCCTCTGTGTCCTGTATAGTCACTAACCATAAACGCTTAGTAATTGTCCAGAAATTAGTTCGTAGTAACGACTTTAGTCGTCCAGACCGCTAAAGCGGTTACTACGAACAAAAACGGGAAATAATTTTTAGACGTTTACTTAGCAAGATTTTCCAGAAACCGTCAGTTTCCGGGAAAACTATGGAATGACAACCGAACGAATACCGGCGCCGGCCCGCAGTACATCCAGCCCTTCGTTGATGTCATCCAGCGGGAATTTAGCCGTCACCAATTCTTTCACTTTGATTTTGCCCTGGCGCGCCAATTCCAGGACGCGCGGGTAATCTACAGCCCGGCAGCCCAGCGAACCAATAATTTCCATTTCGCGGTACATAACCTTGCCGGTATTGAGCTGCATCGGTTTGCCGGCAAAACCAACGACGACGAAACGGCCGCCCGTGCGCAGTGAGTTAAAGGTTTGCGCCTGCACCACCGGATTGCCGATACATTCAAAGCCAATGTCAGCCCCGCCTCCGGTAAGTTGGCGGATTTCCTTGTCAATTCGTTCTACCTGGCTGGAATTTACGGTAGTTTGCGCCCCCAGTTTGCCGGCCCACTCTAATTTTTCATCCACAATGTCCACCGCGATGACGCTGGCGCCGACGGCCGCCGCCACTTGCACCACATTCAGACCAATCCCGCCACAGCCAAACACAACAACCCGGTCCCCCGGTTTCACCCGCCCCCGGTTGACGACGGCATGGTAGGGCGTCGTGGTGGCGTCGGCGATAATGGCCCCTTCCACCAGAGGGATTTCGTCGGGCAGCGCCAACACGTCTTTAGCCGGGGCCAGAATGTATTCAGCGTAACCGCCATCTACGTTGTTTCCGAACATGACCATTTTTTCGCAGACATTCTCGCGGCCGGTGCGGCACATGGTGCAGTCGCCACAGCCGTAAACGGCCGGTAACAGTACGCGGTCGCCTTCTTGCCAGTTACTTACGCCAGCGCCCAGCCCGGCAATCGTCCCCGAAACCTCGTGCCCCAGGATGAGCGGCGGCTTCTTGAAGGTACGAACGCCGTGATCGATATAATGCAAATCGGTGTGACACAATCCGCAGGCCGCCACTTTCACCAGGACTTCGCCCAATCCCGGTTCCGGCGTGGGCACTTCTTCTACTTTTAGCGGTTCTTTAGCCGCATAAAAAACAGCCGCTTTCATAGTTTCACCTCTTGTTAAGTAACTTCTCGTTCCCACGTTCTACGTGGGAATGCTTGTTAAACGCTCCGCGTTCAGCTTGACGCAGAGCGTCTGGCAGGTCATTCCACGCGGAGCGTGGAACGAGAATTACTAATCTTCAAACGCCGCTGCTGCCTGTCGTAAATGATCAGGCACACGTATCTTCTGTTTGCTATCGTGTTCGGCCATGACGGCGGCGATCTCTCCTGTCGTCACCAACCGGGCCTCCGGCTCGGCAAAAATCTGAAAGTCAAAGCGTAGGCTGGTGTTGCCAATGTGACCTAAACGGCAATGAACACGCAGCAGTTCGTCAAAGTAGCTTGGTGAATGGTACGTAGCACAGGCGTTCACGTAGAACAAATCCAGATTGTCGGCCACCATTTGCTGGTAACTGTAATTCAACTCGCGCAGGTATCCGGTCAGGGCTACGTCAAAGTAATTGAGATACCAGGCAAAATTGACGTGGCCTTGCAAATCAGTTTCATTGAAACGTACCTGAAGAGTTGTGTAGAACTTGAAAGGCGTCATACAACTTCCAAAACAACGGCTGCGGCCGTATCTCCGGCGGCGCAGCCGGTAAAGAGGCCGTAGCCACCGCCCAAATCTGCCAATTCTTCGATTAGTTCCATGATCAATCGCATCCCCGTCGGCCCCTGGGGATGGCCCCAGATGAGCGATGAACCGTAGTTGTTCATGCGCTCCAGGGGAATGTCTAACTCTTTGCTCAGGAAGCAGTCATTGACGGCAAAAGGATTATGGGTTTTGATGGCTTTAACGTCGGCCAAAGAAATGCCGGCCCGTTCCAGGACGCGGTACACGGCCGGGGCATTGGCTTGCGGCATATACCCTTTGGGGGCGCGCCCTTCGGCAAATGCCAGCAGCTTGATTTCGATGTCCGGGTTCTGGCTCAATTCCCGCGCCTTTTCGCGGCTGGCGACAACCAGGCCGGCGTTGCCGTCGGCTGGGAAAGTCTGGCCGCCAAAGGTGACAGTGCCGCCGGGCAGCACAGGGCGGAGCCGGGCTAACCCTGCGCTCGTCGTGGGAAAAATTCCTTCGTCGTCCACCACCGTAGCCATAACTTTACGCCCGGTTGGGTTTACTTCAACCGGTGTAACCATGTATCGTTTGTGAAAAGCGGCGGCGTCGGCCAATGCTTGCTGGTACTGCGCATAGCGGGTGAGGACGGCCTGGTGTTGCTCTTCGGTGGAGATGTTATGTTCTTTGGCGACGTTTTCGGCCGTCTGGATCATGCTGTTTTTAGCCAGCGGGTCCAGATTGAAGTTGTCCCATACCCAATCTTCGGCGTCGCCGCGCCCGCCGGGAGCCAGCGGGTTAGGGTAGAGCAAGTGGGGGCCGTTGGAGGTGCGGTCAGCCGTCAGGCAAAGAATCGCCGCTTCGTCGCCTGACTCCACAGCGTAGGCGGCGCTGCCAATAACGCGGGCGGATGTGGCGCAGGCTTGCGAAAATGTAGGGCCGGTGATCTCTCCGGCGCCAATCAGCCCCGCCAGCCAGGGCGCGCCGTAGAAAGAATGCTTGGCCGGCACAGTCATCCCGAAATACAGGCTGGTAAATGTCTGCGGCGAAATGTGCCGTTCGGCCAATGCCTGCCGGGTGACGCCGGCGGCAAATTTGACGGGGTGCAGATTGGCAAAACTACCCTGCCATTTGACAAACGGCGTACTCCAGTAGCCGCCGTAGGGAATGTATGTTTTGTCCAGGGCCATCGGTTTCTCCGAAAGAATTGTGAATTGTGAATGAGTTTCCGTTCACAATTCATCATTCATTAGTAAGCATCCAGTCCTCTCGTTCCACGCTCCGCGTGGAATGTTCTTAGCAGACGCTCCGCGTCATGTGGACGCAGAGCGTCCGGGCGGGCATTCCCACGCAGAGCGTGGGAACGAGATAGAATTACGCGCCGGTTGTCTGGCCGCCGTCGGCAAAGATGACCTGCCCCGTAATGTAGGAGGCTTCGTCGGAGGCCAGAAAGGCGTGAACGGCCGCTATTTCTTCGGGTTCGGCTAGACGGCCGTAAGGGATTTTCTTAAGCAGCCCGGCCATAATGGGTTCCGGGATGGCGGCTGTCATGCGTGTTTTGGTGCCGCCCGGCGCTACCGCGTTGACGGCAATGCCGTAACGCGCCCATTCCAGGGCCAGGGTTTTGGTCAGGCCAATGACGCCTGCCTTGGAAGCGGCATAGTTGGCCTGGCCGAAGTTACCCAGGGCGCTCACGGATGAGGTGTTGACGATACGGCCGTATTTCTGCCGTATCATGGGAATAGAAGCGATCTGGGAGCAGAGCCAGGTGCCTTTGAGGTTGACCTCCAGTACGGCATCCCATTTTTCATCGGACATGAAGCGGGCTTCGCCCTCTTTGATGCGGGCGGTCAGGCCATCGCGGGTGATGCCGGCATTGTTGATGAGGATGTCGAGACGGCCGTAGGTGTTTACGGCCGTATCCACCGCATTCTGCACATCCTCACGAGAAGTCACACTCCCGGTCACGATGACTGATTCAGCCTCTTCACAAGCCGTCTGGGTTTCAGCCAGTCCAGCTTCATCCACGTCAAAAAGTACCAGATTCGCGCCTTCACGGGCAAAACGAACGGCCGTTGCCCGGCCAATTCCCTGCCCTGCGCCAGTTATCAAAGCTACCTTATTCTCAAATAACATCAGATTCCCTCCAAAAACCACGAATTGCGTGCGCCTTCTTCTTCTCGTTCCACGCTCCGCGTGGAATGCCCCTGCCAGACGCTCCGCGTCGCGTGGACGCAGAGCGTCCGGGCGGGCATTCCCACGTTCTACGTGGGAACGAGAATTCACAATTCACCATTTCTTCTCTTCATCAACAGCGTCCACTCGCCATCCACCACCAACCCGCCATCCTGATTGACCATACGTGCCGCAAAGCGCACCACGCCCCGGTCTGGCTTAGACGTCTCTTTCTTTTCCAGGACTTCCAGCTGCAGGTGAACTGTGTCGCCAAACTTGACCGCACCCCGATAGCGGATCAGCTGTTCCATCAGGGCAAGGGTGGTTCCTTCAAAAATGCCCGTCCAGTTAGCCATGCCGGTCGCCATGGAGGCCACCAACATGCCGTGGGCGATACGCTCCCCAAACGGGGTTGTTCCGGCAAATTCGGCGTTGGTATGCAAAGGATTGAAATCACCGGAAAGACCGGCAAACGTTACTACGTCCGCCTCGGTCACAGTGCGCCCCTGAGACTCATAGCAGTCGCCAGGATTAAACTCTTCAAATGTCAAGCCACGTCCGTTTACCATTGCTCCTCCTGTTCAGTATTCAGTTTTTCAGTCACACCGCTTACTGAATACTGTTCACTCACTCATGTTGCCACTCCGGCTGCCGTTTTTCCATGAACGCGGCCAGTCCCTCGGCGGCATCGGCCGTGGCCATCAACTCATCCAGGTATATCTGCTCCATCTGCGGCAGGGAGTCAGCCCAACCGCCAAAGCCCAGGCGCAAGGCGCGCTTGCATATCAACATGGCTGCCCGGCTCAATCCCGCCAGATGGTTCGCCTGTGTTTGCGCCCATTCGCTTACCTGTTGGGCTGGCAGGACTGTATTGACCAACCCGATATTTAGCGCCTCGTCAGCCGTCAGATTACGGCCGCTAAACAGCAAATCCGCCGCTGCCCGGTAACCAACCAACCAGGGTAAACGCAAAGCGGCAATGGGAGCCACGGCCGCCAGTTGGATTTCCGGTTGTCCAATCTTGGCCTTCTCTGCCAGCACAGCCAGGTCGCAGCAAATGACCAGTTCGCAGCCGCCGCCCAGCGCGTGACCGTGAACGGCCGCAATCGTCGGCGCGGGAAAATCAGCCAAAGCGCAGCACACCCGGTCAAAGAGGGGGATCATCTCGCCCACTTTGTCAGGCGTGTGGTCAGCCACGTCCACTCCAGCCGAAAACAGTTTCCCCTCTGCCTGCAGCACCAGCACGCGCACACTGCTGTCCTGGGCCAATTCGTTTAACGTCGCGGCCATTTGCTCCAGCATAGCCACGTGCATAACATTGACCGGAGGCCGATGCAACGTCAGGTAAGCCACGCCAGCCTGAATTGAGGACGAAACAAATGAGCCGG
>JALUPA010000573.1 GCA_027054335.1 Ardenticatenaceae bacterium
CGACGAACAGACGATTGGCCGGGCTGAAGTAATGCTTGAAACCACGCGCCAGCGCCTCTTCCACAACTGCTCGTGTTTCAGGGGCAGTATCATCCCAAAAATCAGCCGCTTCCCGCGTAGACGCCCGCGCCGGAATAGTCTCCGGCACGACAGGCGTCTGCCGGGAGAGGAAATTTATCCATTCCCAGGCTGCCTGCGCCTGGGACGTCCCGGCGCTGATGGCAAAGCCGTTTACATATGTCATTGTTGCCTCTGGCCTGCCGGCCCCCTCGCTACGGGGAAAGGTCACGATGCCTACCTCTTGCTCCCCGGCATACCGCGCCAGTTCGTAGTAAAAAGCAGGCCACATGGCCGTCCGGCCGGCGGCAATTAGCGACTCCGACTCGTTGTACGCTTCCATCGTCGTTTCGTCCGGCCCCACGCCGTTTACCAGGTACAGATCAGTGTGGCGGCGTACCACTTCGACTACGTCCGCGTCAGTAAAACGAGGCCGGGGCGGCTCTGCGCTCCAATCAACCAACCAGCTATCCAGTCCGGAGGCGTAAAAGGCCAGCGAGCCAGGAAAGGCGTGTACCAGCCCCCACTGCACCACCTCGTCCCCTTCCCGAATGGTCAAGGTTTTAGCGATGGCGCGGAATTCGTCCCACGTCCAGCCCGGCTGCGGGGCGTCCAACCCAGCGTCCTCGAACAACGCTTTGTTGTAAAAGAGGAGAACCGGGTTGAGGGAGATGGGCAGCGCCCGTACGCTTCCATCCCTCTCCTGCAAGAAGCCAGGTGGGAAATCGTCCTGGTTGAAGTTGGCGTCGGTCGTGATGAAAGGAGTCAGATCCAGCGTAAGCTGCTGCCAGTTGGGCCCGAAGGCGTATTGGTCGGGGAAGACGTCGGCCGCCTGGGCGATGCGCCGGTTGGCTTTGGCGGGTTCTGCATCTTCCAATCCGGCCATGATGGCTTCAATGGATTTGACCTGAATCTCAACGTCGGGGTGTTCCTGCTCGAAAGCGGCGATGAGGTCGTCGTAAGCGTTGACGTAAACGTCGTTGACGGCGAACTGGAGGGTGACAGTTTTCTCGTTCTTGATATTGTTCGTTGCTCTGGTTGTGACTGGTGCAACAGGCTCGTTTGTATTATCTGGATTCTCTGCGTCGCTTATTTCGCCAGTGCTGTTTTGGTTGATACATGCTACGAGAAATGTTAACAAGAGAAATCCCCAGATTAACCGTTTATTTATCATGTCTATTTCTTGGCTAGTAATGTGTGACTTGCATTTTCTCAAGGAGAGATGAGATGGGTAGGATATGTTGGGTCAACTTGCTTTATACAACGATATCTTCCGTTACTGTCATTGAAAGCATCATTGGCAATGAGACAGAAGCGGTAGGTATCAAAGTTTTCCTGCGCGATTTGCAAGGCATCCTCAACGGCAAGTTCCCCTTTTGTAATCTGGTCGTAGGCGCGGCTGAGCCAATCAATACCGGGACGCATCCAGCCGGAAAAAACGGCGGGCGCTTCAGATGTTTCCGGTCCGGCCACAATAGCAACATAAGCGTCTGCCCGCCCCGGGCCTACCTGTTGGCGATAGGCATCTGATTGGGCCACGGAACGACGTCCCGGTAAGCCATCTATTACTTCCGGGGTTGTGGTCAAGAAATTTATCCATTGCCAACATGCCTGACGAACTGACGGAGAGGCATTGGTCGAAATAAAGTAGCCAGTAGCTGTTGGCAAACCGCTGCCGCCACCCGGCGCCTGGGGCAGGGGCGCGCCACCCAAGTTTAACGTCGGCCGCACGCCACCCGCAAATGGGCCATAACCATAGTCACGAGGCGTCTCACCAATCCACATTGCAGCCCGGCTATTCCAGGCAATTTGCTCTCGCAAAGAAATTTTCTCCATGTTAAGCAAGTCATTTGGATCGGCCGCAAAAACAGGCTTAACGCCATACTCTGTCGTCAAATTGGCATACCAGCGCATCGCTTCGGTCGTGGCCGGATTTGTTAGCGCCAGGGTTGGAGGGTCTACCCGCTCATCTAATAGTTTTGCCCCCAGGCGCTCAAGCATTATAGTCAACAGCCATCCTTCATATCCATCACCGCCAACAATAAAGCCATACTGCTTGTCCTCACCCTCACCTTTGGTCAAAGCAATCGCCGTTTTCAGGAAATCCTCCATTGTCCAATCGTATGCAGGATACTCAATGCCGGCAGCGTCAAACATATCCTTATTGTATTCGATAATGATGGGATTGACCTGAGACGGTAACCCCCATATTTGCCCCCGGTAAGTAAATTGCGCTGTCATTGCCGGGTAGAAGTCGTCCATATTGAAAGAGGGATCGGCAGCAATAAATGGTTCCAGATTCAAAACGGCCGTTCGCTCAATGGGGTTTTGTAAATTGGCAACCCCCTCAAAGCAATCATAATTTTCGGCTAACTGGACAAAGTAAGGGACATTCGGATCGTTGACAAGCGTGGGGGAGCGCAGCGCAATCCGGATGCCGGGGCGATCCTGTTCAAATTGATCGGCAATGTCACGAAATGTCCCACGGAGATAAGCTCTAAAGGTCACGAAATTGACGGCAACCGCGCTCCCATTCGTTTCCAGCGCTGTTTCGCTGATGATGGTAAATGGTTCAACCTCGCCTGTCGTCTCATCCGGGTTGCGGCCGGCAACTGCTTCTGCCTGCGCCTGGGCATCGGCCAGAGCCACGGAAATGGATTTGTTCCCGCTCAATATCTGGTTGATCGCCTCACGGAGAATCTGGTTGTCCCCGTTCAAGCGGGCAGGGTAACTGTGTTCCACCGCATAGCGCAGCGCTGCGCCCAGTTCAGGAGAGACATCATCCCAAAAGCCGCTCGCTGCCGCCACGGAGGCGCGGGCAGGCAGGAATGACGGCTCGTTGTTAAGATTGGTTGTTGGCGGCGCCTGGCGAGAAAGGAACGCCATCCACTCCCAGGCGGCCGCCGGGTTGGCGCTGCCCGCACTCATGACCAGCCCATCTACGAACAGGGGAGAAGTAGCTTGATGGTCAGAATTTATGCCTGCCGGGTATGGCGCAATGCCCAACGTCATATCTGGCATCTGGCGGCGCAATGCCCACGAATTAGAAGGTTCGATCCACATGGCTGCCTGGCCTGCTTCGATGAGCGCGTAATCCGGGGGCGGCTCTCCAGCCATCGTCTCCGGCACGGTGTAAGGCGCGGCCCGGTCTACCAGGAGCAACTGGATGTACCAGCGCACGGCCGTCGCTACATCCTCATCCTGGAAGCGGGGACGGGGCGGGGCAACCGTGCCATCTACCAGAGGCCCAGTCAACTGGGCTTCAAGCAGGCTCAATGAGTCAAAGAGATTGACAAAACCCCACTGGCTGGTTTCATCCCCTTCACGCAATGTCAACGTTTGTGCCATCGCGCGAAAGTCGTCCCATATCCAGCCCGGTTGGGGGTATTCTAGCCCGGCGGCATCGAAGAGGGTTTTGTCGTAGGCGATGAGGTCGAAGTAAAGGGCGGTGGGCAGGATGTAGGCCGGTTCGCCGCTGGGCGGCAGGGCGTTGGGGTAGAAATCTTCCCGATTGAAGCCGGCGTCGGCCTGTATGAAGGGGGTCAGGTCTCGAAGAAACTGTTCCCGTGCATCGTCTCCGGCATAACGGCCGCTAAAGACGTCCGCTTTTCGCGCCAGGAGTTCCAAGGCGTTGGCCGGGATGGTGGAGAGGTTGGCACTGTTGTCCAGCCCCAGAATCTCTTCAACAGCAACCAGCTTGATCGTTATGTCCGGCCGTTCTTCCTCGAAGGCGAGGGCCAGCGTTTCGTAGTAGGCGAGTTCGGCGTTTTTGATGGCAAACTGGATGGTGGTTGTCTCATATTGCAGGTTGTCATCGGCGTCGGGAATGGTTGTGGAGGAAACGGCCGTTTCTCCTGGTGCCGCTGTTGCCGGTATCGTCTCCTCTCTTTGGTTTTTACAAGCAACCAGGAAGAAAATGAGCAAGAGTATCCTGAGATATTTAATAACCATCTTTACCTCGTTGGGAAAGTTGATCGTATTTGGCGACTTTCTTAACGCGGCCGTCTTGTTTAAGTCGCTGAACCATTATTCAGAAACCTTTTGTTCAGGGCCGACTTTGCTGGTACAGTTCGTCTCGGGTTTTGAATTGGGGGTCCGCCTGTTGGGCACAATCAATGAGCTTGTCATAATCATCTGTCATAACCCCGACTGTATTCACACAATTTAACATTGTGTCTGCTTTTATTTGCGCTGTCAGAAGTGTATCTGCTATATTGGCGCCAGAGAAAGCATCTGCCAGGATGTCTTGCCACCACTGTATAATCGGCATGGGTGGCTGTTGTACTTCTTCCTCGGATAATACAGGTCGAGACAAAGCGGCCCGGTAGGCGCGGGCTGTTTCAAAACCAACGGCCGTTTCCCAGGCGGCTGAATTCAGCACCGAATGGCGTACTGGAATGCCGCGAAACACATTTGGTTGTGCTGACAAAAATTTGATCCACTCCCAACAAGCCGCAGGATTTTGGGCTTGTCGAGAAATATAAAGAGATATTCCAGCAACAGGCGATGTGGACAAAGAGGCATTAGTTGGTAATGGAGCTACTCCCACTGTAAAATCAGGCCCTTCCGGATCAGTGTAGAAACCATACCGCAGCCCAGCTTGATTTGTCCACATGGCTGCCTGTCCCCGGTCTACCAAAACATTGCGTTGGCGTGTGTTGCCCAACATCGAGCGGGTACCGCCATCATTCGCCGGAAACATAATTCCGTCATTTACCATTGCCGTTAGCCAGGTCAGCAGTTCCTGTACCGCCGGATCATCAAAATAAACGCGGGCAGGGGATGTGCTTCCATCATATATCTGAATACGGGCATCAGCCAGAAGGAAATCAAGCGATTGCCAGCCGTAGGGTACAAAGCCATAGATCCGATTGCTGCCTTTTCCCGTTGTAGCTGCATCAGCTAATTCCCAAAAATCAGACACCGTCCATTCCGGTGATGGCGGTGTCAGCCCCAGGTTTTGCAGGTGGTCAGCATTGTAATAGATGACTTGGGGCTGTACGGATACGGGCAACCCAAAGAGTACGCCATCAATTCGAGCAGTTTCTAGGGCGGCGTTGTCAAAGTCGTCACGGAAGCCGCCTGGCTCGGCGACGAAAAACGGGTCGAGATTGTAAGCTTCGGCAGTCAGTAAGGCTCCAGCGCTACCAGTGTGGGCAAAGCAATCATAATATTGCCCCACTTCGGGTGCGCTATAGCCGCCGCCAAAAACGGTCGCGTCTTCTGAAACCTGAACCATGATGCCGGCATTTTGTTGGTTGAAAGCTTCGGCGAGTGTGGCTACCACCTCAAAACTTGTGTAGAAGTTCCTGTCTATGAAGTAAGATATGGTTGCGGTTTGATCGGTCACAGGCAACGGCACGGCCGTTGGCCGGGGTGTGGCAACCGAAATAGAATTGTCATCAGGCGTTGGTGGCAAGACGGTGGGTGGTAGGGCTGTTATTGTGATCTCCACTGTTTCCAGGTCAGCGTTTCCGCTTAATATCTGGCTAAGCGTTTCGGCGATTGGTTGAAGTGAAGGGTTAAAGTTACCATACCAGGCATGTTCCAGGGCGTAGCGGAGCGTAACGGCCGTCTCTTCAGCCAGATTATCCCAATACCCACTGGCGGCAGTTACACTGGGGCGGGCCGGGATGGAATGGTCCGCCATAGACACGGGGTACCGGCTCAAAAAGTTAAGCCATGTCCAGGCGGCTTGCGGATGTGCAGTGCCGGCGCTAATGGCGGCACATATGGGAAAAGCGGGTGTGGTTTGGGTCACACCGGCTGCTACTGGATAAGGAGCAATGCCGAGATCATTGCCAAACAGGTCTCGTTTTTGGTCAATATCAAGCAGAGTACTCATCCACAAAGCCGCTTGTCGCCCGTTAACCAGCGACTCACTGCCTGTAAATGCTGTTTGCTCATCGTCAAAAGCCGGGATGTTCCCTTCATTTACCAATGATACGTACCAGCTTAGGGCATTTGCCATTGCGCCTGAGTCATCGTTGTTTGCCGCTATAGCATTATCAACGAGTGGGCCAAGAAGAGTCATGGGACGGCCGTGATCAACAAAACCATATCGTAGCGCCTGTCCGTTTTCCAGTTGTGTCAAACTTTGTACACTGTTTTGAAACTCCGTCCATGTCCAACCGGGATACGGTTGTGGCACACCCGCTTTATCAAAAGCAGCTTTATCAAAAAGCAAAAGACTCGGGTTGACCGCAATGGGCAGCGAGATCACACGCTCACCCGTTTGGCAACCGGCTACCAGCCCTGGCCAGAAATCAGCGATATTAAAGTTGTCCTCAGCAGCGATAAGGGATTCTGTATCTAAAAAGAAACTTGTAGCTTCCAGTGGAAAGGGGCGATTAAGAACAACTGTATCAGCGGCCGAAGCCAATTGGCCCATATTCGGATTGGATACTTGGTCACCCAATATTTCATCCAAGGAGATAAACTGCACCGTGATTGAGGGGTATTGTTCATTAAATGCTTGCACTGCTGCTTCATATCCCTGGCGTTGATATTCAGGGGCAGCAAAGGTAATAATTGATGGCTCGAAAACAACCGGGGTTATAAATTTTTTATCTCCAGACTGACACGAGGTGAGGAGTATAAATAGCACCAACAATGATACTACCATACATTTTATTTGAGTCGTATTTGACATAAATATTAAAGCCTGTTGGGATTGGGGCGGATAAACATGTCGGTTACTTGTACTTGTTCAAGCGCGGCAATCTCATAATTACAATGCCAAGAAGTGAACTAAATGGAATTGGCCCCCAAGTTAAAGAGTCGAATCCTCCAATGGGGTGGTCCCCTCTGACAAAAAAATGATCCTTAGGTACATACCAGATTCGCATGCCATTATCATCATACATCGCCTGAATAAGAGTTTTATTTTTATGTAGATTGTGTAACTCGTCAATATGTGTTGTCACAACGTCACCAGGCAAGCCAACAACGCGTTTGATGAAAGGAATAACTCCAAAGGGCTTAGAACCATTACGATGTTCAGAAGGCCACACAAGCACAATGTGATGCTTTCGCAACCATTTGGCTGGCCAGTAACGCCAGACCAAAACACGATCACCATGTTTTAAGGCAGGAGTCATGCTTTGACTTTCCACAGTGACAACGACAAATGAGATCCTAACGAGGAAAACAATCAAGACAAAACCAAATAAAAAAACCAGCAAAATTAGCCAAGGCATAGTCGAGTCAAAAGCAGCAAAGGTTGAGAAAAAACAACAAATTATCGAACTTAGGAGTTGTCCAAAGTCAATTTCGTCCTTTGCCGATTTTTTAATAAAAACACAATGTGATAAACGGACAACTCCTAAATACACTTTACTCCACACAACTTGAACAACCAGGACAACATCCGGGAACAACTTCGTACCATGTACAAGGGTTTGTGCATGTATACTGACAACTTGAGCCGTAAATAACGATCTCGTCATACCACTTGAGTTTCAGGCAACCAGAACATCCCCAATGACAATAACTTCCCCTACGTGTAGAACAACGCTGTCCTGGGTGACATGCTTTGGCAACTGTTTTAGGAGCGATTTTGTCTACAACGAAATTCACCAAAGCATTGATTGGGACGATTCTAGCAATCAACTGATCAATTCTTGATAAGTATGGGTCAACCATAATATTCATCATTTGCATTCCTCTCTTCAATCATGTAATCTTTCAAAACTGGTGTTCCAGCTTTTGCTGCAGTTTACTGTGAGTACTCCTACGGTTTACACAAATAAAAATGCACCACCTCCTTCATTTAAACATTATTGAAAACAACATTCGAGACATCTTTGCTTGTATTGTTCTGAATCCATTGTGAAGTAATTTTGTCCCATTCTGCTCCAAGCAAGGAGCCTGTTGCTTGGACCTTGCCTTCGCTACTAACTAAACAGAAATATGGTGTACCAATAACCTTATAATCTTCCATGAAAGAGTTGCTTAATCTTGGTGCTATCAATGTCGGGAAGGTCAATTCGAACTCTTTGATTAAAGCTGCTGTTTCAGCATATTCTGCTTCACTAACCAAAATGAGTTGGATATCTTTCTGGCTGGTTTGGAATTCCAAATCCTTCAAAGATGGGAGTTTAGCACGACAAGGCTCACAGCCAGGCGAGATGAAAATAAAAGCTACTGCTCCATGTTCAAGGTAATCGGAGAGAGTCATTGTTGTGCCATCTAGATTTTCAGCCTTGAATTCTGGGGCAGGTTGGCCAATGCCTAACGGCTGAAAATCTTCTTGCCTGTTTGAAAAATTGAAACTATTTAAGCGACGAATCACCGCGAGGCTCAATAGTAGATTGAGCGTGACAAATATCCAAAGCAAGATTGAACTGACCAGTAAAATTTGTTCCATTTGCTTTGCCTCTTTTCAAAAATGATCTCAGGTTCCTTGAAACAGCGCCCCAATATCAGCCAGGTTTGTCCATATCAAGATAAAAGCCAGGGCAACGGTGCCAATGAGCATAACTTCCACAGGATGTAAAGTAACCGAGGTGCTATTCGCCACTTTATGCGACCACCAACCCACCGTTGCCAGCAAAAGAAAACCAAAATTACGCCACAGGTCATACGCCGTCACCGGCTGTCTGCTCGCGCCAAAGCAGTTACATGAGGTTTGGATGTTTCTGACCAAAGTCCAGGCTAAGGCCATCGTGAAAACCAGCAACAGTAAAACCGCCAGGCCAAAACCAATGGGCAGCAAACGGCCGTCCACTGCCATCAGGACAATTACAGTCAATTCGCCGATAAGCGTGAGAGTGGCTGCCAGTTTGCTCAATCGACTTGGCAGCAACTTGAAGTTAGCGATGGTGCGGGCAAACCGGTTTACGTCCCGTGCTTTAGTCAGGAAAGAATAGGCAAATGTGACGCCAATGGCAATGCGACAAAACATCAGCAAATAAGGCAGCATGCTTTTTGTTTAACGTACTCCTTAGACAAATATGCTACACAAAATCTGGGCAAATAGTTGCGAAAATAGCTTACATGAAGCAATACATTCTGCATAGATGCAGATGTACTCTTTTTTAGGTATTGGCGTACTTATTTTTGGGGTATTGGCACGTAGCAAGAGGATAAATACAGTAGGGAAAGACGAAAATGTGCTGCGTTACATGTTTACATGTGGGGAAAGATTAGACTGGTGTCAAATTACGCCCGTAAATGTACCGCCCATTTACGGCAATGGTGTACCACCTGTTTACGGCAATGATGTACCGGTCGCATCCATCTACCTCAAGCTGTTAACCTTTCCTCAA
>JALUPA010000574.1 GCA_027054335.1 Ardenticatenaceae bacterium
TCCCCCACCACAACCTGCCCCCGCACCAGCGTCACTTCCGGCCAGCCGGTTAGCGTGACGCCCTGGTAGGGCGTCCAGCCGGCCGTTTCGTGCAGCGTTTCCGGGGAGAGGGTGACCCGCTTGTGGGGGTCAAAAATCACCAGATCGGCGTCATACCCCACGCCGATGTGCCCTTTTTTCTCCAGGCCGGCCAGTTTGGCCGGCGCAGTGCAGCACATATCCACCCACTGGCTGGGCGTGAGCCGGCCGCTGCCTACGCCGCGGGTGTACATGGCCGGGAAGCGCATTTCAATGGAAGGCACGCCGCCGGGAATTGTGCTGTAATCGTTCAGCCCCGTCGCTTTTTCCTCGAGGGTGAAGGGGCAGTGGTCGGTGGTGATGATTTGTAAATCGCCCCGGCTGACCGCCTGCCACAGGGCATCTTGCTCAGCCTGGCTGCGGATGGGGGGAGAGCAGACGGGCAGCGCGCCTTGGGCGCCGGGCGCGTCGTAAACGCTCCAGTCGAGGAAGAGGTATTGGGGGCAGGTCTCGCCGGTGACGGGACGGCCGTTCCTCCTCGCCCGGGCAATTTGTTCCACCGTCGCCCCGCAGGAAACGTGGAAAATGTGAACCGGCACGTCTACCAGTTCGGCAATAGCGATCAAGCGGCCCGCCGCTTCCCCTTCCATCAGGGCGGGGCGGCTGCGGGGATGCCAGTGGGGGGTGGTACGGCCGTGTGCCAGATTTTCCGCAATCAACGTGGTAATCACGTCCCAGTTTTCCGCGTGGACGACGGGTAGACCGCCCACATCGCGCACGGCCGTCAGCACTTGCAGCAGTTCCCCGTCATGCAGCCGGTAGCCGTAAGCCATGTACAGCTTGAAGGTGGTGCAGCCCGCGGCAAAAGCGTCGGGCAGTTGTTCCAGTTTGGCGATGTCGGCCGGGGTGATGGTCATGTGCAGGCCGTAATCAATGACTACTTTGGGATCGGCCAGGGCGCGGCGGGCGGCCGTCGCTTCCAGCAGCGTCTCTTCCGGCTCCGCTTCTACAAAGTCAATAATGCTGGTGGTGCCGCCAAAAGCCGCCGCCGCCGTCCCCGTAAAGAAATCATCGGTAGACCGGAAATTGCCGATAGGCATTTCCAGGTGGACGTGAATATCTACTGCGCCCGGCGTTACCAGTTTGCCCGTGGCGTCAATTTCCTGTTTGCCGCGCAGGTTTTGGCCGATGGCGGCGATGGTTTCGCCGTTGACGGCGATGTCGGCGGGGAATGTGGCGACGGCCGTAACCACCGTCCCGTTTTTAATGACCAGATCGTATTCGTTCATGGGTTGCTCCTTTTTTGTGATACGTTACCGTTGGGCGATTTGCCAAATCGCCCTACATTTTACGGCCGTGCCACCACCGGTAGATACAGCAAAATATCCGTTGGCATAACTGTTACCGTGTCTGTCAAAACCGGCGAACCATCCAGCGTGGCGTTGAGGGTGATGGCGTAGGGCGTATAGTTGGTCAGGCCAGTCAGGGTGTAAGCGCGGGCCGATTCATCTGGGATGTCGATGGGAGAGGGCTGGTCGCCCGCCGGGCCGGTGTAGGCAATGCGCCAGGTGGTCGTGACGGGCAGGGTGGTATTGACGTTCCAGTTCAGGTAAATGGTTTGATTGGCTGGCACGCCGTTTAGGGTTAACGCGGGGATGAATTCGACGGCGCCGATGTCGGGAGTGGTACGGCCGTTACCCAAAATATCCTCACCGGGGGCATTGGCCGGATCAGCCGCATCAATCACCGGGCTGCCCGCTGCCGGAACGCCGTACTGCTGCACAAAACCGGCAAAAACGTCGCCGATTGTAGCGTATCCTCCGGCAAATTCTGTTCCCGTCCAGCGGGGGGGGATGAGGCCGGTTTGCCCCGGCAGCAGCGGATCGGCTGTCAGGCGATTAGCGTCATCCGTGTAATTGATTAGTTCATTGCTGTCTGTAGGGATGGCCGCGCCGCCGTTCCAGTACAAATTGTTGTCCAGCGTCCAGGAAGCGGTCTCCCCGATGGGCGTATCGGAAAAATCATTACTGCCGCTGCCGGTAGACCCCATCGTGCCTGTGGGGTCTGACCAGATATTGTTGAAAAAGCGAATGTTGTCGTTGGCCGGATTACTCCCTTCCGTGTTCAGGCGGAAGGCGTAGGCCAGGGCGGGCAGATCGCCCGCCACGGTGTTGTTGCGGAAGGTGACGTTTTGGCCGCCCTTCACGCCAAAGGGGGCGCGCATGACGTTGGCGGCATTGCCCAGCAGCAGATTGTTCTCCACCAACACGTTCCGCGCCTCGAAAAAGGGTTGGCCGTCCTCGCCAATCAAGACAAAGTTGTTGCCGGTGGAACCTTCCCAATTGAAAAAGATATTGCGCCGCACGGTGATGTTGTTGCTGCCGGTGTAGATGTCGTCAGAGCCGTTGCTGTCTTTGATGACGATGTAGCTGCTGGTGTTGTTATTGTTGGGTCGCCCGCTGCCGGCAAAATCGTTAAAGAAAACGTTGTCCTGAATGACGACGTCTGCCGCACTGTTCACGTCAATATGCTCGTCCGAACCGGTTTGATTGTAGAACAGATTGCCTTCTACCAAAATGTCGCGGGTGGCGTTGTTGATTTTGAGGATGTCGTTGTCGTAGCTGTCGTGGAGGATGTTGTTGCGCAGGGTGATGCGGCTGACGCTGCCATCCCCGTTGCCGTCAATATGCACCACCAGGGGGCTGGCTCCCGGCCCATCATGCCGAATCTCGAACCCTTCGATGGTGATGCCCTCTACGCCGTTGGGATGGGTGTAGGCGGTGATGACGGTGCCGTTGTTTTGCAGGATGGCCTGATAGGGAACCTCCGACCGCACGGTGACGCCGTTGGGGAAGGTACCACGGATGCGGATACGGCCGTTATACACCCCCGCCCGCACCAAAATCAAACTGCCATCCGGCACATTGTCCAGCGCATGGGTAATGGTGGCCCAGGGATTGGCGGAGGAGCCGTCTCCCGTGCTGTCATTACCAGTGGTGGCGACGTAGAAGGTGCTGGCTTGGGATACGGCCGTCTGCCCCAGCAACACATAAATCAAAAAGAAAACAAGCAACAAAGGAGTCTGCCGAAAAAAGCCGCGGATTGCGCGGATTTGTCTGGATTTTTCTCTAGTAAATCTCTGCGATCTCCGCGTCCTCTGCGGTTTTTTCAGTAAAGTCAACAAAGGCACAGCCCAAACTAAATATCGTTTCATCAAAAAACCTCCAGGAAGGCCGGCCGCCCTATTTTTGGGCGACGGGCAAATAGACAAACAAATCAGTAGGCATCACCGTCACCGTGTCCGTCAAAACCGGCGAACCGGCCAGCATGGCGTTGAGGGTGATGGTGTAGGGCGTGTAATTGGTCAGGCCGGTCAGTGTGTAAGCGCGGGTTGGTTCACTCAGGCCGGTGATGGGGGAGGATTGGTCGCCCGCCGGGCCGCTGTAGGTGATGCGCCAGGCGTCGAGCGAGGTTGTGTCCACCGTCCAGTTCAGGTAGATGGTTTGATCGGCGGGGGCGCCGGTCAGTTGCAGCGAGGGCGTCCATTCGTCTGCGCCGATGTCGGGGGCGGGGCCAACGGGACGGCCGTCCCCATCCACATCATCCGTCACTTCAGCCAAAGGAACAGCCTGGTCAAGGGCAGACACGGCCGTATCCCGCAAATGCAAATCCCCGTTTCCCCCATCCACAAACCACGTTAGCGGGGCGTTTTGCAGATTGTTGGTCAGTACGGCCGTGCCGCCCCGGTCGCGCAAATTGTGGCTGACCAGATTGTTGGTGATGGTCACATCCGTATTGGCAAAACGCCATTCGATAGAAGAAAACGGGGCCTGCGTGGACGCCACCGTATTGTTCAACGCCTGCGCCCCGCACGCCTGCCAGAGGCAGATGCCGCAGTCGAAACCATATTCCGAGGCAAACAGTTCGCTCCGCCCGGCAAAGACAAAATTGTTGCGAATGATGCCGTCGTAATGGCCTACGTAGCTGCCGCCGGCCGCCGGGCAGACGTTGTCCGGGTAAGTACGGCCGTCGCCGCTAGTAGACAGGCCAAAGCCGACGCCGCGGGCGTTATCATTCAGCACGTTGCGCTCCACCACCGTATCCCGGCTGCCGCGCCAGAAATGGACGGCGTGTTCAGACAGGCCGTTGGCGCACCAGAACCCTTCGATCAGGTTGTCCCGCACCGTCCAGCCCCGCGCCTGATGGGCGTCAATGCCGCCGGTGTAACAGTTGTTGCGGATAGACGGCCGTCCCGCGTCCGTCAATTCAATGCGGGAGCAGGCAATCAGGCCGTTGTCCGGGTACGTGCCGTCCGCCGCCGGGTTGATTTTGATCGCCTGTTCGCCGGGGTCAATGAGGTGGACGTTGTAGATGGTCGTATTCAGCGTATCGCCCGCGGCCGTTGTGACTATGTGGATGGGGTGATTGTACGCCTTTTGTATGGTCACGTCGGTGACAGTCACGTTAGAGGCGGCAATCTGGACGATTTCGGTGGTGACATAGTTGCCGTCCAGAATGACCGCTTCCCGGTTGCCGTTGGCCGAGCGCAGGGTGACGTTGGGCGTGTCCAGCCGCAGGTAGACGCCGTTCAGGTTGTACGTCCCGTCGGCAATGAGGATAGTGTCGCCGGATGCGGCATTGTTGACGGCGTTTTCCAGTTCGGCTACAGTAGAAACGGAGATGGTAGGGCCTGTGGGTGGAGGGAGGGGCTGGCAGGCGTTGGCGGATACGGCCGACCTCCCCACCACAGTTGGCCGATTTTGCGCCCAAACCATCCCGCTGACCAAAGTAAACAGAGCCAGCGTCATAAGCAGAATTACGGATTTCATTTGTTTGCTCGCTTGCGTATACAAGTGACTGTCACCTCAGTTATACGGCGCTTTTACTTTGGGATTATATAGTTAAGTGACAGTCACTTCAAAAGTGACTGTCACTTAATACTATGTTATCCTTATTTCCCATGACACCGGAAGAATTCGTCCAGAAATGGTCTAAAATACAGCAGAAGGAAACGGCCGTAGCCCAATCCCACTTCAACGACGTCTGCCGCCTGGTCGGCCATCCCACCCCGGCAGCCTATGACCCGGAAGGCAAAACTTTTTCCTTTGAAACCCGTACCGTCAAACCGGGCGGGCAGAAAGGGTTTGCCGACGTGTACTTTCGGGGCAAATTCATCTGGGAATACAAAGGGCCGCACAAAGACCTGAACAAAGCGTACCGGCAGTTGCAGATGTACCGGGAAGATTTGCAAAACCCGCCCCTGCTCATCACCAGCGACATTCACACCATCGTCATTCACACCAATTTCAACAATTACCCCGTCGTCAGCCACACCATCACCTTCGACGACATTGCGCGGGGGGACGGGGTGCAAAAGCTGGCATGGGCCTTCTACAACCCGGACAAATTCAGGCCGGAGCGGACGCAGCAGGAAATCACCAAAGCCAGCGCGGATACCTTTGTGGCGGTGGCCGACGCCATGAAAGCCCACATGCAAATCACCGGCGAAGCGTACACGCCGGAGCAGTTGGCCCACTTCATGGCCCGGCTGCTCTTCTGCCTTTTTGCCGAAGATTTGGCCTTGCTGCCGGCGCATATTTTTACCCAGATTATCCGCACGCAGGATCATCCCCAGGGGGATTTGCAGCCCGCGCTGCGCAGCCTGTTCCGGGAAATGCGCGGCGGCGGCTCGCTGATGTACAAAATCCGGGAATTTGACGGCACGCTGTTTGACGATGATTTTGTGCCCACGATTCCTCACGATTTGGCGCGGGCGCTGCTGCGGGCGGCGGAGCAGGATTGGTCGCAGGTGGACCCGGCCATTTTTGGCGCGTTGTTTGAGCGGGTGATTGACGAGGGCAAGCGGGCGCAGTTGGGGGCGCATTACACCAGCGAAGACGACATCATGCTCATTGTGGAGCCGGTGCTGCTGGCACCGCTGCGCCGCCGTTGGGACGAGGTGCGCCGCCAGGCTGATCGACTTCTGCGTGATCAGGTGACAGGCACTTCCAAAGTGCCTGTCACCTCCTCTGCGCATAAACTCTTAACCGACTTCGCCGCCGAAATCGCCAGCGTGCGCGTTCTGGACCCGGCCTGCGGTTCCGGCAATTTTCTCTACGTGGCTTTGCGCCAACTGCTGGATTTGCAGAAGCAGGTGATTACTTTTGCCGCCCGGCGCGGCCTGCCGCCGATTGAATTGAGCGTCAGTCCGGAGCAGTTGTACGGCATTGAGATTAACGCTTACGCTCACGAACTGGCCCAGATTACGGCCTGGATTGGCTACCTGCAATGGCGTTTTGCCAACGGCTTTGGCGAGATACCCGACCCCGTCCTGCGCCCCCTGCACAATATCAAGCGGATGGACGCGATTCTGGCTTATGACGAAAGCGGCCGTCCCGTAGAACCGGAATGGCCCGCAGCGGACGTGATCATTGGCAACCCGCCATTCCTCGGCGGCAACAAAATCCGGCAGGAATTAGGCGATGAGACCGTAGACAACCTGTTCAAGCTGTACGAAGGGCGCGTACCGGCTTTCGCTGATCTGGTTTGTTACTGGTTTGAGAAGGCGCGGGGGCAAATTGAGCGGGGAAAGGCCAAAAGAGCCGGGTTGATTGCCACAAACTCCATTCGCGGCGGGGCAAACCGGGAAGTATTGAAACGCATCAAGGAAAGCGGCGATATTTTCATGGCCTGGAGCGACAATCCCTGGGTTTTAGATGGCGCGGCCGTGCGTGTTTCCATTGTTGGCTTTGATGATAATACTCAACAAGAAAAAGTGTTAGATGGTCGAATGATTCCGTTAATCAATTCGGATTTGACTTATGCAGTTGATTTGACACGGGCCGTTCCATTGCCAGAAAACAAAAATCTGTGTATGAGAACGGATGAAAAAGGTGGCCCGTTCGATATTAACGACGATTTAGCCCGTAAAATGTTGAATGCAACAAATCCAGGTGGAAAATCTAACTCAGAAGTGATTTTTCCCTGGGTAAATGGATTAGATATTGTCCGGCGAAATCGTAACATGTGGATTATTGATTTTGGGATTGATACGCCAAAAGAAGATGCCGAACAATATCTAATGCCTTTTGAATACGTCGAAGAAAACGTTAAGCCTATGCGTGAAGGCAACCGAATTGCCAGGTTGCGAGAACAATGGTGGATTCATCGTGTTCCAGGACAGGAAATGCGAGAAGCATTGGCAAAATTACAGCGGTTTATTGTTACGCCAGCGGTTGCAAAGCATCGTCTTTTTGTGTGGTTGACTTCTCCCACGATGCCTGACCATCAACTTTATGCTTTTGCCCGTGAAGATGACTACTTTTTCGGTGTTTTGCATTCACGGCCGCATGAAATTTGGGCGCTGCGGATGGGTACGTGGCTGGGAAAAGGAAACGATCCCCGCTACACACCCACCACCACCTTTGAAACCTTCCCCTTCCCCTGGCCGCCGGGCACAGAACCGGCCGAGGCAGAAGACGCGCGGGTAGCGGAAATCGCTCATTGGGCGCGGGAACTGGTATGCTGGCGGGACGCCTGGCTCAACCCGCCCCGCGATGAACTGTACGCCGGTGTGGGCGACGCCTACGAAAAAATGCTGAAGAAGCGCACTCTGACCAACCTGTACAACGGCCTTGTCTACTACCGGCAAACGGTCAAGTCCGCCGCCCGGCAGCCGGGCAATCTCTTTATGCAGGCGGAGTTCGACAAAGTAACCCGCCGCTCCGTCACCCGCGAACAAATCCAGGAACTGGACGACATACATACGGCGCTGGATACGGCCGTTCTCGATGCCTACGGCTGGCCCCCCACCCTCAGCGACGAAGAAATTCTGGAACGCCTCCTGGCCCTCAACTTGGAACGGGCGACGTAGGGGAATAATGGAGAAGAAAGCCATGAATCCTACCGAGTTGCGCGAACAAATAAACAAGTTATTTAATGAGCAGGAGATTCAATTACTTTGTTTTGATTTAGGATTCGATTATGAAAACCTTGCGGGCAAAACAAAACACGGAAAAACACAATCTCTGATTCAGGAATGTCTAAGGAAAAATCGGATTAAACATTTGTTAGTTGTTTGTCGGAAAAAACGCCCTCTATGGGATTGGACTTGGGGGGGGATCCCTATGATGACCGGTTCAGCTCAAAATCTTGACGAAATGTTTGAGCGAGCTGTTCGCCAATCGTTATTGGCAGATTCGGCCGATGAGTTGCGAGAAACATTGAGGCAATTGGAGAAGGTTGAATCAATTGATCCCTACTATCCCGGCTTGTCAACTCAAATGACTCGCATACGCCAAGCCGTTGCTTATGAAACAATGCCATTCAGAAATATGCCATATGTGATGGCTGGGATTATTAGTAGTATTGTTTTAGTCATCGTTGTTGCAGGTTTTATTATAAACGCTAACAATCAAAATAAAGTATATGCTGTTATACAAACCGCTGAAGCGGCAACAGCTTTAGCAGCTATTCCCCCCAGCAAGATACCTTCACCCATCCCCACAACAACGCCTTCATCCACACCCTCACCTACAGCAACAAACACACCTACTCACACGCCTACTATAACACCCTCGCCAACTGCAACAGCAACATTTACCCCATTCCCAACAGGCTCCGATAACATCTCCTTAGATGATACCCAAGGTACAGCCCGCGCTCTTGAACCCGCCACTATTTTCCCCGCACCTGTTGATTCTGGCAGTTCAGCCCAACTTCCCTTTGTAGATACAGATGAGTTTGTTGGTGTTCTCGGCCGTAACACAACTGGTTCCTGGCTGTATATACGGGACAAGAATGGAAATGAAGGTTTTGTTTGGGGAGAATTCTTTGAGTATCCCGGAGAAGTCAACGAACTTCCTGTTGTCAGCCCATTAACCGCAGATGTATACTACCTTGAAGGTAGTTGCAGCAATGATGTTTGGACGCGCCCTATATTTATGGAAGGTAGAGGCGGTGACGGCCGTTACACCTACTACTGGAATGGCGACCATAAAGCTGGCCCCACCAGTGGCAGCACCACATTTAATATCAGCAACGATGGCGGAGCTATTATCGGTACTGCACGCATAGAAAGCGGTGGCGGACAAGTTGTGGAGCAGCTTTTGTATATACCTGCTGTCACGTGCGATGATTAAACAGTTTATGCTTGTTTGGCCATCACTACTAATTTGGAAATACAAAAGCCGCTCATCTCTGATGAGCGGCTTTTGCTAAATTCTGGGCTTTTTGCGAAACGGCCGTCTACCCGCCAATCCGTTTCTGGAATTCGGCCGTGAGCGCCGGACACACTTTGAACAAGTC
>JALUPA010000575.1 GCA_027054335.1 Ardenticatenaceae bacterium
ATGTATCCATAGAAAAATCAAACCCGCGCCGTTCCGGAAAAGTCCATCAATACACCCAGCGCCGCCAGAACGGTAACAACACCTACGTAATTCGGATGAAAAAACCGCGACAGGAAACCAAAACCAAAAATAAAGACGGCCGCCGCCAAAAGCATAGCCGCCACTCCCTTTTTATGTTGGTACCAAAGCAAAAACAATAGCAGCGGCAGCCCAAACAACAGTTGCAGCCACTGGAAAGGAAATGGTGCAAAAAATGTAGGGATAACCCCCACACCCATCAACAAGCGCCCAATGGTAAAACCCCGAATCGGATAAAGTATTTCCGCCCGGCCGGCCGGAAAAGCCAACGTGTCCGTATAGAAAGCCTGCGGGTCCCACAAAAAGAAAGGCAGGGCAACAACCAGAATCCAAACGCCTATAATCGCCACAGACAAGGCCGTATTCCGTAATTTTCGCGCTGGTTCACTTTGTTCCCAAACATACAAAATAAAAAACGGGGCCACGAACCAGGCATATTGCTTCAAGGCACAGGCCATACCCATAAAAAATGCAGCCCACAGAAAACGGCGGCGGGTTAAAGCCAACACTGCTAATACCACACCCAAAAAGGGAACGACGTCATTCATACCCGATACGACAGGTTCCGTAAAAAGAGGATTAAGGCCAACGGCAGCAACCAAAGCCAGCCCATACGCCGGCGCTTTAACCAAATGTGGCAAGACAAACAACAAAATGACGTAAAACAACAGGTAAACGATTCTTTGATCATAAAGAATACCCGTCGCGGCGGCCGCTTTGTAGAAAGGCAGCGAAAGAAGCAAGTAGCCGGGGAAGTAAACAAAATAATCATACGCAGGGTCCTGCCAATCAGTTTGCTCCACGTCCAGCCATTGGTAAAAACGAAGCGGCGTATCTTCATAACGTTCCTCATAAGGATTAAGTCCGGCGTCCAGATAGCCCAAAGCCAGTTCCGTTTGCATGGCGCTGTCCGACAGCGTGCTGTAAGCCGGAGAGAATCCATCCTCTTCGACGGGGGTAACCATACGTTCCCAAACATTCGCCAAAGTCGGCACGACTACAACAGATACGGCGATAACCAGAAGGAGCGTGTAACGAAAAACAAAACTTAACCGGTTCCGCCGGGAACTTTCTTTCTGATTAAGCGCCAAAGGAAGCCACAAACTTAAAAGCACATACGCCAAAAGAGCGATGACAACTAAATAAGCGTCTTTTTCCTGTATGTACGCCGGAGCAACAAGCAGCAAGACCAGTACGTCAATAGATACCAGATTTTTAGCAGGAATTTGTTTGGATAGCAGGGACATCTTCTACGCTCTCTACATCTCTGCGGCTAATTCAGTTGGGGCCTTGCCACTTTGAAATATGTTCTTACGCATCCCGCATCACGTCCAGCCAATAATCCAACGTATCCGCCAGCGATTGGTACAAAGGAATTTCCGGCCGCCAGCCCGTATCCCGCTCAATTTTGGCGTAACTGCCATACAAACAGGGCGTATCCGACGGCCGCATCCGGGCGGGATCGTACTCAATAGCTACATCTGTATCTGCCAGTTCCGCCAGTTTGGTCAGCAAATAGTTAATCTTCACCGGCTGGCCGGAGCAGATAAGATACGCTTCCCCCGGCTGACCCGCTTCGGCCAGCCGCCGGTAAGCCCGCACCACGTCCCGCACGTCCGTAAAATCCCGCTGCGCGTCCAGGTTGCCCACGGACATACGATTCGCCTTCTGCCCCAACTTAATAGCGGCAATCTGGCTGGCAAAATCGGGTACGACAAAGCCCAACGCCTGACGCGGCCCGATGTGGTTAAACGGCCGTGCCTCCACCACCGGTAGCTCAAAATGCTGCCAAAACAAGGGAACCAACTGCGCTGCCGCCCACTTGCTCACGCCGTAAGGGTGGCGTGGCTGCGGGAGCGTCTGCTCGGTAATGGGCATCTTTTCGGGAGGGATGAGGCCGTACATATCAGCGCTGGTGATGACGACGACGCGGGGACGGCCGTAACTCACCGCCGCATCCAGCACATTGGCCGTACCCACCGTATTCACCGCCAGTGTAGACCCCGGAATCTGCCAGGAGCGGGCCGGATACGCTTGCCCCGCCAGATGGTAAATGACATCGGGGCGGGTCTGGGTGACGGCCGTTTTCAACCCCGCCACGTCCAGCAAATCACCCAACACCACCTGCACCCCGTCCGGCACAGCCTGCCGGCTCGTTGCCGGATGTTCCAGCGCCGTAATCTCATGCCCTTCCGCCAGCAACTGCTCCACCAGAAACGACCCGGCAAACCCCGTGGCGCCCGTCATAAAAATCCGCATAATGTCTCCTGTGATGCGTGATGCGTAACCACAAGGCAAGATACATCACTTTTGTCAAGATGCAGACATTATACACGCCCCCCGCCCATTATGACGAAAAAAGCCTGGGACAAAGAATCCCAGGCTGTTCATCACACGTAATCACGAATCACACATGACGCCTACTCTTCCAATTCTGCCTCAATATAAGCGGCAAACGCTTCAAATGGCTGCGCGCCGGAAAGGAAACGGCCATTAATAAAGAAAGCCGGCGTCCCGCTCACCCCCAGGTCAATCCCCTCATTCAGATCAGCCATAATCGCCTCCTCATACCGGTTCTCCTGCACGCACTGGCCAAAGGCGGCCTTGTCCAACCCCAGTTCCGCCGCGTAGCCGATGAAAATCGTCTCCGCCTGCTCATTATTCCAGGCGTCCTGATTCTCAAACAACTTGTTGTGAAACTCCAGGTACGCCTCCTGTTCTCCGGCGCAGCGCGCCGCATTGGCCGCCGCCACTGCCTGCGCGTGAATTCGCGTCAGCGGAAAATCCTTAAACACGTAACGCACCAGCCCCGTATCAATATACTGTTCCTGAATAAGCGGGAACGTTTGCTCAAAGTGACGGCCGCAAAACGGACACTGGTAATCGGTATACTC
>JALUPA010000576.1 GCA_027054335.1 Ardenticatenaceae bacterium
GTTAATTGACATTGCCGAACTGGTGGATGTCCCCGTCCACATTTTCCACGTTTCCTGCGAGGCAACGGTAGAACAAATTGCGCAGGCGCGGGGGAACGGCCGTCCCGTCACCGGCGAGACCTGTCCCCAATACCTGTTCCTCACCTGGGACGCTTACGACGCGCCCGGCGTCCGGGGCGCGCTACCCGTCTGCTCCCCGCCCATCCGCAGCCAGGCCGAGCAAGATACCCTGTGGCAGGCGGTCAGCCGGGGAGATTTGCAAATCATCACCACAGACCACTGCCCCTTCACCATCGAGGAAAAAGCCACCGGCCTGGATGATTACAGCGCCATCCCCGGCGGCGTCCCTTCCATTGAGATGCGCTTCCCGGCCATCTACTCCCGCGGCGTGGGCAGCGGCCTGCTCACGCCCAGCCAGTGGGTGGATATGTGCTGCACCACCCCGGCCAAACTGGCCGGCCTGGAGAAAAAGGGGCACATTGGCGTAGGCTACGACGCCGATCTGGTGATTTTTGACCCCCGCAAGCGCGTCACCCTCTCCCCGGAAACTTTGCACGAGACGGCCGGCTGGACACCCTACCAGGGCGTCACCCTGACCGGCTGGCCGGAAATGACGCTGGTACGGGGGCAGGTTGTGGTGGGTGATGGGACGTTGCAGGTTGGGGGAGGATACGGCCGTTACATCCACCGCACCCAGGCAAATCTGGATTAGAGATTCATCTTTTAGCCGCGGATTTCGCAGATTAGCGCGGATTTTTATATAATCAATCCTCTAAATCCGCGAAATCCGCGGCTTGATCTTTTGAAATCTGGATTTACTGAATCTCTAATCTCCACTCCTCAATCTCTCCCGAATCCCGTTAATCTCATCCCGCAAGGCCAGCGCCGCCTGCCGCGCCCCTTCGTCAAAATTCGTGCCGCCGGTGGCGTAGATGATGCTGCGGCTGGCGCTGATGACGGGGCCGGCGATGGGGTCTGGGCCGTAGGTTACGGCAGTAACCAAACTCCCCCCCTGCGCCCCAATCCCCGGAATGAGGAAATTCGCCGCCGGCGCCAGCCGCCGGGCCACAGCCAACTCTTCCGGATACGTCGCCCCCACCACGTACCCCTTGTGTCCGGCCGTCTCCCACGTCTGGCTTTGGCGCAGCACCTCGGCCGAAAGCCCCTGCCCGGCGCGTAAATCTCCCTGAAAATTAGTCGCGCTGGGATTGGACGTGCGCGCCAGAATGTAAACCGCTTTCTCCGGCCGTTCGCCAATCGCTGGAATCACGGCATCCGCCCCCACGTAAGGATTCACCGTAATCGCGTCCACACCCAACTCGTAAAACGCCCCCTTCGCCCAGGCCGCCTGCGTGTGGCTGATGTCCCCCGTCTTGCAATCCAGAATGACGGGAATGTGCCGGGGAATGTACGCAATCGTTCGCTCCAGGGCAATCACCCCGGCCGCGCCCCATTGCAGGTAAAAACCCAGATTCGGCTTGTAAGCGCAGACGAGATCGGCCGTCGCGTCAATAATCGCCTTGTTAAAGGGCAAAACCGGTTCATCCCACTTCAACCAATCCACCCGCAAATGATTAGGATCGGGGTCCAGACCCACACAAAGCCAGGACTGGTTTTTCTCTTGAATATTGTGTAATTTCTCCAAATAGTTCATGCCTTGCATTATCATTCATTTTCCCGGAAACTCAAAGTTTCCGGGAAAATACATTTGGCCGAAAAATAAAATTATGCTACCATTTCTTTCCGGGATTAGAAGCAACAAAGGATGGCTGATTTGACCGGAGTGATACGAGACGCGATTAAACAAATACATCTCCTTTTTATTAGACAGCCCGATCTTTATTGATCGGGCTTTTTTTATGCCATGTAGGGCGATTTTGAAAATCGCCCTACGTACCGGAGCAAAACTGTATGGCAGAAACAATAATATTACCCGGATTAGCAGATGTGCATACCCATTTACGTGTGCCGGGCGGGGAGCATAAGGAAGATTTCCGGACAGGCACGGCCGCAGCCCTGGCCGGCGGCTTTACAACGATTTTAGCCATGCCCAACACGTCGCCGCCGCTAAGTACGCCAGAGGTAGTACAGGCCACATTCCGGCAGGCGCAGTTAGATATTTTGTGCGACGTGGGATTGTTTGCCGGAGCCAGCCCGGAAAAAATCGGCCTACTGCCTCAACTGGCTACACATACCGTCGCTCTGAAAATCTACTTGAACGACACCTTTGGCCCGCTGCGGGTGGAAGACGTGCCCACGCTGCGGGCCTGCTTCCAGACCTGGCCGCGGGAGAAGATGATTGCCATGCACGCGGAAAAGCAGAGTGTGGCGGTGGGGATTGGGCTGGCGGCCGTTTACGGCCGTCCCGTCCATTTCTGCCACATCAGCTGCCGCGAAGAGATTGAGCTGATTGCCGACGCCAAAGCGCAGGGCCTGCCCGTCACCTGCGAAGTCACGCCGCACCACCTCTGCCTCACGGCCGCCGATGCCGCCCGCCTGGGGCCGCTGGGGGACATGCGCCCCGTCCTGGGCCGCCAGTCGGACGTAGACGCCTTGTGGGAACATATCAACGACACCATTGATTGCATCGCCACCGACCACGCGCCCCACACGCTGGCGGAAAAACTGTCCGACAACCCGCCGCCGGGCGTGGCCGGGCTGGAAACGTCGCTGGGGTTGATGCTCACGGCCGTAGCCCAAAACCGCCTCACCCTGGCCCGCCTGACCGACCTGATGGCCCACAATCCCCGCCGCATCTACCACCTGCCCCCCCAGCCGGACACCCACATCGAAGTCACCCTGGAACCGATGCCCATCCGCAACGAAGATTTACACAGCAAATGCGGCTGGACGCCCTTTGCCGGGATGGAGATGGGTGGGCGGGTGCAGAAAGTTGTCTTGCGCGGCAAAGTTGTGTTGGAAAACGGCCGTATCCTGGCAAAACCGGGTGACGGCCGTGTTTTAC
>JALUPA010000577.1:0-1399 GCA_027054335.1 Ardenticatenaceae bacterium
ATGACCTTGTACCAGACGGAGGAACACCGGCCAGGAAAGGATAAGGGCAAAACCCGACCAGAACAGGTTTATCCAGATTTAACAACCGATTAAGCCAGAGCCGACCGATGGTGAATAGACTTCGGTCTCGGCGGTCCGTGCGGTCCACGAATTTGGCCCGACCGAACATAATGGCGGTTGCCCCAAGAAAACACATCCACAAGTAGGCCAGGGCGACCGCTAACATCAAGCGGTTGAGGCGTTGGGGATGGCGTAAGCGGCTGGTTTGCAAGTCAAAGCCGTGGCCTTTGATATCGCCAAAGAGAGGTTCAATCCAGGCTCGTTTGGTATACCAGCAGGCGACTTCATCCGGTAAATCCAGGTTGGTGACGATGGGCAACAGACGCTGATTCTTATTGTCCCACGTAAGCCAGACATTGACCGGCCCAAAAGCCGCCTTGCGGGTCACAAAGACCTGGGGCAACCAGATGGTTTCACCAGAACGAACCTGAAAACTGTCCAGGCGTTGCCACTCCCCTTCGTACAAAATGCAGGTGTCGCTGGCTATTCGGAGACAAAAACTCCACGCCGTATTCGACTGCAACCACTCGAGCAACTGCACATGTCCAAATTCGCCGTCCCCCAGCACGATGACATCCGCTTCGGAGGGCAACAGGCCGGCCGTATAGCGCAACAGGTCAACTTGGATATGACCATCCGTATGACCGCGGCTACCTTCACCGGCCTGCCAGACTACGGGTAAGGCCCGCCGCTGGTAGCCGACCGCCACGGTCAACAGATGACAGTCGCACCCTGCATCGGTCGTATCCAGAATCAAGGGCACTGTCGCTCGGCTCTTGGCCTGGAGAAAGGGCTGAATAATCGGCCGGTACAAGGCTCGTTCGTTGACCTGTTCATTCTTCATCCAACGTCGTTGACGTTGTATTAAACTGGTCTGTTGGGCTGGCAATGGCATCTCCGCCGCCAAAGCTGACTGGGTTAAATCTTTGGCTTTTGGAATGGCACTGACCAGCAAACTCAAGTTTATCATTCGGCTCTCACACGCAGCCCAGGCATCGGGTAAAAGCTGACGAAGTTTCCTCTCTACGGCATTGTATCGGCGGCGACTGTCGCTCATTGTATCCCTCCAGGTTGGATGTGATGGTCTTTCTTGGAGTATACCATTGGTACAGCCGCTTTTCCTAATAGAACTCCTGTTCAGTGTAGGGTAACGAGTCAAATCTATCTCTGCACTTTGACAACTGAGATGTGAACCTTGGCCAGGACTGACTAGCGTAACATTTGTGCAATCAGACGTGGAATCACAAAAAACGGCGTTCTTTTGCAAGATTTTCTACTGCCCGGTGGCGGAGCGCCACGGGGCAGGCGAAATACCTTTCCGGCAAAGGCGCTGCAATCA
>JALUPA010000577.1:1409-1982 GCA_027054335.1 Ardenticatenaceae bacterium
TAACAACTTACCATCTGAACTCTGACTGATTTGGGCAGAGATGTGCGCACCGACTTGTACCTGATGCTTGATGCCCATCTGACGTACATCGAGGGCGTTCTCATCCGGCTGGGGCAGACTGGCCAGCCAATGGGTTGCCCAGCGGATGAAGTTGGCGGCGAAGAGGGTCAGGTACTCCTGAAGGTAGATGGCCGGTTCGGAACGCACCTTGATGCGATGCAAGTGAAAAACCTGCTTGCCTTCTTTGATGCCTGCTTCGATGGTTTGCCGGCCGTTGTAGTGGGCAAACCAGTCGGGCAAATTCTCGGTCACGTTATCGGTCCCAAAGTGAAGCAGAACGCTGTGTTTGATGGTCTGGCCGGTGTGGAAACGCTCCAGAGCCACATCCAACGGATAGGGACAGCCTTTGAGGGACATAGCCGGCCAGGCGACCATCTCGGCGTTCTTCCCCACCCGTTCCCAGGCCGTTTGTTCGTCTACCTGGCGTTTCAGGTAAGCCACCACCCGGTGATTGTGGGGCTTGATGTACACTTCGTAGCCCATCTCAATGAGCAGGGTGATGTTCTCGTAGGT
>JALUPA010000577.1:1992-2963 GCA_027054335.1 Ardenticatenaceae bacterium
TGGCTGGTCTTGTCCAGGCGACGTTGGGCGGCTTGCAAGGCCCGTTCCCGGCTGTGCCGGCGTTTCTCGGCAGCCTGCACCCGCCGGCGAGCCTGGGCCAGACGGCTGTAGGGACGTTCCACCAGATGACGAGCCTGATAGGTCTGCTCAAGTTCTGCCAGGTGTTGTTGACGTTCCTGCAGTTGCCGTTCGGCAGAGGCCAGCCGTTCGCCAGCCTGGTCCACTGCCTTTTGCTGGATTTCCAGACGCTCTGCTGTGACGGCCATCGCCTGCTCAAAATCCCGGATGTGCTGCTGCAGCAGTTCTGTTCGCCGTCGGGGACGCAAACCGGTGCCTCTTTCGGCCGCCAACACCAGCGCTTCCGCCTGGGTACAGGAGACCGTATTGCCAGGATGATGGGCCACCGACAGCCACAAACGCCCATAGGTGGGACTTTCCAGACTGACCAACGCCGCTTGATACCCCAGCCGAATGTCCGTGTTCATATGTCCATAGGCGGCATTGGGGTAGGTGCGGCTGGTGTTGGACACCGGCAGACCGGTCAAATCGCCATCCAGACACAGCCGTTGACCCTGACGGCGTATCTGTGCCAATTCCGTAGCGATGAAAGGCCGACTGATTTCTGCCAGAGCCTGGACAATCTGCTCCACTTCTGCCCAACTCAGCCCCTTCAACGTCCGGCTGACACCACTGTAATCGGCCCAGCCCGCCTGCCCCCAGGCTTCGGCCACGGCCTGGTCCTTGTCCAGCGGATGCGCCGCCAGACTGAGATCCTTCAAATGTTCCAGCCCGGCCAGAATAGCCACCAGAAACTCTACCACTTTGCCCTGGGGACTGTGCCGGTAGCGCTTCTGTTTCAGGGGTATCGCTTGCAACTTCTCCAGCAAACCAATCTGTTCTGCAAATGCCCCCCAGGCGACCAAAAAGGCATGCTGGGTGTGTTGGCTTGAATTTTTGTTTCTGCTCATGGT
>JALUPA010000578.1 GCA_027054335.1 Ardenticatenaceae bacterium
GCGGCTGGCGGTGATGGCTGCGGGGTATCTGACGGCCGTGCGCACCGGCGCGGTCAGCGGCGTGGCTGCCAAATATCTGGCGCGGGAAGATGCCCGTGTGCTGACGATTTTTGGCGCGGGTGCGCAGGCGCGAACGCAAGTAGAGGCGGTTTGTCTGGTGCGGCCTATCGAGCGAATACTGGTGGTGGACAAAAACCGGGAAGCGGCGGAACTATTTGTAGCGGAGATGGAGGAGCAGTTGGCGGCAGAGATGGTGGTGGTGGAGGATAGGCAGACGGCCGTAGCCGCCGCCGACATCATCGTTACCGCCACCACAGCCCATCAGCCCGTCTTTGCCGGAGAATGGCTGCGCCCCGGCGTTCACGTCACCGGCATTGGTTCCCATCACTCCACCGCCCGTGAACTGGACACCGTGACCATCCAGCGGGCCAAAATTGTGGTAGACAGCCTGGCCGCCTGCCTCTCCGAAGCGGGCGACTTGATCATGCCCATCGAAGAGAATGCCATTACCCAGGCAGACATTCACGCCCAACTGGGCGAAATCATCATCGGCCAAAAACCGGGCCGGGAAAACGACGCGGAAATCACCCTGTTCAAATCCGTTGGTCTGGCTATTCAGGATGTGGCCGTGGCCCAGGAAGTGTATAAAATGGCGCAGGCGGCCAGCGTTGGGCAGGAGTTAGTCGAATAGTCGGATTGCAGGACGATTTTGCAAATCGCTTTACAAGGGGGAGAAGAACATGGCAGAGGAGAAACAATCAGGTGTGGCTGCGGTAGCGGACGTGATGCGCGAAGGCGTGAAGACGTGTCATGCCTTCACGCCTTCACACAATACGCAATACGCATCACGTCAGGTACAATAGGTTCCATGAACAACCCAACCGATATTCTCAACTATTTGACCGCACACCGCCAGGAGATGATTGATTTTGTGGCGGCGCTGGCGCGGCTGGAATCGCCCACGTCCCGGCCGGAAACCCAGGCGCCTGTGCAGGATTTGCTCCGCGAGTCGTTGGAGCAGCTGGGCTTTGTCGTGGAGATTATTCCGGGGAAGCAGAGCGGGGGGATGCTGCTGGCCCGGCCATCCACCCTTGCCCCCGATCAGCCGCAGCAGCTTCTCCTGGGCCACAGCGATACCGTCTGGCCGGTGGGCACATTGGCGGAGATGCCGGTAGAGGTGGCGGGGAATGTTATGCGCGGGCCGGGGGTGCTGGATATGAAGTCGGGGCTGACGCAGATGATTTTTGCCTTGCGGGCGCTGGCTGAACTGGGGGGAGAGACGGCCGTAGCCCCCATCATTTTCATCAACTCCGACGAAGAAACAGGCAGCGACGACTCCCGCGCCCACATCGAGCGGCTGGCGCAGGCGGTGGCGCGCGTCTACGTGCTGGAACCGGCCCTGGGCAGCGAGGGTAAAATCAAGACCGCCCGTAAAGGCGTCGGCGAATTTGCCATTACCGTGCGGGGCAAGGCCGCCCACGCCGGACTGGAACCGGAAAAGGGGATTAGCGCCACGCTGGAACTGGCCCATCTCATTTTGAAATTGAGCCAGTTGAACCAGCCGGAAGAAGGCGTCACCGTCAACGTCGGCGTGGTGGAGGGAGGGACGCGCTCCAACGTGGTGGCGGCGGAGTGCCGCGCTCTGGTGGACGTGCGCGCTCCGACGGTAGCGGCGGCCGAGGCTTTGGCAGCGGCCGTCAACAACCTGCACCCCACTCTGCCCGGCGCGTCCCTCGTCATCGCAGGCGGCTTCAACCGCTCGCCCATGGAGCGGACGCCGCGCAATCAAGCCTTGTGGCGTCTGGCTCAGGAGTTGGGGCGGGAAATCGGCCTGGAACTGGTCCAAGGCGCGGCCGGCGGCGGTTCCGACGGCAATCTGACCAGCCCTTACGCGGCTACGCTGGATGGTCTGGGGCCGGTCGGCGGCGGGGCGCACGCCACGCACGAACATATTTTGCTGGACAGCTTTGTGCAACGGACGGCGCTGCTGGCGTTGCTGCTGGCGGCTGCGTAGGGCGATTTTCAAAATCACCCTACATACGAAACTATGCTCAACACGCAAACCAGCCAAAACCTGCAAACCCATCTGGAAAGAAACCTGCCTCACGCCCTGGACTGGCTGCGGCAGATGGTGGAGATTAACAGTTTTACGGCCAATGCGGAGGGGGTGAACCGGCTGGGGCAGTTGACGGCGGAATTGTTTGCCGGGTTGGGCTTTACGGCCGTCACCGTCCCCGCCCGCAATCCTTTGTATGGTAAGCATCTGGTGCTGCGGCGACACGGCCGTACCGCCCGAAAAGTCGGCCTCATCTCCCACCTGGATACTGTCTTCCCCCCGGATGAGGAGCGGCGCAATAATTTCCGCTGGCGGGTCGCGGAGAATCGTATTTATGGCCCCGGCACAGTAGACATCAAGGGGGGCACAATTGTTATTTACATGATGATGGCCGCCCTGCAAGCTGTCTTACCAGACGTTTTCGCTGACGTGACCTGGGTCATTTTGCTCAACGCCTGTGAAGAAACAGGCTGTGAGGATTTTGGCGAACTTTGTTTGCGGGAATTGGCCGGGGCGCGAGGCGGCCTCATTTTTGAAGGGGGGCAGATGCGGCAGGATCAGTGCAAAATTGTGGTGGCGCGCAAGGGAATGGCGATTTTTCGGGTGCAGGTGGCGGGGAAGGCGTCCCATGCGGGGTCTGCTCATCGCCGCGGGGCTAACGCCATCGCCCAAATGGCCGATGTCGTGCAGCGGATTCACGGTTTGACGGATTACGGCCGTGGCCTGACCTTCAACGTAGGCACAATAGCCGGGGGCACAGTCATCAATCGTGTGCCTCATTACGCCTCTGCCACCATTGAGATGCGCGCCTTCACTCCGGAGGTGTACGAAAGCGGTGTGGCGGCCATGTTGGCCTTAAATGATTTGTCCACAGTGCGCAGCGGGGACGGCCGTTACGCTTGTTATGTCAATGTGGAGCTGCTGCGCCGCACTCCGCCCTGGGCGCGCAATGAAGCCACAGACAACCTCCTCGCCATCTGGCAGCAAGCCGCCGCTGACCTGGGCTGCGCTGTCCTTCCGGAAGAGCGGGGCGGTCTGAGCGACGGCAACCATATCTGGCATAGTCTGCCCGTCATTGACGGCTTGGGGCCGTCCGGCGGCAATTCCCACTGCTCCGAGCGCAGCGAGGACGGCAGCAAGGAGCAGGAGTATTGTCTGGTTGCTTCTTTTGTGCCGAAGGCGCTGCTGAATGTGGCGGGGGTGGTGAGATTGGTAACTGGTAATTTGTAATTGGGGCATTGGGATATTTCAATCACGCACCACGTACCACGAGAGGTTTACCATGATCATTGATTTTCACAACCATTTATACCCCCAGGCATACCTGGCGGAACTGGAAAAAGGGAACAGCCGCGCTGTAGTGGAGCGAGACGGGGACGGCCGTATGCGGCTGGTCAATGCCGGAGATTACAACATTATTGTAGACGGCCATTACCTGCCGGAAGCGCGTATCGAGGCGATGGACGCCGCCGGGGTGGACATGCAAGTCCTTACCCTGACCACGCCAGGGGTGTCTATTGAAGCGGCGGAGCGGGGCGCAGCATTGGCCCGGCTGGTCAACGATTCTTTTGCCGAGATTATGGTCCGTTATCCCCGCCGTTTTACCGCATTGGCCGCCCTGCCTTTACCGGATACGGTCGCCGCCGTCGCCGAACTGGAACGGGCTGTGACCCAATTGGGTCTGCCCGGCGCGCTCATTTTCACCACCATCAACGACGAAGCGATAGACGCGCCCCGCTTCTGGCCGCTGTACGAAAAAGCAGCCGAACTGGACGCCGTACTCTTCCTTCATCCCGCCAGCCCGGCCCACATCGGTCACATGAAAGATTACCGGCTGGTGCCTCTCGTCGGCTTTTTGCACGAGACGACAGTCGCCATCTCCCGGCTGGTGTTCAGCGGCGTTTTTGAGCGGTGGCCTGATCTGAAGATGGTCTTGTCCCACATGGGCGGCACGATGCCCTATCTGGCGGAACGGATTGACTTTGGCTTCCAGGTTTACCCGGAATGCCAGGGGACGCTGGCCCGGCCGCCCAGCCATACCCTGAAAAAGTTTTACATGGACACTACCCCATACTCGCCCCAAGCGATCCGGTTCGCCATCCAGTTTGCCGGGGCCGACAAGCTGCTGCTGGGCAGCGACTACCCGCATCAAATCGGCGATCTGCCCGGCGCGGTGCAAACCATTCAGGATTTGCCCGTCTCTCCGGTGGATAAGGCCGGGATTTTAGGGGGAAACGCGGCCCGGCTGTTGCGAATTTAACACGGCCGTAACCCCCGCCAGATTTTTTTCCCAGTCCAGCGCCTCGTGTGTTTTCAGTTCTACGGTAATGGCCGGAATATTTTGCCGCGCCAGCCAGTCACTGGCGTCGCCTGTAACCTGGTAGGCGTCAAATAATTCGTACACGGGGTAGCCGCCGGCCGACCCATAAAGTTTTGCCAAGGCGTAAGCCGGCGGATACAGATCGGGGCAGCCGGCCCCGTACGCGCCGTTGGCCGCGCTGTGCCAGAAAACGACGGCTACGGGCTGCAATGCCAGAAAAAAGTCACGCAGCGCCTGTGTTTCCGGTTCGGAAAAGGGGGTGGGGCCGGCGTCAATTATCTGGTCACGCCATACGCCGGCCGCCTGCCATTGGCAATCCCAGTTGCGGTTCAAATCTATGCCATTGCCGTTGAAGCGACCGGGAAAGTTATCAGCCGTTGCGTCTACGTTCGATTGGGCAAAACGGCCGTCCTGGCCCGTTACCGCAAATTGACCGTCCGGGTTGGCGGAAGGGATGATGTGTAAAGTAACCGTTTCCGGGATTTTGTCCGGATTTTGCCCGAAGTAATCAATCAGACGGTAAGCCAGTAAAATGGTATTCCATTCATACCCTCCGTGCATACCGCCGACTAACACAATCTGGTTGGGGCCATTGCCAAATTGATGATCGGTTAACGGCCGTCCTGCGGCGGAAAAGCCAATGACCGCTGTGCTGTCGCCAACAGGTGGAGGCGGTGTGAATGTGGCCGAAGGCGCGGGCAGGGCGGAAGGCTGCGGTGAAGATTGGGCGGCGGCCGTAGCCAAAACCACTGGGGGAGCTGGGGTAACGGCCGTTAGCGGCGTTGCTGGTGGGGCGGTACTCATAGAAGACAAGGCGGGTATAGGGCTGGCTGAAGGAATGGCAGCGGCAAAAACGTCGCTCGTTGCTGGCGTAACTGGCGTGGGTAAAACGGCCGTAGGTACTTTCGTCGGCAAAGGTGACAACGGGGAAATGCACCCTCCCAGCCCCAGCGCGGCCAGCATTGCCAGAAGAATCCGCCATTTATTGACCATATTCGCGCAAAACGGCCGATATGCCCGCCAGACTATTATTCCAATCCAGATCATCATAATCCGGCAGCAGCACGGAAATCGCCGGAATGTTTTGCGAATCCAGCCAATTGGTACCGTCTCCGTTAATTTCCTGGTTCGTTAAATCCTCAAAATCAGCCACGTCATAACCGGCCGCATCCCCGTAAATCTGGGCCAGCCGGCCGGAAACAAGGGGGCTGTCGCTGCATGACCCCGGCGAGGTCAACCCGTTTGTGGCCCGCGCTTCCCAAAAAATAACTGCTTGGGCGTCCACGCTCAAAATGAAATCCCGGAGCGCCTGCGTTTCCGGTTCGGAAAAAGGAGCAGTCCCGCCTGAACCTGGCACTGTGCTGCCGCGCCATTGGGCGTTTTCCGTCCAGCGGCAATCCCAATTTCGGTTCAAATCCACCCCGTTGGCGTTTAGACGGCCTGCCAACTGCCCCGGTGCATTCGGGCTGTCCGGGTTGGCGGAGGGGATGATGTACAGGGTGGTGTTGGCCGGAATCAGGGGCAGATTATTCTGAAAGTAGTTGATGACCTGCCGGGCCAACGAGACGGAACCGGGTACAGCTCCGGCGTGGAAGCCGCCAATCAGCACGATGCTTTTTTCACCCGCGCCCAGCCGTACGGCTTCCAACGGCGCGCCCCGCCCAGATTGGCCGATGGTAATCGTTTCCGGGCCTAAATCGGGGGTGGCGGTGGGTGTTGCCGGCGCAGGGGTATTGGTAGGGAGAGGGGCTTCTGTGGCCGTCGGCAGGGGCGTCTCGGTGGGCGGGGAATCTGTCGGTTCGCTGGAAAGGCTGTTTGTTTCGCCGCTATTTGGCTCGTTAGATGGATTTGCGGGAGGAACGGCCGTTGTTTCCTCGCTTCCACTGCCGGCAGCGGCCGGCGTAGCAGTAACAATGACGCTGCTTTCTGCAACCGGGAATCCCCTGTCGATAGATGACCGGAAGATAAAAAATAGAACAATGGCAAAGACTAACGTTCCCAAAATGACCACAGCCCACAGGGGCACGGTGTATTTTTCTGTTTTTTCAGGATGTTCCGGCGGGGACGGTTCTTTGTCCGGCGGCCGCACCAACTGGCGGCGGTTGATCAGTTTGCTGTCGTCCAACTGGGTCAGCACAACTGTGGCATGAGGATTTGGCCCGTAAAATCCTTCCGCCCGGATAGCGACGTCTATTGCCTGTATCATTTCCTCGGCTGACTGGTAGCGGCGTGAGGGGTCTTTTTGCAGGGCGGTCTCTACTAATTGCAGCGTTGGCAAGGACAAGTCGGGACGGAAGCCGCTCAGGGGGAACGGTTCTTCGTACACTTGTTTGTGTAAAACAGCAATGGATTCGTCAGCGTCAAACGGCCGTATCCCTGCCAGAATTTCGTATAGAATGACGCCCAAAGCGTACAAATCGGCGCGGCCGTCAATCGCCTGGCCGCGCACCTGTTCCGGCGACATATAGGCGGGCGTGCCGATGATACTGCCCGTTTGCGTCAATTTGGCCCCGCCGCGCACGGCGGCAATCCCCAGGTCTACCAAAACCGGCGTCCCGTCCGGCCGGACGAGTACGTTGGCCGGTTTCATGTCTCGATGCACAATCCCCGCCTGGTGGGCGGCACCCAACGCCAGGGCAATCTGACGGGCGATATTGAGCGCCTGTTCCGTCGTCAGCAGTTTTTCTCTTTCGGCCAACTCTTTTAATTTATCGCGCAGGGAGCCGCCTTTGACGTATTGCATGGCAATATACGGCTGTCCGGCCGGCGTCTGGCCCACGGTGTAAACCTGGACGATGTTCGGGTGGTCCAGTTTGGCAACCATTTGCGCTTCGCGGCGGAAACGTTCCACAAATTGCGGATCGGCTGCCGCCAGCGTGTCCAGCATCACCTTTAAGGCGACTTTGCGTTGCAGGTCAACGTCTTCTGCCAGATAAACGTCTGCCATACCGCCGCGGGCAATGTGCTGCAATATATGGTATTGGTCAACCTGTTGTCCGAGCAATTCGTTGTATGAGTCGGTCATTTGCCTATTGTGTTTTTACGCGACTGGGCCGCCTGTATCGTTTTCTTTTGCATGGAGGCGACTTATAATGAAAAAATGAAACTTAATTCAGCAATTCTGTTATTTTGTACAATTTTTCTGGCCGCGTGTCAACCTGCACGGGACAACAAATTGCCCACACTTGCCCCGGTGGCTTCTGTGAGCGACGCCAGCCCGACGGCCCGGAGGGAAACGCCGCTGCTATTTACGCCGTCCGGTCAGACTCCTACGGCCGTCCTTACGGTGACGCCTGTTGTAGCCCTGACGGTTGCTCCGCCCACTTTAACACCTACAGAACCGCTGCCGCCGACGGCCGTCAATACACCGATCCCTGCTGTCACGTCATCCCCGGTGGCTACTGCTTTCCCCACAGCGGAACCAACAGCCACTTACTGGCCTACCGTCACCCGCCAGATACTTCCGGCAGAGCAGGCGGCGGCACTTGTGCCCTGCGAGCAGCGGCCGGTTACGGACGATTTACTCGTGGTAGCCACGCAGCAATTTTCTCTGCCCCCATCGTATGTTCCGTCAGACTTGGTACCCCTGGCAGATTATTTTTCCGACGACGTGACGCGCGGGCTGGAACTGTATGCGCGTGCGGCGATTATTGAACCGCTGCGGCAGATGGTTGCGGCAATGTATGCTGTGGGGTTACGGCCGTCCATCCTGTCTGCCTATCGCAGTTATAATGAGCAGGCGTTGGCCTGGAAGTGGTGGGAAAGCCAATACCCCGGCCGCGTGGCGATTATGAGCGCTCGGCCTGGCGCCAGCGAGCACCAACTGGGCACGACGATTGATTTTGGTTCGCCGGAATTGAACCATCTGTTTCACGTGGATTTTGCCAACACGTCTGAAGGCGTCTGGCTGGCAGCCAATGCGCCCCGGTTTGGCTTTACGCTGAGCTACCCGCGCGATTCATATGCCGTAACCGGCTTCAAATATGAGCCGTGGCATTTTCGCTACGTTGGCCCGGAACTGGCCGGGCAGCTTTACGATACCGGCCAGATTTTAACGGAATGGCAGCTTACCAATCTGCCGCCGCCCTGTATCCCGTAGGACAATTTTGCAAAATTGTCCTACAGACTATGGCTGCCAGGCCGCTTCTCTGGCGTCCGGCGGGTCAGCCGTCACCAGCGTTAAATCTGTGCCGTCCGGCCGTATCCGGTAAACGACGCGGTTGCCGTTTGATCTTCTGTGAAAAAGAATCCACTGCCCGTCTGGCGACCAGTCCGGTTCAAAATCTTCTTCTGGCGTCACTTGGCGTATGGCTTGACTGGCGACGTCAATAATGTAAATGCCGCTCGTGGGCGACAATTCGGGTACCATGTAAAAAGCCAGTTGCGTCCCGTCTGGCGACCAAACGGGGTAGGAATGACTGGCGCTGGCGTCAAATGTGATCTGCCGGATGTTGCGGTCATCGACATTCATCAGGGCCAGCTGCCGCCGGTTGTCAATGGATTGGGCAAAGGCGATCTGACGGCCGTCCGGCGACCATTGCGGCCCCAAATCGGGTATGTCATTAAAAGTTAACTGCCGCAGGTTAGAACCATCGGCGTTAACGACAAATATGTCAAAACGGCCGTTCCGGTTGGAATGAAACGCAATTTGCGTTCCATCCGGCGACCAGGCTGGGTACGCTTCGTCACTGGGGGTATTGGTCAGGTTGCGGGAGGCGCCAGTTTCCATATCTAAGATGAAGAGATCAAACTGATCGTTTCTTTCTGAGGCGTAGGCAATCTGACGGCCGTCCGGCGACCAGGCAGCGCCAAAATCGTCTGATTGGATAGTGGTCCTTTGGCGTATTTCTCCACTGGTCAAATCGTAGGTAAATATCTTGAATCCCTGGTCTGTTTGTGCTGAGTAAGCTATGAGACCAGAGCCGCCGCCTACGACGCTGCTGGTAGGTGATGTGGGGGTGGGCGTCATCGTGGGTGTACTTGTGGGCGTCGCGGTGGGTGTGTTTGTGGGCGAAGCGGTTATGTTTGCGGACAGGTCAACAACCGGATTTTCGGCAGGCTGCGTTGCCGGAGATGCGGCGAGTGTGGCTGCTATTGTCGAAGTAGGCGAGGGCGCATTGGCGATTTCCGGCGCGCCCCGCCCCGGCCCAAAGGCGTTCCAGGCCACAAAGAGAAAGGCGGCCGTGGCCAAAAGAATAATCAAAGCGATAGCCCAGCGCGGGACACCGGCACGCCGGTCTGTTGACGCCGCCGTTTGTGCTGCCAGCGGGGAATACGCTAACCGGCTGCGGCTTAACAGAGCGCTGTCGTTCATTTGCGTCAGTACAACGGTGGCTTGCGGATTCGGCCCGTAAAGACCTTCTGCCTGGAGAGCGGCGTCAATCGCCTGCACCATTTCTTCGGCCGACTGGTAGCGGTACACCGGGTCTTTTTGTAGCGCCGTTTCTACCAGTTCCACTGTTTGTGGTGATAAGTCGGGACGAAACTTGTTTAGCGGCAGTGGCTCTTCGTACACCTGCTTGTGCAGGACGGCAATGGAACTGTCTCCTTCAAACGGCCGTATCCCCGTCAACATTTCATACAGGATAATGCCCAGCGCGTACAGGTCGGCGCGGCCGTCCAGCGGTACGCCCCGTACCTGCTCCGGCGCCATGTAGGCCGGCGTGCCAATGACGCTGCCGGTTTGCGTCAGTTTGGCCCCACCCTGCACCGCGGCAATGCCCAGGTCTACCAAAACCGGCGTCCCGTCCGGCCGGATGAGGACGTTAGCCGGCTTCAAATCCCGGTGCACAATGCCGGCTTTGTGCGCCGCGCCCAGCGCGAGGGCAATTTGGCGCACGATATTCAGCACTTGTTCCGTGGTCAGCAGTTTTTTCCGGTCGGCCAGTTCCGCCAGCTTGTCTTGCAGGGATCCGCCTTCGATATACTGCATGGCGATGTACGGCTGCCTGGCCGACGTCTGCCCCACGGTATACACCTGGACGATGTTAGGGTGATCCAGTTGGGCTACCGTTTGCGCTTCGCGACGGAATCGTTCCACAAATTGGGGGTCGGCAGCGGCCAAAGCGTCCAGCATCACTTTCAGGGCGACTTTACGTTTCAGGTCAACGTCTTCTGCCAGATATACATCTGCCATGCCGCCGCGGGCAATGTGTTGCAAAATCTGATATTGGTTGACCTGTTGGCCGAGAAGTTTGTTAGTGTCCAAAGTATCCCTCCAGCGTTAAGGGTCGAATGGTAGGCGGTAAATATCAACATTGCCAGTCCGGTCTGATTGAAAAAATATCCAGCTGCTGTCGGCCGAGAATGCCGGCAGTTGATCGTTACCAGGGTGATTGGTCAGGTTGATTAAATTCTGGCCGTTGACCTGCGCCGCAAAAATGTCGTAATTGCCAGTACGGTCAGACTCAAAAACAATCCATTGACCATCAGGGGAGTAAACGGGATTGGCGTCACGGCTAGGATCAGTTGTGATTTGCCGCGGTATGCCTCCTTGCCAGGGAATCGTGTATATATCATGGTTACTTTCCCCTTGATAGTATTGATAGACAATCGTTTGCCCGTCGGGACTGAATACAGGAAATGTCTCATCGGTTTCAGTATCAATAACAACCTGGTCATTTTGGCCGTTGGCGTCCAGCACATATACGCCCCAGCCATTATCCCGATCCGACATGTAGACTATCCATTGGCCGTCAGGGCTGAATGAGGGGTACATGTCTGCACCCGGGCGGTTTGTCAGGTGCTGCCGGTCTGTTCCGTCTGACCGCATCGAGTATATTTCCCAGTCGCCGCTTATCTCGGATGCAAAAACAATATACGCCCCATCGGGAGAAAAATGAGGGTGATAATTATCGGCGTTATTGTCCGTCATACGAATTGTTTCCCCGCTTATCATGTCCATACTGTATATTTGCCATGTTCCTGTGTCGTCAGACATAAAAAGTAATGTGCGTTGGTCGGCCGACAGGTAAGGGGCGTATTCGTCACTGTTGTTACTGGTCACGCGAATGAGCGTATCGCCGGTTAAAGGGTTTACCGAAGGCGGAGCTGTGGCCGATGGCTGGAGTATGGGCTGAGGAGAAGCCGGCGGGATTGTTGCAGTCGGCTCAAATGTGGGTGAAGGGGACGGCTCAGTTATTTCCGGCGTCGGCGTGTTGGATGCTGCCGAAATCTGGGAGAGAGGGGTGGTAGCCGTTACCGGTGTTTCCTTTTGCGTGGTAACTGTCGGAGCAGCGAGGGGCAGATCGCCGCTGTCGCGCAGTTGCAGCATAACGGTTATGATAACGGCCGTAACCATAACAGCCAGTGCCGCCATAGCCCAAACGGGAATGATGGGACGGCGGTCTTGTTCAGATGTTGGCGTATGCGCCGCTTGTTGGCGGCTGATGAGGGCGCTGTCGTTCAAGTGGGTCAAAACCTGGGTGGCTTGCGGGTTTGGCCCGCCTTTGCTTACGGCTTGAAGCGCCCGGTCAATGGCCGCTATCATCGCCTCGGCTTGCGGGAATCGTTCTGACGGCTCTTTTTTCAGGCAGGTTTCTACGACGGCCGTAACCTGGGGCGGTAAATCGGGGCGGCGTTTGCTCAGAGGGGGTGGTTCGTCATAAACTTGTTGGTGCAGGACGGCAATAGAAGAGTCGGCTGCAAACGGCCGTATCCCCGCCAGCATTTCATACAAAATGATGCCCAAAGAGTACAGGTCGGAACGGCCGTCCAGTTGTTCCCCTTTCACCTGCTCCGGCGACATATAATGCGGCGTACCGATGATGCCGCCAGTCTGAGTCAGCTTGTCCGTCCCCTTCACAGCGGCAATGCCTAAATCCACCAACACAGGTTTGCCATCCGGCCGAATCAACACATTGCCCGGCTTAAGGTCTCGGTGAATAATGTGCGCGTTGTGGGCCACAGCCAGTGCCTCGGCTATCTGGCGGGCGATGTTGAGCGCCTGTTCCGTGGTGAGCAGCTTGCCCCGTTCCGCCAACTGTTGCAATTTTTCCCGCAGCGATCCGCCTTCAATAAACTGCATGGCAATGTAAGGTTGTTGTGTTGGCGTCTGGCCCACCGTATACACCTGTACAATGTTGGGGTGGTCTAAGCGGGCGACCGCCCGCGCTTCGCGGCGAAACCGCCGGACAAACTGCGTGTCTGCCGCCAGCGTTTCCAGCATCACTTTCAGGGCCACTTCGCGTTGCAGGTCAACATCTTCCGCCAGATAAACATCCGCCATACCGCCGCGGGCGATGTGCCGTACAATGCGATAGTGATCGATTTGCTGTCCAATAAATTTTCCCGTACCCACACGTACTCCTACGGAATCTGTCCTGTCTGCGCCGCGACTGTGCTGTCGCTGTAAAGAAGCTGCAAACCTAATGTGCCATCCATGCCGGACGGCCGTGTCCAGGTAGCCCGAAATACTTGCCCCGGATAGATAGTCACCGGCCAATTAGCGGCTGGTTGCCCGCCAGCCCATAACACAATCTGCCCGGTGACTACACCGCTGACAGCTACTCCAATTTCGGTGCTGCCGCCATTATCGTTGAGCCGTAAAACGGCCGTTCGATTGGCGTAATTAAAGCCCCCCACACCATGCACCGGATACCAATACTCTGTCCAGCTAAAACTTTCGCCGGGATTGAGCGTGGCGTAGCTCCAGAAACTGCTCGTTGCCCCGCTCCACAATTCGATATAATTGCTGTCATCATCCGTCCAGAGCGATGGCGAAAAGGTAGCGGGGCCGAAAAACTTTGTTCCGGCAGGCCAACCGGGATTGTACGCCCGAACAATACCCTGGTCGGCAGCATAATCGTATACGCCAGTAAAGCCATTGGTAACGGTTGGAACGAAAAAGCCAAGATAGCCCGCCCAGTTAGCGTACCAACTCATGTCGCGGCCGCCGTAAAACGGCCACGACATGGGGCTGCCCGCGCCAGGGACGCTGCCATCAGATGTCGAATGGATGGTTACTTCACTGGCCGGAATGATGAACTGAGTTTGGTCGGAAACGGCGTTGCCGCCCAGCGTCAACATGGCGTTGAGCCACAGTTGGTAAGGGTGGGCTTTGGCGGTGTTGTTTTTCACCCAGGGCTGGATAGTGATGTAGGCGTGACCGGCATCCAGCGAGATAGTCGCGCCTACTTCCATGCCGGTACGGTCATCCACATCGCTGACGGTAACAGAAAGGCCGTAAGCGGTGGAACCAGTGCTGTAATTCCAGGGCCGCCATTCATTCAGTCCATGTTCGTCTACCGGAAAGGCCCATTCGATGCCGCCAGCAGCCAACCACCAGCCTCGATAGCCCCAGCTGGTCGGTTTGACGACGGGATTAGCGTACAAAAGTTGACGGCTCGTGGCTTTGTCCTGCCATTGGTAAATACGGCCGCCTAATTCAGGCAAAATGGTTACGGAGACAAACCCATTTTCTAGCACAATAGCCTGGTAGGTACGCGGCGCGGGTGGGCCGACCAGGGAAAAATTGAGGCGTGGATAAGGGTAAATTGGATCTTCAGGGCCGGTGGGTTGGAAGGCGGTTTCGTAATCGTAGGTGGGGATGGTGATGGTGGTTTGGTAGATGGCGGGTTCGGCGGCGGCGACGGGCGGCGGGGGCAGAGAGGTGACGGCGAGAGTTGTGGGCGCAGGCGGCAGTGATGTGGCGGTTGGCGGGATGGGAGTGACTATGGGTTCAGGCGGCAGCGATGTGACAGTTGGCGGGATGAGAGTGGCTGTGACCGGACGCGGATCGGTATTGACGATGGATTGGGTTGGGTGGGAGGACGGTTCGGTTGTTTCTGTTTTCGCAACCGGTTCAGTTGTTTGGGGTACGATTTCCGGTTCCGGTGTGGTAGTTGATGTGGGAGATGGCCGTTCTGTTGTCGCCAGTGATGTGGCGGAAGGAACGGCCGTTAACGTAAGCGACAGTGATGGCGTCCGGGTAGCGATGACCGGAATGGTGACGATAGTGCGGGCGCGGGTGGGCAGGGGGACGGCCGTTTCCGGCGGAGCCGCACATGATGCAGCCGCGAGTACCCCAACCACAAGCAAACAAAAACGCAGCCACCTGTTACTTACCATTTGTCACCCGCCACTCGGTGTTTTTCTCATCGCCATGTGCCGTTATTGTAAAAGACATAAGTCCGCCCGCTGCCCGTTTGTAAAATAAGACCGTCAGTAAAGTCTTGAACCGCGCCCTGTTCCCCCCACTCCACATCCGTTGCATTGCCCAGGCCGGTGCGCACCGCATCATAGGTACACCAAATTTTGCCGAAGCCTCGTTTGGGTGTGGGGGGGCTTTCCGGCGTACCGCAGGTGTATTCGGGATCGCTGTCGTGCCAGATGTCGGCGTATGAGGCCCATCTACCGCTGTTGTATAAAACGTAAATTCTGTCGTTATCTTCGCGCCAGAACATACGCCCACCGCCAAAATCTTCCTGCGCCAGCCAAACGCCGCTCTTGCCGCTCGCTGCCGGACAGCCTAACTGGTCGAAGTGGGCGTTCCATGTACCGGAAAAAGCGATGTAGACGGCAATGCCGCACGGCGTGGGCTGGGGGATAGGCGTGTCGGTGGGAATGGGAGTTGGAAGCGGTGTGTCGGTGGGCACGGCCGTTGGCGATGCAGTTGGCTCGGGTGTTGGCGATGGGGCGGGTGTATCTGTGGGAACAACGGCCGTACTGGTGACTGTACTCGTACCCCTGGCAGAAACTACGACAACTTCACTGTCCGTTGTTGGAGTCAATGAGTTGGGCGTTTCGGTGACGATAGCCGTGATGTAGACGATTTCTGGTTCGGCTGCGGTAGTTTTGGTGGCAGCAGCGGCTATTTCCGCAATACCAGTCCCATCCCCTCCGCCAAAAGTGCGGAACAGGAAGAAAAGGATAACGGTCGCGCCCAGTACAGACAAAGTTACAATCACCCACAGCGGTATCCTCTGACGCAGCGCTGGCTGGGCTGCCGTTGGTACGCGCACAAGACGATGGCGGCTGACCAGCGCCTCATCCTCAAGCCGGGTCAATACATGCGTCGCCTGCGGATTCGGCCCTTGCAGCCCTTCCGCCTGGAGAGCGTAGTCAATTGCCAGGATCATCTCTTCTGCGCTTTGGAAACGCTGCGATGGATCTTTTTTTAACGCGGTTTCGATAATATGCAGCGTTTGCGGCGTTAAATCCGGGCGGAATTTATCCAACGGTAACGGGTCTTCGTACACCTGTTTGTGCAGCACGGCGATAGATTCATCCGCTTCAAACGGCCGCATCCCGGCCGAAATTTCATAGAGGATGATGCCCAACGAGTAAAGGTCGGAACGGCCGTCCAGCGGTTTGCCGCGCACCTGCTCTGGCGACATGTAATAGGGCGTGCCGATGAGACTGCCCGTTTGCGTCAATTTTGTGCCATCGCTTACAACGGCAATACCCAGATCAACCAGCACCGGCGCCCCGTCTGGCCGGATAAGTACATTACTCGGTTTGAGGTCACGGTGAACGACATGGGCATTGTGGGCGGCAGCCAGCGCCTGCGCGATTTGGCGGGCGATGTTTAAGGCTTGTTCTGTCGTTAGCAGTTTGCTCCGTTCCGCCAATTCCTGCAATTTATCCCGCAGCGAGCCGCCTTCGATATATTGCATTGCCAAAAATGGCTGATTGGAGGACAGTAAGCCGAAACTGTATATTTGGACAATGTTCGTATGCTCCAATTTGGCAACTGTTTGCGCCTCGCGCCGGAAGCGCTGCACAAATTGGGAATCTATCGAGAGCGTGTCCAACATTACTTTGAGGGCGACTTTTCGTTCCAGGTCAACATCTTCAGCCAGATATACATCGGCCATGCCGCCACGCGCAATATGTTCAATAATTTGATACCGGTCAATATCTTGTCCAATCAGGTGTTCAGCGTCCATTGTATTTTATTACCAACCTCTCAATTTTTGTCACTGAAAATGCTCTACGGTTATGCCAACAAGATTAATCGCCGGGTCAAGCGATCCCACTGTCTCCACCGAAGTATCCACAATGGCAATACTCGTTAAACTGCCATTCTGGCAAGATGGCGGCAGATCAAGCGTCAACAAGTCAATATAACCGTAAATATCATCCGTAATAAATTCTTTCCATACTTGTTGGACACGTACCGCGGTTGACACAACATTTCCAGCATTATGCCATTCCCTTACCTCATTACCCAGCCGCAAATCGGCGATTGATTCCAACCCGCTGCCACAATTTACCGTGATTTGACCAATTACTTGATCCGTAAACTCCTTGTAACCATTCCCAGTATTCAATAATAAATGGATGCGATACGCCTTAGGGATCGTCACGGGTATTTGGATGCTGACGGGGGCATTATTAAATGGCGATGGAGAAGCCTGACTCTTGAAAATATTTGTCGAAAGCTCAAAGGGGATATTGCCCAGGGTTACATTTCCAACCGGCGGTGAAGCAAAAGCTGTTTGCGCGTTGGCATATTCACCTAAAGAGACCGGCTGGAATTGAGAAACCAAAACAGTGTTTGATTCATTCACAGGCTCCATAATTATGCGAGTAGTCAGACTGCCAACATTATCCGCAAAACCATCGTCGTTGGCCCCTAACCATAATTGACCGGCGGCTTTGCTTTGAAATTGCAGCCGCTCGCCAACAAGTTGGGGTGGCTGGCTGCCAACGCCAACGATCAGGCTGACGATGGGCGCGGCAGGCACAGGGAATGTTGTTTTGGATGCAACTTGCGGGTCGCCATTTGGCCCGACCGGCGGCCAGGCAGGTAAAGGGCCGGCCCGCCAACTACCGCTCATGTATTCAATAGTCACATTCTGGCCCGCTTCAATTTGCAACCCCGTTTCATTGCGTGCCTGGGCAGCAGAGACTGTAAATTCGACGATCTGTGCCACGGCGGCAGTTTCAGTTGGCGTTGGCGGTGGCGTGGTGGGAATGGGCGTGCTGGTTGGTAATCGTGTGGGCACGGCCGTTTCTGTTGGAGCATCTGTATCAGTTGGCTGAATGACAATTTCCGGCACGGGTGTGGGCGCCGTCGTTTCCGCAGACAGATTGGTAACTGGGATGGACGGTCGCAACATATAAAACAAAGCAATGGCTGCCGCCAATACAACCAGGGTGACAATGGCCCAAACGGGAACGGAATGACGGAGAGATGACTGTTCCCCGGTGGGCGCTCGCACCACTTGTTGGCGGCTGATAAGATATTCGCTATTCAGGTGGGTTAAAACCTGGGTGGCTTGTGGGTTTGGCCTGCCTTTGCCCGCTACTTGAAGCGCCTGATCAATGGCTGTTATCATCGCTTCGGCTTGCAGGAATCGTTCTGACAGCTCTTTTTTCAGGCAGGTTTCTACGACGGCCGTAACCTGGGGCGGTAAATCGGGGCGGCGTTTACCCAGGAAGATTGGTTCTTCATACACCTGTTGGTGTAATACGGCAATAGAAGAGTCGGCTGCAAACGGCCGTATCCCCGCTAGCATTTCATACAAAATGATGCCCAAAGAGTACAGGTCGGAACGGCCGTCCAGTTGTTCCCCTTTCACCTGCTCCGGCGACATATAATGCGGCGTACCGATGATGCCGCCAGTCTGAGTCAGCTTGTCCGTCCCCTTCACAGCGGCAATGCCTAAATCCACCAACACAGGTTTGCCATCCGGCCGAATCAACACATTGCCCGGCTTAAGGTCTCGGTGAATAATGTGCGCGTTGTGGGCCACAGCCAGTGCCTCGGCTATCTGGCGGGCGATGTTGAGCGCCTGTTCCGTGGTGAGCAGCTTGCCCCGTTCCGCCAACTGTTGCAATTTTTCCCGCAGCGATCCGCCTTCAATAAACTGCATGGCGATATACGGCCGTCCCGTTGGTGTCTGCCCTACCGTATACACCTGAACAATGTTGGGATGGTCTAAACGGGCAACCGCCTGCGCTTCGCGGCGAAACCGCCGGACAAACTGCGTGTCCGCCGCCAGCGTTTCCAGCATCACTTTCAGGGCTATTTTGCGTTGCAGGTCAACGTCTTCGGCCAGATACACATCCGCCATGCCGCCGCGGGCAATATGTTCCAGGACGCGGTACTGGTCAATTTGTTGTCCTGCCAGTTTATCGTTAGCTCCGTTCATGGTAATATCAACTTCCTCTGACATATCTGGCTTTCAGACTTTGGGCCGAAATTACGTGACGCAATTTGTGCTTGAACCTTCCGTTTTTATTATAAACAACGCGCCTTGCAGTTTGTGTTTCTTAACCAGTCCGGGTTTGAGGCAAGCTGCCGCGAAGCTATTCCGTCAACTTTGCTGACAAACAATCTATAATTCCTGCCTCTCTTGCCAGATAAATAGGCGATCTGACGGTCATCGGGCGACCAGGAGGGTGTGTCGTGCAAGGCATTGTCAAAGGTCAGGTGCACAACACCGGCGCCTGCTTGCGGTGAAAGACCAGCTTCAGATGATGAAAAATATCTCTGCAATAATTTGTCCTTCTTTTCCGGGTGAATTTGTGTCAGGAACCCCATAAAATCTTCTGCGGATGCCTGCTGATGATAATTCTCTTCAACATACTCCTGCAAGAACATAAAGAAAGCTTCGTCGCCCATAGCAGCGCGAATATCATGAATGAACCTGGCGCCGCCCAGGTATACCGAATTCACGTATGACCGGAAATTTTCGTAGTCGTAAATAGTGCCATTTATCGGCCCTGATATGTCAAAACGATTTACCCTGGTTTGCCACCACCAATCAACGTGTTCGGGATATTTAGTCTCGTAGAACAACAATTCACTGTAAGTCGCCAATGCTTCATCTAACCATGGCTCTACGGCCTGATCGTTGCCAACCAGGCCATACCACCATTGGTGGGCTGTTTCGTGAACGGTAATAGCTGTTAAATAGCCCTGTGGCTGGCCACTATAATGATCGTATAAATCCTTATCCAGGAAGAACAAGCCATCATATTCCATCCCATCTTTGAAATCGGCTTCCACCAGGCTTAAGCTGTCGTGTGGGTAAGCGCCAAACAGTTCAGAGTATAGGGAAACAGCCTGACTGGCTGCCGCAAGGGAAGCTTGACCGGCGATAAAATCCTCGGGGAAAACATAGATTGTGTATAATACGCCATCGTTCTGCGTTTCTATTACCCGGTATTCCGGACTCACGGACCAAGCATAACTCCGCGCTGCCTCGAGCCGGTAACGGTATAAGTTCTTCTCATGGGAAATTAAATTGCCACTAGCGGCAATGATCAAAGCGGTTTCGGTATCGGCCAAGCGGATGTCAACCTGGTAATCGGCGATGTCGTACACCAAATGCTCACCCACAACGGCCGGATCGTGAACCAGCCATCCTTTAGCAGAGGAATAAGGCGGAATGAACGGATACCAATCTCCCAGGTTGGTCTGGCGAAGCGTGTAACCAAAAGCGGCATTTTGTGGTGGCAGGTTGAGTATGTAGGATAAGGTAAACGTGATGCTTGAATTCATCGTTAATGGGGCGCGAAGCGGCAGCCATAGTCTGGCGCCTTCAAGCGTGAATTCTGTGACGGGTTGGCTGTCAGCCCACTGTATCGTTTGCAATTGAAAGACGCCAGCCTGCCGGTTTGGTTCGATGACTAACAGTAGTTCAGACAGAGAAGCAGGATTTGGATTTACGTATGTTATCGTTTGTGTTACCGTGAGTGTATGCCCATTGTAATCCAGGTAAGCTGACAGGGTATACCGAGTTCTGTGAAAGGGTTCAGCCGTTGCCGTTGTTTCGATTTCTGGCTTTACGGCCGTCCGTGTAACCCTTGCTATGGTTTCAGTCGGAACTGTTGTAACGTTGTGCATTTGTGGCGTATATGCCGGTGAAGGCGTTGGTTGCATAGTGGGCAGAGGAATATTGGTAGGATATCGGGTTGTGGGGGATAAATCTTGGTTTGGTACTACGACAGCAGTATCTTTGGATAACTGGCAGGTGGTAAGTGCGAAAAACAACCCGATGATAGAAAGAAAAAGGATATGTGATTTCAAGATATATTCCCTGTTTATTGGATGTCTGCTAGGATTACTTGACTGTATTCACCGGAAGCATAGCTGTCACGGCCGTCGTAGATAGCCTCGCTAAGATAATAACGAACCTCTAGTTTTACAGTCTCTCCCCGTTGCCAATCTGTTAAGATCGTTGACCAGTAACGGCATTTCCAGCCGCTAGATTCATCTACAGTGTGCTGCAATAGTTGAGAATCGAGCAAAGGGGTGTCATCCAGCAAAAAGTTGACAGTTAGGGGAGCTGAAATGGTTTGAAGCTGTTGATTGTTTTCAGCGCACCAGCTGAATGACCAGCGCCACGTTTCACCAGCGTTTATCGTCACACGATATGTCTCTACGCCGGGTTGCTGCATATCTCGAAAGGAGGTCAATTTCCAGATACTGGGGGTATTACGGAATGTTTGGTTTGTAGCTGGTGATGCGATTACCTTGATAGGCGTTGGCGGTGGAGCAAGCGTAGGTGTTAGGGTGGGCGTGGCCGTAGGCGGTAAAGTAATTGCAGGTGCCATCGTAGCGGTGGGCGGCAGGATTGTCGCAGTCGGCTCAAATATGGGTGAAGGGGGCGGCTTAGTTATTTCCGGCGTCGGCGTGTTGGATGCTGTTGGAATCTGGGAGAGAGAGGCGGCGGCCGTTCCCGGCATCTCCTTTTGCGTGGTAACCGTCGGGGCGACGAGAGGCGGATCGCTGCCGCCGCGCAGTTGCAGCATAACGGTTATGATAACGGCCGTAACCATAACAGCCAGTGTCGCCATAGCCCAAACGGGAATGATGGGGCGGCGTTTTTGTTCGGTTGTTGGCGTATGCGCCACTCGTTGGCGGCTGATAAGGGCGCTGTCATTCAAGTGGGTTAAAACCTGCGTGGCTCGTGGGTTTGGCCCGCCTTTGCCTGCCGCTTGAAGCGCCCGATCAATGGCCGCTATCATTGCCTCGGCCTGCGGGAATCGCTCCGATGGCTCTTTTTTCAGGCAGGTTTCCACGACGGCCGTTACCTGGGGCGGCAAATCAGGGCGACGTTTATTCAGAGGGGGCGGTTCGTCATAAACTTGTTGGTGTAGGACGGCAATAGAGGAGTCAGCTGCAAACGGCCGCATCCCCGCCAGCATCTCGTACAAAATGATGCCTAACGAATATAAGTCGGAACGGCCGTCCAGTTGAACACCCTTCACCTGTTCCGGCGACATATAATGCGGCGTACCGATGATGCCGCCAGTCTGGGTCAGCTTGTCCGCTCCTTCCACCACGGCAATACCCAAATCCACCAACACAGGTTTACCATCTGGCCGAATCAACACATTGCCCGGTTTGAGATCGCGGTGAATAATGCGCGCGTTGTGGGCCACAGCTAACGCTTCGGCTATCTGGCGGGTGATGTTGAGCGCCTGTTCTGTGGTGAGCAACTTGCCCCGTTCCGCCAACTGTTGCAGTTTGTCCCGCAGCGATCCGCCTTCAATAAACTGCATGGCAATATATGGTTGCTGGGTTGGCGTCTGGCCAACCGTATAAATCTGAACAATGTTGGGGTGGTCTAAGCGGGCGACTGCCCGCGCTTCGCGGCGAAATCGCCGGACAAACTGCGTGTCTGCTGCCAGCGTTTCCAGCATCAGTTTCAGGGCTATTTTGCGTTGCAGGTCAACGTCTTCCGCCAGGTACACGTCCGCCATGCCGCCGCGGGCGATGTGCCGCACAATGCGATAGCGATCAATTTGCTGCCCCGTTGGTTTGTTGTTAGCTTCGTTCATGGAACAGTTACTCCTTGGAATTGTTCCTGAAAAGAATAAATCTCTGGCAAAACGGCCGTAGAAAAGCGATTAGGGAATTTTCCGCCAATCCGGGAAACGCTGTTTGTACGGGTTGTTTGCCAGGGGGTACGGATTGGAACCGTCTGCATTGATGATGTATAGAGCCGGATTATCTGACCACGATTCATATACAATCTGTGTCCCGTTTGGCGACCAGGCCGGGTAAAGATCGTTGACTCTGTTTGTTGTCAGTTGGCGCGGGGCTGTTCCGTTCGCATTGATGACAAACAGTTCATAATCCTCACCTCTTTCGTCAGACGAATAGGCAATCTGACGGCCGTCCGGTGACCAGGCCGGATTGGTTTCGTTGGCGAGCGTATCTATGACAACCTGCACAGTCAAATCCGCCAGATTCAGCAGGTAAATGCCCAAGCTGCCGTTGTAGTTGCCTTCAAATACCAGTTGTGTACCATCGGGCGACCAGTCTGGAGATGCTTCTACGGCCGTATTATCCGTTAACCGACGTAATTCCAGTGTGTTGATGTTAATACTGTACAAATCATACCCGCCGCCGCGAGTGCTGTGGAAAGCCAGTTGTGTTCCGTCTGGAGACCAGGCGGGAAACAAATCGCCGTTTTCGTGCGTGGTCAGGCGGCGGATATTGCCGGTGGCAATGTCCAGCAGGTAAATGTCCCAATTCCCGTTCCGCTGCGAATGAAAGGCGATCTGCGATCCGTCCGGCGACCAGGCCGGGGCGGAATTGTCGTTGGCGTTGTCGCTTAACAGCGCTGTTTCCTGTCTGCTGTTTATATCCAGCACGTAAATGCCCCAGAAACCGGTATTGTTAGCGGTATAGGCGATTTGGTTAGGGCCAAAACCGGGCAGGCCGCTTATTTCTTCCGTCGTTGGGATAGGGGTGGGA
>JALUPA010000579.1 GCA_027054335.1 Ardenticatenaceae bacterium
GTGACATGCAGTCATCATATCCTGCCGGGTTGCTTCGGAAATAGCGATAATGCGGTCGCTGATTCGTATAGCCAGTTTGATTGTCAGCCTAAACATCAACCGAGCGCGGGCACTGACATATTCCGGGTATTTTTGCGGTATCAGGTCGTAAAGGGTCAGAGCGACGGGCCAGGGAAGATGGTAGGGCATCAGGTAGTAGGGACTGTGGTATACCGTTATGTCAAATTGTTTGAGCAGGCGGGGAATTTGCCATTGCTGGGAGAGGGAGAAGGGGGAGACGGCCGTATCCAGCCACGTCACTTTTTCTGATTCGGGAGGAAGTTGCCAGCGGGACGGCCGTGAGGGGTCGCGCAAAAGGAGCAGCCGTTCATCTGCCGCCAGTTCTGGGACAATGGCCTGGGCCAGATTGCTGACGTAACGGCCGATGCCGGGGAAATGGTTTACGGCCGTGCGGGCATCCAGAACATAACTGGTTTTATTCATTTCCGGTTACTCTTAATCCAGGTCCCGGCCCATATGATCGAGAAGGCCAAAGCTGTGGCGGCGAGACCCACTCCCCGGTAAAAGGTAATGGGGGCATAGGTGAATGTAATTTCGTGGCGGCCTCTTGGCACAACAACGCCGCGGAACAGTCCGTTAACTGTTAGCAGCTCGGCTGGTTGGCCGTCGATTGTGGCTCGCCAGCCGGGGTAATTGGTATCTGACAGTTGCAGCAGGATGACGCCAGGCGTATCTATTTCCAGCGTTACGGCCGTATCCTTATACGTTTGCCTGGTAATTTGTGCCTTTTGGGCTGCACCGGGGGTTAATTCCGTCTTTATGCTTTTTGACAAGATGGCTTTTTCGGCTAAATGGCCCATTTGCCTGAGAACGGCCGTGGTTGCATCCGCTCCTTCCGGCAAAATAACCAACTCATCCACCGCATAAGCCCGCGGCAAAAACGAATCATTCCGGTACACAAACACGCCGTCTGCTTCTCCAACCAGGTCAAAGCCGTCCAGTTCCACCCGGCTGAGGATCAGGCAGACATTCAAGTAGTCCAGCAGCGCCCTGTTTTCCTCGATATTAGCTGCCGGGACCGGCCTCGAGCCAAATGCCAGATTAACGCCGCCCAACCCTTCCATCAGTCGGTAATAATCGAAAAAACCCAGCGGGCTGTATAATCCCGTGCCGGGTAAATTCCATACCATATTATAATTGGCCGGCAGCAAATTCAGATTTCCCTCTTGAAAGAGAATTGCCTTTTCGTCGGTCAGCGAGTAGATGCGGCACAATTGGTCTGGTTTGTTTTCCTGGGCCAGTTGGGCTGCCAGCGGCGGCGTGGTCACAAGTTCCAGCGGCGCTGTTTGTCGGAAGCCTCCCGTGAAGACAAACAAGTCAAACCCGATCAGGACGAGCAGCCCGGCGTAAGCCCATTTTGGAGATAATACGCCTTTTTTCTGCCAGCGCATAATCAGCCAGGCAAATACCAGAGACGATAAAGGGGCTATCGTGCCCAATCCGGCCCACATGGCGTTGCGGGCATTTTGGTACAGGGTGTCAATTTTTTGCAGATAGTACGTTTCTGATTGTAGATGGTATGTATCGTTGACGATGTAGGTAAAGGTGATTTGCCTGGCCAGGTTGGTGAGGGCGGGTTTGAGCCAGCTTAACGAGACATATCCGGCCAGAGAAAAGAGGACAAAGAGAATGGCAGCGTATTGGAATATTTGCGTCTGCCGTTTACCGGCCGTTGCCTCCGCGAACAGCCGGTCCCAGTGCCAGCCGAACAGGGTAAGCAGCCCAAACTGGACCAAAACCAGGAAGCGGGCTGGAACCCGAAATGAAGACAATCCCGGAATTTGCCGCACCAGGGGAAATAAGGGAGAAAACCGACCGAAAGCCAATATCACAGTAATGATGCTCATGGTGGCGACCGGATAGAACCAGTTGGGTTTGGGCTTGCGGAAAAATGAACCCAGGGCTATTAAAAAAGGAATCACGGTGATATACGCTCCGCCGCCCAAACCGGCCTGCCCCCAAAATGTGCGCGTGGTTGGCAGCAGAAAAACGGACAGTACCAGTGGAAACAGGGATTTTTCACCGGCCATGCTGCCGCTGATGCCGTTGGCGCGGATGGAGAAGCGGGTCAGTTCCCATGTTGGCCAGAGCAGGGGGGCAGCCAGCAATAAACCGAGAGCAACGGCGGCGGTCCAGCCAGCCAGCCAGCGTACTCTTTGTTTCCAGGAAAAGGGTTGCCATAGCAGGCGGGCGGCAAAGTAAACGGAAGCGGCAATCAGGGAATAAAGCGCCATTTGCGGAAAACCGGTTAGCCATTGCAGCCCGGCAACAAGAGATATGACCCACAGGGATGATGGTTTGCCGCTTTGTAAACTTTTTTCGGCAAGGAAAAACAGGGCTGGCGTCCAGGTCAGCGCTTCCAGCATGGGTAAGTTGCTGCCGGTTAACGGGGTAAGGAGGACAAATAACAAGGCAGTCAGGGCGGAGGCCGGCCGGCTGATTTTCAGGAGACGCATCCAGGCATAAGTGAAGATTAACGCCAACAGCCCATGCAACAATATCGCCAGATTGTAAGCAGCCGGAACTGACAAGAGGGCTAAAAGCAGCAGGTTGGCCGGGTATAACGCGCTGGGCTGGCCGTCTGCCAGCAGGGGGAAACCGGCTTGTAAGTTAGTTGTCCAGAAGGGTAAACGGCCGTTTGCCAGGGATTGTTTGACGGCGTGCATGGCCGGGTAGAACAGCAGCAAACCGTCGCCGCCGGCGGCAATACCGGACATACGCCATAAAGGCGTGTTGACGAACAGGAAAACAGCGGCGGCTAAAAGTAAAGGCCAGTGGAACGCGAGAAACCGGGAGATTTTTTTCATGGCTGTTTGAGAATTTCCCGGTACAAATCGGACAATTGGCGGATGTAGCGCTGGATATTGAATTGATTTTGGACCCGTTGACGGCCGTATCGTCCCATTTCCCGCACTTTTTCCGGCTGGCGCAGCAGGGTGAGTACGGCCGTTGCCAATGCTTCCATATCATTGGGCGGAACGAGTAAGCCGGTTTCCCCATCCACCACAATTTCCGGCAGCGCCCCGTGGGCAAAGGCAGCAACCGGTTTGGCCATGGCCATCGCTTCAATATTCACCAAACCGAACGGTTCCGGGTCGCCGGGATGGACAAAGACGTTCATGGCTGCCAGTGCCGGCCGCACGTCATCCAAGTGGCCGGTGAAAATGAGCCGGTTGTCCAGTCCCGATTTTACGGCCGCTGCCTGCACTTCTTCAGCGTAACCATCTTCTACGCCAAAAGAGGAACCGCCGACGATGAGAAAGCGGGTCTCCGGCATTTGTTGGCTGACCTGCGCAGCCATCTGGATGAAACGATGCTGGCCTTTCCACGGCCGTAACCGCCCGACCATGCCCACAACGGAGGCATCTTGGGGGATGTTGTATTGCTGGCGCAGGGTACGGCCGTCCATGTTCGGATCAAAACGGGATACGTCAATGGCGTTGGGCAGAACGGTCACTTTGCCGGCGCAGGGCAAATGGTCGGCGGTGGCCTGGGAATTGGCGATCACCCGCGCTGCCACCAGGCAGAGGAATCGTTTGCCCCACGTGTCAGTCCACAACCAGTTTGGCCGGCTTTCAGACAGCCAGAAATCGCGCATGTGCCAGAGGAACGGCCGTCGTGCTGTTTTGGCAGCCGGGGCAGTGTAGATGGCAGCGCGGACGGTGTTGGCGTGCAAAATTTTGGCGTCAATTCGCCGGGCCAGCTTGCTGATGGCGCTGGAGCCGACGTGCCAGTCGCGGGAGAATTGGCGGGAGCGGCGCAAGCGGGGCAGAGGGATGATGTGGGTGGGGACGTTGAGAGATTGGGTGGTTTGGGCGAGACGGCCGTCTGCGCAGGCCAGATGGGGCTGCCATTGTGTGCGATCCAAATGTTGCAATATCAGCAGCAAACTTTGTTCTGCGCCGCCAACGGCGGAGGCATGGTCAATGAAGAGGATATTTTCAGGGTTCATAAATATCGAGAGCCAAAGCGATTTGTTTGGCGGTTCGTTCCCAGTTCATGGTGGTTTCTATCCACTTGCGGCCGGCCTGCCCCATTTTTAATCTGAGTGCATTGTCTTGAAGAAGCGTCGTGATGGCCTGGGCCACGGCCGTTGGGTTATCAGGCGGGACTAAAATACCTGTTTTTCCCTCTTGCACCGCTTCTGCTACGCCGCCACTGTTGGTGGCAATAACTGGCAAGCCACTGGCGCTGGCTTCCAAATAGACAATGCCGAATCCTTCAATGCTGCGTCCCCCGGCTTCTTCCCTGGTGGGCATCACAAAGATGTGTGCCTGACGGTAAACATCGGGCAGTAATTCCGGTGGTATTTTCCCTAAAAAGGATACGACTTTTTCCAGTTTTAGGGTAGCGACCAGTTGTTCTAGGCGAACACGATCCGGGCCATCACCACCAATCTGGTAACGAATGTGGGGGAAGGGACGGAGTAAAGATGGTAGTGCCTGCAATACAGTATCTATCCCTTTTCGGGGGACAAGACGGCCTAATGTAAGAAGGTTTGCCGTTTTCTGCGGATTAGGGACATTGGCCGGGAAGAATTGGGCGGGGTCCGTTCCCGGAGGGATAATGGCCGGAACAGGCAGTCCAATTTTTATCAGGCGCTGGGCGTTGGCTTGCGAAATAGTGAGTAGGGGGGTTGAATGAGCCAGGAGTGCATTGAACAGGATGCGATGCCACCGTTTTTGGGCAGCAAGATAGTCGTTGCCGTAAGTTATGGTGGCGTAACGGCCGTAAAAACGAGCGGCAAGTATTAGTCGGGGATGGGCGTGGCCGACTAAAACATGGGTTGGTTGTGTCTTGCGCAAAGCTTGCCAAAAATGTTGAGGTGAGGCAGAGGGTACGGTAATACGTTGGAATCGGGTAGTTGGCGGCAGGTTTCCCTTTCGGAGCGTGATCACAGTTACCTCGCAGTATGAGGCCAGCCGTTGGCTGATCTGGTATAAATATTCTTGTACGCCGCCGAAATCTGGCTTGAAGTCGAGGGTTAAAATAGCAAGCTGCACTTGTTTACTCATCTGGTTCTGCCACCACGTACAAATCAGCCATGAGGTTGTTATTTTTCAGCAAGTTTAGTTTGAACAACCCTTTGAGCAGGAAACGAAACGGCCGTTGTAAAAAGCCAGGTAAAAATTCGGCTAAAATAGCGGGACTCACAGCCCCTTCTTTGTATAAAACTAATATCCGAAAACCGGCTTCTTCTAATTTTGATTGTAATTCATCCACAAAATATTCGCGTTGATGCGTTTTGTCAATGTGGTGCTTAAATGTGAGATTATAGGGAATAAGACGGCTGTCGTCTGCATTAGGCACGGACAGGATGAGTCGTTTCCCCGTGATTCGACGCAGTTCTGCCAGCGCTTGTTGCTCGTCTGGTTCATGTTCTAATACGTCAAAACAGATTGTCGTGTCAAAAAATGTGGAAAAAGGCAAGGCATTCAGGCTGGCTTGAATGACAGGGGTTGTTATTTGGGTGTTTGGTTCAAGGTCTACGGCCGTTACCTGAAATCCTTGCTGCTGTAAATAAAAAGTATAGTGGCCTGCGCCGCAACCAATATCCAGCGCTGAAGCGCCTGTAGCAAAATCCTTTAGGTAAGATAATTTGGTGGGAGAAGCAGCCAGTTGCCACGCTTTGGCTTGCTGCCGGGAGAGAGATTTTGCATGTAGACGGCCGTATGTTTGATAAAAATGGCTGGCAGCGTGCAAAAAAGCGATACTCCAGTTTCTATATCTGAACAGGTTTTGTACCCACAAAATCGGTGTTGCCAACAGGCGTGTTGTTTCCTGGAGGAATGGCCTTTGCCGGCCTCGCTTGTGCAAAAAATACTCAGCGCCTATACCGCGTTGGTATTGTTGGCGGCGAAAAGAAGCCCAAGTGTATGTTTGGTGATGAGTAACGGCAAGAGGCAGACAAACAGTGATGCCGCCATTGGTTGTCAGGCGTTGTAACAAATCGGTATCTTCGCCAGCCGCTGTCGGAAATGATTCATCGAACCCGCCGATTTGTTGAAATGCCTGACGAAATACAGCCAGATTATTTGTCCCGCCTGGAGCAGGAGAGCCGGTAACGGGTTGATTTCCCACTTGATATATTTGGGTTGTCGTGAAGTATTCGTATTGAGCGAATCGGTTTTTTTGCAAGAGGTGGGTTGGCGCTTGTTGGATACCGCCAACTGCTATTGCGTGAGGGTATTTTTCAAACCCTTTTTGTAGGGCTTCCAGCCAATCGGGAGGCGGTTCACAATCATCGTCGGTAAAAGCCAGTATTGTTCCTTTGGCCAGGGATGCCCCCTTGTTTCGGGCGGCGGCCGGGCCGCGATTGGTTTCCAGCCGTACGTACTCTACCTGGGGAAATTCAGCGGCAATCATTTTGCCCGTGCCGTCGCTGGAAGCGTCGTCTACAACGATGATCTGGCTGGCGGGATGGGTTTGGCGGGTTACGGCCGTGAGGCAGACCCGCAGTTTTTCTTTTCGATTATGCGTGGCAACTACAACTGTAATGTCCATTTATCATACCGGTTTGGCGATGGCAATTTCCCGATCCCAATTCATATCTTGCAAGGGAGTAAGCCGGGGACGGGTAGTGAGACCATATTGCTGGGTAAAAAGCGTATAGCCAATACTATGCAAATATTGCACAATATCTTCAACTGTATAACCAAAACTGGTTGATTGCTTGCGGTGTAGTTCTATGATGATGGTTGGTTGGAACTCGTTGATGGTTTGGACCGCACCCTGCAAAACAAGTAGTTCAGCGCCTTCAACGTCAATTTTAAGTAAGTCAATTTTTGGTATGGTTTTATTTTGGCAATATTCGTCTATAGTTTGCACTGGGACATTGACGATATTTATGGTTTGATTCTTATTTGCCAGACCGCTTTCGGTAGGCGTTTCGTGAAGGTGAAACTGGAGAATGCCCGATTGATTACCAACCGCACATTCGTTTAACAGAATATTGGTTAGTCCATTGTTGCGGACAGTTTGACGAATACGTTGCGCTGATTGCGGATTGGGTTCAAAAACATGGACGCTGCCCGAAGTGGCAATCCTGGCGGCGGTAAACGTATACGCACCAATATATGCGCCAATATCCAGAATAATTGACGTTGGGCGGATCAATGACTGAAAGTAAGCAAGCGTATACAGTTCAGGCGTGCATATAACCAACGAGCAGAAGTCAGCCCACAACCAGGGATGAAATTCGACCATTATATTTCCGGAAATTGGGGCAACAACAGGGTAGCTCACCTGGGGAAAATGTTTGTAAACCCATTTGGTAATACGTCCCTTGCCACGGGCAATGGGCCAGTAACGACCGTATAACCTGAGAAAATATAACCAAAGTGGCATTTCTTGTTATTCCTTTGGTGAATAGTGCCATTTGGCTGCCAATTGTCCCACGCAGGAATCTAGCGTGTTTACCATCCACGGCTCCAACGCTTCCAGATAACGTTGATTAACATCTGTTCGTAAAGGATACCATTTGTGGTCACCTTTAGATGAACCGGTGGATCCCAAAGGGAAACGATCATCTGGCGCAGGTAACATCTCAGGCAGCCAGGACAATCCAATAAATTGGCATATTTTCTGCAACGTATTTTCTGGCGACAGCAATAAATCTTCAAAACGAATAATCTTGAAATTAACTACTGTTGGTGCATCTTCTAAAGCGGCTTTCATCGAGTTGGCCCAGTGTTGTCCAGCCAGATTGAGCCGTTCTTCGAGAGGTGGATTCAAGGATGTCAGCGTTTTTACTCGTATCGCAGATCGGTAGCAAAGTGCGTATGGATTTCTGGTAACCAGAATAAAATAAGGGTTCGATTCCGCCAGGAGGACATTGATTAAACCAAGCCGTACCGTGTAAGTTTGGCTTTTGTCAATAAAGCGTGCCTGTGTTGAATTTTTGGCATACATTGCCAGGGGGATGCGAATTGCTTGCTGGAAGCGCTTTTTTATTTCCGGGGTGGCGTCCGTAGCTGTATGCCTATACAAAGGCAATAAATCGTCAATGGCGTAGAGCCAATCCCGGTTTGGGTATTGGGGGTGAGACGGGATTTTGGCGTGTAAACCGGTTAGTTGGGCTGGTAAAAAATCACCCATGACATTTTGCATTTCATCCGGCCCGGCCCAATAGGAATTGTTGCCGGTTACAGATACCATTTCTGGGTGTCGCCGTAACATTCTGGCTAACAAAGTTAATCCGCCGCCTTGTACGCCCAGTAGAAAAACTGGTTTGTTGACGGGTATTTGTGTTAATGGCGTGAAGCGATATGGATGGATCCGCCACAGATTACGATGCGCATACAAAAGAGGCAGATTGAGCAGTCGCCGGGCATTCATGCGCAACATCGTTGTAAACTTTCGCATAAATTTTCCTGATATTTTTCCCACGTAAATTGCAACGCTCTTTGCCGCGCGGCTTGCCCCATTTCATGGCGTAGTTTTGCGTCATTTCGCAATGTTTCCAGCCGGTTTGCCAAAGCGCCTGCATCTCGAATCGGTACAATGAACCCTTCACGGCCGTCTCGCGCCACAGACCCGGCATGAGAAGTAGTAATGATGGGCAAACCGCAGGCCATTGCTTCATATGTTACCAACGCGCTACCTTCTTCCAAAGAGGGGAATACAAAGATGTCTGCTTCTTGATACATACGTACCGGATCGCTGACGTAGCCAAGCCAATGTACTCCCGGCAGATTTCGCCAGGGTTGGAAAATGCCGGCGCTTCGCTGTTCTGTTCGGCCCACCAGGTACAGTTCAGCGTTTGTCCAGCTTAGTTGCTGCCACGCTTGCAGCAGGTAGACTGCCCCTTTGCGTAAATTGATCTGCCCGACGAACAATACCCGAAACGGCCGTTTCCCTTTACCCTTCTCTGCTGGTCGAAACCGTTCCGTATCCACGCCAAAGGGAATCAGCAGCAGCCGCTCAGGGGCAAAGCCTTGCTCAATAAAAGAATCATAAGCAAATTGGGATGGAACCAGAATGTAATCCGCCCACTCATACTCCTTTAGAGATCGTTCCAGCGCAGCCTGCGGCCAGGGAAATGTGCGTCCCCAACGGCCGTATTCCTCTTCCAGAATGGCCCGTTGGCGCAGATTGTGAGCCGAGGCCCGCTCCACAACCGTTACCGCGCCCAGCTTTTTGGCCTTTTGCAGACTGTTCAGGCAAA
>JALUPA010000580.1 GCA_027054335.1 Ardenticatenaceae bacterium
TACCCACCCAGCCCCCGGCAGAGAACACAGATGAAGAAGTGACGGCCGTACCCACCACTGTACCTACGGTTACGCCTCTACCCACCGTTGCGCCTACGGCCGTGCCCCTGCCCGGCAAAGTCCGCCTGGAAGGTATGAAAATTATCGCGCAGGGATTCAACAACTGCGGCCCGGCCAACCTGGCTATCAACCTCAACTTCTACGGCGATCCTACCACCCAGGCTGAAGCGGCCGCCTGGCTCAAACCCAACCGGGAAGACCGTAACGTCAGTCCCTGGCAAATGGTAGATTATGTCAATGAAAGAACGGCGCTGCGGGCTTTCTTCGGTGCGGGCGGCGACATGGAACTGATTAAACGGCTGGTGGCCGCCGGCTACCCCGTCGTCGTGGAAAAAGGGTACGAACTGCCCAAGCAAGGCTGGTTGGGCCATTATCTGACCATCTTCGGCTACGATGACGAAACCGGCGAGACAGTCAGCATGGACACCAACCTCGGCCCTTGGGATGGCAGCGGCCGTTACGACAAATACGAAGAACTGGAATATTACTGGGGCCAGTTCAATTACAACTTCTTCCTGGTCTACCCCCCGGAGAAGGAGCAGGAAGTGTACGACATCCTGGGGCCGGAAATGACGGATACGCAAACGATGTGGCAAAATGCCGCCGCCAAAGCCCAGGCCGAAATCGAAGCAGACCCGGATAACGCTTTTGCCTGGTTCAACCTGGGCACCAGTCTCACCCGCCTGGGGGAGATGACCGGGGAGGCCGAATTTTACGAAAATGGTGCGGCCGCTTTTGACCAGGCGTTTATCCTCGGCCTGCCGCCCCGCATCCTCTGGTATCAATACCGGCCCTACCTTGCTTACATGAGAGTCGGCCGTTACCAGGATATGATCGATCTGGCTGACACTATTCTGGAATCCCAAGGCGGCCGTAACGTGGAAGAAACCTATCTCTACAAAGGCCACGCCCTGGTTCTCCAGGGAGACGGCCCCGGCGCAGTCATTGCCTACCAGCAAGCCCTGCGCCTCAACGAAAACTTCTATCCGGCCGAAATCGCTCTGAATTCCATCACGGGTGGCAATTAGCAGCTGTTAGTGACCATCCAAAAACAAGTTCCGCCGGCATGGTTCAAAAACCCGGAAAACCAGCTTAACACTTTGTAGGGCGATTTTGCAAAATCGCCCAGAGAACGATTTGCAAAATCGTTCTACAATTTGTAAAGATACTTTTGCCCAAAATGAACCATGCCGAAAACGGGAAGTTAATTGTGGACGATTACTTAGAAAAACATAGTTGTGAGCCGGTCTGAGTGCTGGGCACAACCTGAATAAAACGCCTTCTGCAATAAAAACTGGCTGGCATTATCAGTTCTTATTGCAAAAGGTGTTTTTGTTTAGGCCATGTGGCCTGCTACTCCTGTACGTAAATTTGCTCTTGGCGGATCAACCGTCGGCTGACATTTTGCCCGGTGTGATGAGCCAGCAATGGATTGACCGCAACATGGCCTCGCTGAAAGGGTAAGCAAACAAAAACGGCCGTATCGGAATCCGATACGGCCGTTTTTTTGCCTGTCACAGTGACAACTCTCTTACAACTTCACCCGCTTCAACCGCAGCGAATTGCTCACCACACTGATGCTGGAGAAGGCCATCGCTGCTGCCGCCATGATGGGGCTTAACTGGCGCAGGAAGTCAGGCGCCCATGCAAAGGGGGCCAGCGCGCCGGCCGCTACCGGAATCAGCACCGTATTGTAGCCAAAAGCCCACACCAGATTTTCCTTGATATTCTTCATCGTCGCTTTCGACAGATGAATGGCTTGCGGCACACTGCGCAAGTCGCCGCGCATCAGGGTAATGTCAGACGCTTCCATGGCTACGTCTGTACCTGTGCCGATAGCAATGCCCACGTTAGCCTGAGCCAGCGCCGGGGCGTCATTGATACCATCCCCGACCATACCCACAAAGAAACCTTCTTCTTGTAATTTAGCAACATAACTTGCCTTGTCGCTGGGCAGCACTTCGGCAAAGACGCGGTCAATACCCACTTCGGCGGCGATGATTTTAGCCGTCGCCTCGTTGTCGCCGGTCATCATCACCACAGTCAAGCCTTGTTCGTGCATCTGGGTCACAGCCTCTTTAGAACCTTCTTTAATCGTATCGGCCACCCCAATAACACCGGCAGCTTCACCATCTATGGCCAGCCACATGGCTGTTTTGGCTTCATTTTGCAGCCGGACTTCTTCAGTTTCCAGGCCGTTCAGGTTCACGCCTTCCCGTTCCATCAGGCGGCGGTTGCCTACCAGAATATCGTAACCGTCTACCACAGCAGCAATGCCATGCCCGGCAATACCTTCAAAGTCAGCCGGTTCGCTCAAAGGCAGTTCCTTTTCCTGAGCTGCCCGCACAATTGCCTCGCCCAACGGATGCTCAGAGCCGCGCTCGGCCGAAGCAGCCAGATGCAGCAGATAGTCAGCCGGAGAATAATCAGCGACCAGTACGCCGCCGCCAGCCGCCGCTTGATTACCATTGGCGGCACGGCCGTTTACCGCCAACTGTTTAGCCGTGATCACATCCGTTACCGCCGGTTCACCTTTGGTAATCGTGCCGGTTTTATCCAGCACAATGGCGTTTAACTTGTGGGCATATTCCAGTGCCGTGCTGTTCTTAAAGAGAATACCGTATTCGGCCCCTTTGCCCACACCCACCATAATCGAGGTCGGGGTAGCCAGACCCATAGCGCACGGGCAGGCAATGACCAGGACGGCTACAACTCGCAAAGTTGCCGCTACAATATCACCCGTCCCTACATACCAGACAATAAACGTTAGCACGGCAATAACGATGACGGCCGGCACAAACCAGGCGGCAATGCGGTCTACCTGCTTCTGGATAGGCGCTTTACTGCCCTGCGCCTGTTCCACCAACTTGATGATTTGCGCCAGCGCCGTTTCCTT
>JALUPA010000581.1 GCA_027054335.1 Ardenticatenaceae bacterium
CCCTACCACGTCGCTCAGGTAACGGCTGATGGGGATAGCTAACAGGACGGCAAAAAACCAGCTAATCACGCCGACGAGCGCCCCTTCTACCATAACGATGCGCTGCACGGCCGTATCTGAAGCCCCCACCGCCCGCATCACCCCGATCTCGCGGGTGCGCTCCAGCACGTTAATGCTCATTGTCCCCGTCAGCCCCAGCCCGCCCACCAGGGCGACCAGAACGGCCATCACTGCCAGCAGCGTGACCACCAGGCCGAACTGGTACTCAATCGTCCCCCGCACGTCGCTGATCAACTCCGTAGAGGCTACCGCCATGCCCGCTTCTTCCAGGTGGCGGCGCAGGCGAATTTCCAGGGCGCGTTGGGCGGCGGGATCGGCTGCGGCAGCCACGATTTCTACGCTGTCCGCCTTGTCTACAAAGCGGAGCAGGCGGGCCAGGTACGGCTGGTTGACGTAACCGATGCTGCCGGTCATCACTCCCTGCACCAGCCCCACGACGCGCCAATCCCCTTCACGGCCGTTTACCTCCAACGTAATGACGTCCTCTACCTTGATGTCCGGCTCATCTTTCAGCACGAGGGAGTTGAGGACGATAGCGTTGCTGTCGTCCGGTTCCAGCCAACGGCCGTCCAGCAGGGTGGGGTTGATGACGGCCGTATCCGCCGGCGCGCCAATGAGATAAAAACCGTCTCCTTCCTCCCCGTCCGGACGCAGCCGCACGGCCGACGCGCCAATCCAGCTTTCCGCTGCCGCCACGCCGGGAACCTGCATCACCTGCCGCTGAATCTCTTCCAGCCGGTGCGCTTGTTCAAACTCTACGTCAATGTCATAGGCAAAGTAGGCCAGGGCGTCGTCCAGCGTCTTCAGCAGTGATTCGTGGACGGTGAGAACGCCGATGAAGATGGCCCCGCCCAGCGTCAGGGTGATGAGGGTGAGGAGCAGACGGGCTTTACGGCGGATACTGTTGCGCAGGGAGATGCGAGTGGGGCGGGAGAGTCTCAGGGCCACGGCCGTTAACCAATTCATCGCCCGGTCAATCAGGCTGCTGCCAAAATGCCCTGCGCCCAGGCCCTGTTCGCTTAACGCCTGGCGCACGGTGATGGCTGTGCCCCGCAGTACAGGGATCAGGGCGGCCAAAACGGGCACGAGGATGGCGACGGTCGTTTGCAGCAGCACCACCTGGGGAATCAGCCGCACGCCGTTCAGGTCAAAATTGATAAATCCGGCAATAAAATCGGCCAGCCCATACGCCGCCAACGCCCCCAGCGGCACGGCAATCAGCAGAGAAAGCAGGCCAAAAATAATTACCGAGGCCATGTACAGCCCCATCACCTGCCCGCTGCGCGCCCCAATCGCTTTCATAATGCCAATCTGTGTGGTGTGCTGGGCCAGCAAGCCGTTGATGATGTTGACCACCAGAAAGGCGCTGGCAAACAGGGAAAGCAGCCCCAAAACGCCCAAAATTGCCAGCAGCGGCTGCACCGCCTCGTTGGCCGGATGTTCACCCGGTTCCGGTATCCAGGTACGGTAATGAGTGTAGCCGGCCTTTTCCAGTTTGGCCTGTACCCGGTCAGCCACGGCCTGGATTTGTTCTTCGGTAACGTCCTCTCCCCCGATGCGGATGGGCAGTCGGGAGAGTTTGTCACCGTACCCCAACCATTCGGCCGTTTCCCACGTTACGTAGCCGTTGGGTACGTTGGTGAACTGCACGGGGCGGGTAAACAAATCGTGGGCCACACCGACGATGGTCAATTCCCGGAGACGGCCGTCCGCATCCTCCACTGTAATTGTCTCCCCCACCGCTGCATTGACGTAGGGCAGAGAAGCCCGCTCTATCAGAATTTCTTGTTCATCCGGCGGCCATTTCCCGCTGACGGGGGTGATGGTTTGCAGCCGCCAGTCGCTGAAATCGGCGGGTACGGCCAGGCGGATTTCACCCAATTCGTCTCCTTCTTTTTGCCGGGGGATGGTGTATTCGGCACGGCCGTCCGCCTCTGCCACGCCGTCCACGCTGCGGGCAATCTCAATCGCCTCCTCGTCAAAAGGACTCAGGGAAAGGAAGGCGTGTGCCGGATTCGTCGTCCCGTACACCTGCGACAAATCCTCCTCCAGCAAAATCTGCGTCCCCACAATCATGCCCACAGCGAAAACGCCGATGGCGATGGAAAGCACCACCAGCGCCGTCCGCAATTTATTTCCCCAAAGGTCGCGCAACACCTTGCGCCAGCGTGGTCGGATCATTTAGTCGGGTAGTCGTTAGTCTGTGGTCTACATGCGTTGTTTAGAGAAATTCGACGTGGCCGATCATATCTTTTGCAGATAGAACTTCATAAATCAGCATTAGCCCACGAACAATGTATCCAACGGGCGTTTTTTGACGAGCGTAGACAATACCGGCATGTTCTTCACCCGCAGTGTGTAAGCGTAAGAAATCATTGTCCTGAGTGAAGATTACGTACCCCTCCACTTTGCGCCAATGCGAGATGAGATTTATCAGGAACGCCGAGCATTTGCGCTTCTTGCGAAGTCAGGACTTCTACACCGCGTCTACGTAATCCGGCGGCAATAGCTGGATGGACGTGTTCATCCAGATAGAATTTAACCGGCTTGGGCATACAATTTTTGAGCCAGCAGAGAAGGCGTTTTCTGCCGCATAGATTCTGCGTAGGCTTCACTCTCCGCTATCAATTGATCGACTTCTTCTTTATGATCGTAATAGTAGGCCAGGGCGGCGTAAATTTCGGACAAGGTTAAATCGTATTGTGTGGCAATTTCGTCAACACTGTAACCCATTTGCTCACGCCAAATGACGATGTGGGGCACGGTGATACGGCGGCCGGCAATGCGTGGCTTGCCTCCGGCCGTATCAGGCGTGCTGACGATGTGTTGGTAAGGGGATTTTTCACTCATATCTCCAATCTCCAATCTCCAATCTCTCTACCGCCTCACTTCATGCACAATTTTCCCGTCGGCCAGGGTGATGGCGCGGGTGACGCGGCTGGCCAGGTCGTTGTCGTGGGTGACCATGAGGATGGTTTTACCGTTGTCTACCAGTTCTTCGAACAGTTCGTAGATGGATACGGCCGTTTTCGAGTCCAGGTTGCCGGTCGGTTCGTCGGCCGCCAGAATGGGCGGGTCATTCGCCAGGGCGCGGGCAATGGCGACGCGCTGCTGCTGCCCGCCGGACAGTTCCGCAGGCAGTTTGTACGCCTGGTCGGCCATGTCTACCAGTTCCAGCAGGTGCAGGGCGCGCTCTTCCCGCTCGTCCGGGTCATACACGTGGCAAAAGTCCATGGGCAGCATGATGTTTTCCACGCAGGAGAGCATGGGCAGCAGTTGGAAGAACTGGAAGATAACGCCGACATTGCGCCCGCGCCATTCAGCCATGGGGCCTTCTTTGAGTTCGTGTACGGCCGTATCTCCAATATACACGCCGCCGGACGTCGGCCGGTCAATCCCCGTAATCATGTTAATCAGCGTAGACTTGCCGGAGCCGGATTTGCCTACCACGGCCACAAACTCACCGGGGTCTACCTGCAACGTCAACCCGTCCAGAGCGATAAAGTCGCCGGCCGGCGTGTGGTACGCCTTGGTCACGTTGTTTACGTCTACGAGATGGGTGGGTTGGTAGGTTGGGGTACGGCCGTTGCTGCCATTCTCGCCATTTTTTGCGCCAAACAGTCGTTTAATCATAATAATTTATACGCCATCCCCGCCGTAAAGTTTCTTTGGTGTTTAAGCCGTTATTCATAGTGTGTCCACATACGAATGATTTTTATTGTCCGGTCATTGTCTAAAATCTCATAAACCAGTCGGTGTTGGATATTGATACGTCTGGAGTAAGCTCCTTTCAGATCGCCGATGAGCCGCTCGTATGGCGGCGGTGTCTGATAAGGGTCTTCTTGCAAAATATCCGATAGCGCTTCAACTTTGGGGCGCAAGTGAGATGCAGAGATTTTTTTTGCGTCTTTACGGGCTTGTTTTGTAAAAACAATCCGCCAATTCACCATTCAACCTCATCGCTGCATTGTTCGATTGGGGTATTTAACCCTTCAATAATAGACTCGCGCATACCGGGAATACCCAGAAGGTACAGCGTTTCTTCCACAGCCCGCCAATCTTCCTCAGAGAGTAAAACAGCGTTAGCCCGTTTACCCGTAATTAAAACAGGTTCATGGGTAGCGGCCACCTCGTCTAACAGATTGTATAATTTGGCTCTGGCTTCTGTAGCGGTTAATGTCGGCATTATTTTACCTCTTTTGCAAAAAAAGCATATTTACTCTCTAAAGAGTACGCAAAACCGTACGGTTAGTCAAGCGTATTGCCTGGAAACGTCAAATTCATTCCTTCCCAATTCGCTGTTCTACTCATGCTTGATAGCCTCAATGATATTCACATTACTGGCCCGCACCGCCGGATACCAGGCCGCCAGCAATGCTACAATCAGTGCGATAAAGAAACTGTAAATCATGGGCACAAGCGGTAGTTGCGACGAGAGAATAAAGCCACCCAACGAGCGCAGCCCCACGACAAACACATTGGCCAGTACCGCACCAAACAACACGCCAAACAGGCCGCCAATCAAACCAATCGTGGCTGCTTCCGCCAGAATCATGCGCCGAATCTGGCGGCGGGTCATCCCCAGGCTGCGTAAGCCACCCAGCTCGCGGGTGCGCTCCATCACGTTCATCAGCATCGTGTTAATCACCCCTAATGCGGCCACGACGAGGCCAATCAGCCCTAACACGTCAAACAAGCTGAATGCCTGGGCGCTTAAATCCTGGATTTTGGCCTCAAACTCCGCTTTGGTTTGCACGCTGAGATGCTGGTTGCCGCCAATGCGGTTTTCGATCACGTCAGTCAGCATCGCCACATCCGCATCGGGGGCCAACTTGACGGCAAAGCTGTTGACCTCATTCACGCCAAAGTAGCGGCGCAAATCTCCCCACGAACCGGTGAAATTGGGCGTCTGCCCCGCGCCAAAATCAATGACCACAGCGACGATGGTAAACGGCCGTTCCCCCCGCCGCGTTTTCAGAGTGACAACGTCTCCCACTTCCAGATTAAACTTGTTGGCCGCGTCCGCGCTGATGAAAATGTTGTCCCCTTCGGCCAGCAGGCGCAGCGCTTCCGTCTCGTCCGGTCCCTCCTGCACGCGCAAGCCGCGCACGCTTTGGTAGGTGGCCGGGTCAATGGCGACGAAAATGGCGAACTCGTCGTCGCCGGTGACCGTTTGCATTTGGGTGCCCACGAAACTGGTGCGGGTGACGGCCTCTACCCCCGGCAGGGCCAGCAGCCGTGCCTCTACATCCGGCTTGATGCGCAAGGGGGACTGGACGAACAGGTCACCGCCCAGCGCCGTACTCATCCATTGGTTGATGTCCGTCTCAAAGCTCTGCGTCAGGCCGTTGATGCCCACGACCATGCTGATGCCCACCATGAGCGCGGCGACAGTGAGGGCGGTACGGCCGCGCGCCCGGTTGATGTTGCTGCTACCTAATCGCCCCTCGTTGCCAAAGATGAGGATGGTAAACGGCCGTATCCCCCGCTCAATCCAGGGCGTAATCACCGGAATGGACAACGTAGCTCCCAGCAGCAGCATGAAAATCATCACGCTGCCTACGTAAAACGCCGCTTCCGGCCGTAAGGGGACTTTATAAATGACCAACAGGGCGGTCAGCATCATCAACGGGCCAAATTTGAGGCCGGTACGCACCATGCGCCGGTCATCCGTCTGCCCTTTGACGTGTAGCGCCGCCATGGGAGAAATGCGGGCGGCTTGCCAGGCGGGGACAACGGCTGCCAGCAGCGTCACAAAAATACCCACGAGGACGGCCGTCACCACATTTTGCGGCGTAGCTACCACCTGATCAATCGGCCGCCCCGTAAAGCCAGACATGGTACTTACCAGCAGCCGCGCCAGCAGCAGCCCTGCGCCCACGCCCACAAAAGACCCGGCCACGCCCAGAAACAGCGCTTCTGTCAGCACCAACCCCAGCACCTGCCGCCGCGTTACCCCAATTGCCCGCAGCATCCCAATTTCCCGCGTCCGTTCCACAATGGTCATGGCAAAGGCGTTGTAAATGAGAAACGATCCCACAAACAGGCTGACCACGCTGAAAAAGTTTAACCCCTGCTGGTAGCTTTGCAGGCTGTCCGTTACCTGTTCGCCGCGCGAGGCGGGCAGCTTGACGGCGTAATCCGGCCCCAATGCCGCGTCCATTTCCTGGCGCAATGCTTCCAGCGCCTCCGTGTTGTTGGCGATTTCGTCTGTGACGGCGATTTCGATGTTGTCAATCTGTCCTGCCGCGCCAAATAACTCCTGCACCACATTGAGGGGCACAATGCCGATGACGCCCTCGTTTGTCTGGCCGATTTCCTCCTTGTCAATCAGTCCTACGACGCGAAAAGAGACGATGCCGTCCAGCGGTGTGAGGATGGCAAAATCTTCCCCCACCTCCACGCCTTTTTCTGCGGCGTACTCGTCTACCAGAAGCATGTTGTAACTGGTTTCGCCCGGTTTCAGAAGTCGGCCGGCCACCAATTGGTAATCGTGAATCCCCGCGTCGGCAGCAATGTCCCGCCCCATCAGCCAGAAATTGGTACCGGGCACGATGGCACCCCCCGCGCTGTACTGCTCTTCCCAGGTGTCCGCCTCCTCTGCCGGGACGGTAACGCCAATGATGCCGGGCGCAGCGGCCGTTACCGCGTCAAAGTGGCGCACCTCGTTTAGAATGGCCTCGTCGAACCGTTCGCCGGAGATGCCCGCTTCCACAATCAGGTCGCTTTGCCCGGCCGTCTCATCAAAAAAGCGGGTGATGGAGTCCAGCGTACTGTTGTTGGTAGCGTTGACGGAGACCATGGCCGCTACTCCCACGACAATGCCCAAAGCGGTCAGAATCGTGCGCACCCAGCGCGCCCGCAAGTTACGCAGCGCCAGGATGAGGGGGGAGTTGATGGTGAAGGGGCCGGATTGGAACATTTTTAGTTTTCAGTGCGCAGTTTTCAGTGTTCAGTACATAGCCAACTGAATACTGAAAACTGAATACCGGACACTGCTCACATCTCCAATTCTCGCATAACACGCATGATGGCCCGGATGTCTTCGCCATCGCCGGATTTCTTTTCTACGTCGAGTTGGCGCACGATACGGCCGTCTTTCAGAAACACCACCCGGTCGGCAAAACTGGCAGCGCGGGGGTCGTGGGTCACCATCACAATCGTCTGGCCCAACTCGTCGCAGGAGCGGCGCAGCAGTTCCAGGATAGCCGTGCCCGATTGGGAATCCAGATTACCCGTCGGCTCATCTGCCAGGACAATTTCCGGGTCATTGACAAAGGCGCGGGCAATGGCTACCCGCTGCTGCTGCCCGCCGCTCAACTGATCCGGCTTGTGTTCCCGCCGGTCGGCCAGCCCCACCAAATCCAGCAAATCGGCCACCTTTTGCTCGTAATCCCGCACCTTTGCCCCGTCAATCAGCAGGGGGAGGGCTACATTTTCGGCGGCCGTCAGCGTGGGAATCAGGTTATAGAACTGGAAGATAAAGCCTACCTTGCGCCGTCGCACCAGCGTCACTTCGTCATCAGACAGGCGGGTGATGGGCTGTCCCGCCAGGGTAATTTCGCCATCTGTCGGTTCATCCAGGCCGCCCAGTAGATGCAGCAGCGTACTCTTGCCGGAACCGGACGGCCCCATCACGGCCACAAATTCCCCTTTTTGTACGCCGAACTGTACGTCATCGAGGGCGTTCACCGTCACTTCGCCCATCTGATACTGCTTTGAGATTTCCTTCGCTTCCAGAACTGTCATGTTTCACTCCTTGGTAATCGTCCACAATTAACTTCCCGTTTTCAAACCTCTGAGGTCTCGCAGACCTCAGAGGTTTAGGCGGAACTTATTTTTGGATGGTCACTATGTGGCGTCAAATGAATTTTGATAACCATGAAAATAAAAGGTCAAGTTGTGGCTTCTCAAATCCGCGTATCAATTCCCCGTAAACTCTTTGATCGCGTCATAAATTGGTTTGGCTACAAATTCCGGCGTGACCAGGGTGTAATAATCCATAAAACTACGCGTGGGGGCGGGGAAGCGGAAGGCCCAAAGAGCCATCATCTCTACATAGGGCCAGTTTTCTTCGGCGTAGCGGTAGGCGTTCAGCGTGTTTTGGATGCGCTGGCCGGGGCGCACGGCCATTGTCCAGCGTGGATGGTCGTTCCAGCCAAATTCGGTGACAAAGATGTTGGTCTTCTCGTCGTCGTATGCCACCATCACTGCCCGCACCAGTTCAATGCGGCGGAAGTTGAGGATGTCAGGGGCCGGTTCCGCCTCGGCCGGGAAGGTCAGCCCGTAGCTGTGGACGGCCAGGCCGTCAAAATAATCGGCCGCGCCCGCCTCATACATTTGCGCCAGATATTCCAAATCGTTCAGCCCCCAGGGCGATCCGGCCGGTTCCAGCGTGGGGGCCAATGCCCCAGCCAGCACCACCACGTCCGGGTTGGCTGCCTTGACGGCCGGATAGACCACCTTAAGCAACTCGACATAATCTTTGGCAGTGGCCGGCCGGTAGCCCCATTCGTAACTCAGATTCGGTTCGTTGCCAATGATGATGTGGGTCACTTTGCCCCGGTAGCGGGCGGCAAAACGGGCGGCAAACTCGGCAAAGTCGTTGTAGGCGGTTTCGTCCAGGTAGGTGAGCGGCGTGTCGGGGGGACGCGCCCAGTCTGGCGTCAGACCAATGCGGGCCACCACCTGCAAGCCCTGCGCGGCGGCGTGATTGACTACCATGTCCGGGTGTTCCCAGGCGATGCCCCCGTCGGCAGCGTGATAGTAGGCCCAAGGGAACAATTCCACCACCCAGGACGCGCCCATTTCCCGCACCATTTGTAATGTGCGCTGAATTTTCCATTCCTCTACCTCATCTGTCAGGCGGGTGTGGACGCCGACGATGGGGTGATTGGTTTGCACGGTTTGCTGCGGGCCATAGGTGATGAGCAGGGGCGCGGGCTGCATCAGGGAGATGACGAGGATGATGAGGAGGAGGCGGAAACCGGTTTGGTACGTGATGCGTGATGCGTGTTGCGTAATGCGTTCTTTCACGCAACACGTATCACGCATCACGCGAGGCGTCCATCTCATCGGTGTAGAACTGCGTCCACCACTCGAACTGCCGGAAGAGGGCGGCGATGCGTTGGTGGGGCGGCGTGTCCCGGTC
>JALUPA010000582.1 GCA_027054335.1 Ardenticatenaceae bacterium
GCCAATACACCGCCTCCGTCCCGGAAAACTTGAACGGGCTGCCCACCTGCTTTTGCGTCTCACCCTCCCCTTGGGGCACGTCCACAATCATCTGCCGCGCCTGCACCTGGGGGTGGTTGGTCATCTCCGGCACGGTCAGCACCGGTTCCACGCACACGTCCAGGTCGGCAAAGATGGCTTGCCATTCGGCTAACGTCTTTTGGGCAATAACGTCCCGGATTTCCTGCTTGAGTGCTTGCTGCCCGGCCGTATCCCCACTCGCCCCCTTCTCCAGCAAATCTGGCCGTTCAATCGCCTCACAAAATCCCTGCCAGAACTTCGGCTCCAGACTGCCTACAGAAAGGTAACGGCCGTCCCGCGTCTCATAATAATCATAAAAACTACCCCCATTCAAAGCCCAGCCCTCCCGCTGCGGCGCTTCCCCGGCCAACAGCCAGCCGCTGATGACGTGCGCCTGCCAAAAAATGGACATATCCAGCATACTGACGTCCACCAGTTGGCCTTCTCCCGTTTGTTGGCGATGGATGACGGCCGTGAGAATCCCCACCACCGCGCCAAACGCCCCGCCGCCAATATCCGCAATCTGCGCCCCCAACGGCGGCGGCCCCGCCTCTTGCCGTCCCGAATGGCTCATCAAGCCCGACAGCGCCAGATAATTATTGTCGTGCCCGGCCCGGCTGCGATACGGCCCCGTCTGCCCGTACCCCGTCACCGCGCAATAAATCAGCCCCGGATTCCAGGCAAACATCGTTTCATACCCCAACCCCAGCCTGTCCATCACCCCCGGCCGAAACTGCTCCAGTACAATGTCATAGCCGCCCGCCGTCACCAACCGTTGCACCACCTCCACTGCGGCCGGCTGCTTCAAATCCAGGGCAATCGAGCGTTTATTCCGCCCCAACACCCGGTGCCACGTCGAAACGTCCCCGTCATACGGTGGGATAAAGCGAACCATATCCGGCCGGCCTGGCGCTTCCACCCGGAGTACATCCGCTCCCAAATCTGCCAGCATCATGGAGGCAAACGGCCCGGGCAAAAGAGTGCTGAAATCAAGAATTTTTAGAGAGGAGAGAGGTGCAATCATGATCCCATCCGTATCACGCCGCAGACCGGCGCGTCCCAATCAAGTTGTAGAGGGGAAGTTGTTCCAGTTGAGTCAAGTTAATCATAATGGGCCTTTCACGACTACAACGTCGGCCTTCGCCGACTGAACCCAGACCGCCTTCACGGTCTGGGCAATTATAGCTGTAGGGGCAAAACGTCACCTTGCGATATTTTAATCACCAAGTTAACCGCCAACCACAAAGTAATACAACAAGCCGTCTTTAAGCGTATAATCCAACCGCCCTTCAGCCTGGAGCAAATCCAGATAGCCCAACAGCATCCACATCCCGGCAAAACGAGCTTCCAGAGGGCGATTGGCGTACATGCGGTTGACAATTTCCATGAGATGATGATGCCCCTGGGCCACCAGTTGGTATGCCTCTTCCTGGCGCTGGTGGATGCGCTGGCGCTGGCGCCGGATCAATTCGCGGTGCTGGCTAAAGGCACGGCCGTGTCCCGGATACACTTCATCAATCTCCAACGCCTCCACACGAGCCAGCGATTCCATGTAAATAGGTAGGGAAGGGGTGCGGGTTTTGCCGTCAGACGGCCGTTCCACCACCGGCGTCGGCGTACGGGGCAGCAGCATATCAGCCGAAAAGAACTGGCGCGTTTCCGGCTGGTAAAAACAAGTCATCTCACTGGCGTGCCCTGGCATGTGCAGCACCTGCCAGGCCAACCCGCCCAATGGCAGCTCGTCACCCACCCGAAAAGTCGTCAGGCGTTCCGCCGCTACCGGTACAGACGTGGCCTGCATATGCTGGAAAAAGCCCAAAACCAACGTCTGCATCTCCGGCGGCAGCCCCACCTGGGGTAAAAATACGTCCCGGTAATAATCAATCCGCTCCTGCCACTTTTTCTGGGGATACAGCAGCCAGTCCGCGCCCAAATCCGCAATCCACACCTGGGCCGGCCCCGCTTCCGTCAGGCAGTGCGCCAGGCCAAAATGGTCTACGTGAGGGTGGGTGACAACCACCCGCTGCAAGTCAGCGGCCGTCAGATTGTGCGCCGCCAGGGCGGCCGTCAACGCCTGCCAACTGGCCGCACCCGGCACGCCGCAATCTACCAGGATGGGTTCCGGCTCCCGGAAAAGCCAGGCATTCACCGTGCCCACTTCAAATTCGGTAGGAAGTTCCAAGCGGATGGGTACGTTCATTAATTCTCCAGGGCCAGAGGCAAGGTAAACACAAAACGGCTGCCCACCCCGTCTTCAGCGTCTTCCACCCAGATACGGCCGTTGTGCGCCTGCACCGCTAACCGGCAATAAACCAGACCCAGCCCAAAACCACGCTGCCGCATATTACCCGACCCGGCCTGAGCAAATCGCTGGAAAATGCGCTCTTTATCTGCCGGCGCAATACCCGGCCCATTGTCCGCCAGAGTAACGCGCATTTCCTCGTCTTCCACCACGGCCGTCAGGGTGATACGGCCGTTTTTCGGCGTAAACTTCACCGCATTGTCCAGCAAATTCGTCAGCACCCGGCGCAAACGTTCCTCATCCCCCAGCACGTCCGGCAGATCAACCGGGAAAACCTTAACAAAATCAATACCGCGCCGCTCAATAGTAAAGGCAAACAACGTTTCTGCCTGTTCCACCAACATCGGTAAACTGAGCGGCGTCAAACTTAACGGCACATCACCCTCTTCCAGGCGTGTCACGTCCAGCAGCGAATCAATCAGGTTTTGCATGCGCTGGTAAGAAACGTCAGCAATCGTTAACAACTCCCGATTTTCCGCCAGAACCTCCTCCGGCAGCACCAATTCCAGCATGTTCAGCGCCGTATGGATATTCCCCAACGGACTGCGCAAATCATGGATGATGAGATCGCTCATCTCCTGCCGCAACTGCTGCAGCTCCAGAAGATGCTTGTTTTCACTTTGCAGCGTCGTCAGTTCCGCCGTCAATTCCCGGCCGATTTTACTGTTCACGCTGGCCATTTCCTGCGCCGCCCGCAGACGGGCGCTCAAAGAAGCCAGGATATTTGTACCAAACTCCGGATGCATCTTGAGCAACTCGTTAAATCCATCCTGGTTGATACGCAGCAAACGCACCGAATCCAGCGCCACAATGGAAGCCGAGCGCGGCCTGTGTTCCAGCAAAGCCATCTCCCCCACCACTTCTCCCGGCTGCCGGTACATGACAATGGTAGGCGACCGAAAGCCCCCTTTGACCACCGCTACCCGCCCCGACCAGATAAGAAACATAGCATCTCCCACATTCCCCTCACGCAGGATGACGTCGCCCGGCTCGTAACGCAACTCTGTCATCACCTCTTGCAGCAACGCCCGGTCTACAGTAGACAGCAGTTCCATAAAAGCCGTGCCTGCGGCCGTTGCCGCCGGGTCTACCGGCTCCGGCTGCGCCGCCAGCAGGTTTTCAAATTCCTCTTTACTCAGCTTGTCTACAGTCAATTCTGTTCTTCCTATACAATATAAGGTGTGCTGGCGCTGGTTTTAGCCATCCCTTTATCGTCCAGCGCTACATCTATGCAAGACGGCCGTCGCCGGGCAAAAGCACGCTGCAAGGCCGAGCCAATGTCTGCCGGATTTTCCACATGTTCGCCCGCGCCGCCCATCGCTTCCACAATTTTATCATACCGGGTCGGGGCTAAACCAGTGGCAATGGCCCGCTCCTCCCCGACCATCTGAATCTGCGGCCCGCGAATCTGCCCCCAACCGGCGTCATTGCCCACAATGGAGACGATAGGCAGGTTGAAGCGCACGGCCGTATCAAACTCAAACCCGTTCAAACCAAACGAGCCGTCCCCATTGATCACCAATATCTTCTTCTCAGGATATAAATGTTGGGCAGCAATGGCAAAAGGAATCCCCACCCCCAGGCAGCCCAGTGGCCCAGGGTCCAGCCATTGGCCGGGCCGCGTCACGGCAATCACCTTGGCGCTGGCGCTGACAATATCCCCGCCATCACCAATCACAATCGTATCCTCGTCAATTATCTTGTTCACTTCAGCCCCAAACCGGAAATGATTGACCGGCGCATCATCCAGCGCTTCCCATTCCGCCTGACGGCTGCGCTTTTCCTCTTCCATGTCCCGCACTTCGTCCAACCAGGCGTCATAGCGGATGCCTTGCAACCCTTCGGCCAGCGCTTCCAACACCAGCCGCGAATCGGCCACAATAGCGACCTCCGCTTCCCGGTTGTGGTTCAGTTCGTTGACGTCGTTTTCAATCTGGATCAGTTTGCTGTCCGGGTTCCAGTCCTGGCGGCCGTATTTCAGCCGAAAATCCAACGGCGTGCCGATGAGCAATACCACGTCCGCCTGGCGCAGCGCTTTGGAGCGGGTCAGTTTGAAGCAGTTGGGGTGAACCATGGGCAGCGTCCCCCGGCCGGCGCCGTTGGTGTAAACGGGAATGCCGGTCTGCTCTGTCAACTCCCGCAGGGCGTCATGCGCCTGATCCCAGTAAACCTGCGTCCCGGCAATGAGCAGCGGTTTTTCTGCCTGGCGCAACAGGTCAAACATCGCCTGCACGGCGCTCACGTCCGGCGGTTGGGGCACAACTTCCACTTTGGGCATTATCTCTGGCGGATCAACGACGTTGAACAGCACGTCAAAAGGCAGCTCCACGAAAACGGGGCCGGGACGTCCATTCAGAGCCGCCATAAATGCCTGCTCCAACCCTTCGGGAATATCTTCGGTGCGCTCGATGGTGAAACTGGCTTTGGTGAAGTCGTCGAACATGCCGGTTTGGGGCATTTCCTGGAGTGCGCCCATCCCTTTGGTTTTGAGCGGGGCCGCGCCGCCCAGCAGGAGCATGGGGCTGCGGGCGTAGTAGGCGTTGGCTACGGCCGTCACCGCATCCGTCACCCCCGGCCCTGCCGTCACCAAAGCCACGCCAATATTGCGCGTCAGCCGGGCGTGCGCGTCCGCTGCGTGCCCCGCCGCCTGCTCGTGCCGGAAATCAATGACAGCAATGTCGTTGTTCAAACAGCCTTCATAAATCGGGGCTACGTGCCCCCCGCAAAGCGTGTAAATTGTATCTACGCCCTGCGCTGCCAGTTGCCGGGCTACCAATTCCCCGCCATGTGTAAATTGCATAATGCCTCCAAAAGTTATGGTTGCTGGTTGCTGGTGGTTTGTACCAGCAACCAGCAACCAGCCGCTATCACTATTCAAACCCATTATACGGCGTTGGGGCGTTTTTGTGATCCTCAATTTCCCAGGTTTTGCGCCAGAGGGAAGATGCGCCGTCAATTTTGATCGTTGCGCCGCTGATGTAGGCGGCAGCCGGGGAAAGCAGGAAGGTAATCACGGCCGCTACTTCGCTTTCCGTGCCCATACGCTTGCAAGGAATGTCCTGAATGACCTGGGGGATGAGCGTCTGGCGCACGATTTCCGGGTATTTGTCCAGGCCGCTGGATTCGATGAGGCCAGGAGCAACAGCGTTGACGCGCACGCCGGAACGGGACCATTCCACCGCCAGGGTTTTGGTCAGGTTTTCCACGCCGGCCCGCGCCGCGGCGGAATGGGCCATCCCCGGAAAGCCACGCCAGTTTTCCATGAGCATGTTGACGATGACGCCGCCATGCTCCTCCATATACTGGTTGTACGCCTCGCGGCACATAAGGAAGGTACCGGTGAGATTGGTTTCGATTACGGCCGTAAACCCTTTCCGGCTAATCCCCTCTGCCGGGCTGAGAAACTGGCCGCCCGCATTATTCACCAGCCCCTGCACCGCGCCTCGTTCTGCCAAAACCCGCTCAAATAAGGCAAGCACCTGTTCTTCCTCGCGGATATTGCAGGGGACGGCCGTAGCCTCGCCCCCCGCCGCAACAATTTCCTGCCGGACGGCTTCTAGCTTCTCCAACGTCCGGCCGCTCACCACCACGTGCGCGCCCAACGAGGCCAACTCATGCGCCGTCGCCCGGCCAATACCGCTGCCTCCACCCGTCACAATAATCGTCTGCCCGGCAAACAAATCCGGCCGGAAGATGGAATGGTAACTCATACCCCGCCTCTTCTGTAAGATGCGCTCTCAATAATTGACTGCGCCAGCAAATATACCCGCGTTCCCAATCCCTGCGGCCAACGGTCAGACGGCCGTGTATCCAACGATCTGGCGCGTTCAATGGCTGTTTCCACACGCGGCAAATAGCGCGCCACATCAAGACGGCTTTTGTTATATTGGCCGGCAATCTCTAAAATGGCCTCTTCCAGGCGCGTGCGCCGCCTGCCTGAACGCGCATTCTCCAGCAAAACAGCTTTTTCTTCTTCCGTATACCCGTCCAAATCAGTCAAATGAAGCAAAAACCACAATTCAATGGCCGGATTACTAACAGCCAGCCGAATGCCTTTTTGTTCACATTCGCGGGCAATATCGCTTAATTTCGCATCTCCCCAACGGTCTACGTCTATGACCAGCCACAATTCGTCGTCGGGGCCAATTTGATATTCAGCCCGCCAACGATCCAATTGCTGCAAAACATGCCGGGGCGCAGAAGCCGTCGTCTCACGGAGCAGCATCTCCACGTGAACTCTGGAACTTTGATACCAATCCGGCGAAACCAGAGCCTGGAAATAAGTAACGGCCGCTTTGGAATCTTCTGTGGCAATAATAACCAGGCGTGCGTCCCGGTTGGCGTCCGATCGTATAAAGGGGCGGCGGCGGCGCGGCATTACGCTTCCTCACCTTCCAAAAACAGGCGGCTGCCAAAAACGGGAATGGCGCCAAAACGTCCCTGCAAATATCCTTTGCGAATATCCAGGTCGTGACGCGGCTTAAACGCTTCCAGAGAGTACATAGCAGATACGCCGGAAGGCGACTTTTCTACAAACCAGATTTCGTCCCGCCGCAGTAAAGTCAAATCCAGCAGCGTAGATTCGTGGGTGGTGACAATCAATTGATTGCGGCCGGCGCTGCGGAGAAATTGGCGGATAAAATGACGCACAAGATTAGGATGCAAACTGCGCTCCAGTTCGTCAATGATAAATACGCGGTCTGTTGCGCCATATAAAACAGGGAACAGGTCAAACAAACGCTGCGTGCCGTCTGATTCTTCCGCCAGTTGAAAATCAACCGGCTGCCCGGCTGCATAATGCCGGGTATGCAAGACATATGCCCGCAATGCGCCCGCTTCGTCTCTGTGTATCAGGTAACGGCCGTTCGGCCCATTTAATACCAGCATTTTATCCGCTTCGCCATTGCCATTGTTTTTTTCAACAGACTGCTCCGGCGTATTCAGTTCATATTCCAGCAAATCCAGCGGGAAATCTATTTCGTCCGGTTTCACAGGCGTTGTGCAGACTTCCGTAATGCCCGTATTCATATCCTGCAAAAAGGCAGCCAACGCCTGACTGAATCGCTGATCTTTATGCACTCTTAACTGAATGCTGCGAGCAAACGAATCAGGGAAAATAATTGTAAGCGCCGTGCGAAACCATTCATAAGGCGGCTCAAACAAATCAACGTTATTTTCCGCCATTTTAGTCAGCAAGAGCTGGTTGGGGCGAACGGTTCGGGCCACAAAATCAAGAAATTGACGATCTGTCCCGGAAGTAACAGCCGCATTCCCAAATGTAATCTGAGCGACACCTTTTTCATCAGATATTCTCTGAAAAAGTGAATACTCACTTTGAGCAGATCGAATAACGTACAACCATTCGTCATGGACGCGCTGTCTGTCCGCGGCAAAACCGTAAGCGTAAACCTGCCCGCCGGCAACAAATTCAAACTCAAAACGAGACGGACGGAAATTGCTTCCTGCATTCAGACGAAAAGGTTCTACGGGCACAGGCTGTTTGGGGCGCAGGCCATCCACGATAAATTGGCGGGCAAAAGCAATAGCGCGAACCAGGTTGGATTTTCCAGAAGCGTTAGCGCCATAGATAACAGCCGCACGCAATACGGCAATATCGGCAACCGGCGTCGGGATAATGTGATCCGCATGTTTTTTTGCGCGGCCAGGCAGCGTGGAAAATACCGTTTCTTCTGCAAAAGAACGAAAATTTTCTACCGTAAATCGAATGAGCATAAGAAGCCTCCGCGTGATATTATCTCGCAACAATCTCGATTATACTCATATTTTTCGAGAAAAGATATAGAACACACGTTTTTAACTCGTGTTATTCAGCGCAATCTCCTGCGCCGCCCGCGCCATCAACGGCATCATTGCTCCAAAAGCGGCAAATCGCTCATCCTGCGTCTGCCCCCGCAGGTAACGGACGTAAATCTGGGCAATGATGACCACCACCCGAAATACCCCCAGCGCGTGATAAAAACGAATGTCGCTTACGGAACGGCCGCTTTTAGCCGCATACCGTTCCACCAGTTCCGCCCGGCTCATAAAACCCACGTCCCCCACCGGCATCATCGCCGCCGCCTGCAGATAAGGGGGATCGGCCGGCTCCGTCCAGTACGTCAGCAGCGCGCCCAAATCGGACAGCGGGTCGCCCAGCGTACACATATCCCAGTCAAAAATCGCCACCACCCGCCCCGGATCGTCCGCCGCCAGCATCACGTTGTCCAGCTTGTAATCGTTATGCACCAGGGAAAATTGCGTCGTTTGGGGCAAATTGTCCCGCAGCCAATGGTAGACGGCTTCCATTTCCGGCAAATCGGCCGTCTTGGCCGCCAGCCAGCGTTTGTACCAGCCCTCTACCTGCCGCTCAATGAATCCGGCCGGCTTGCCTAAATCGCCCAAACCAATCGCCTCGTAATCTACCGCGTGAAGTTCAGCCAGCGCGTCCACCAGCGCCTCACTCATGCGGCGGGGCGCGTCCGGTATCCCGGCAAATTCCGGCGGCAGGGAACGGCGCACCACCACGCCCTGCCGCCGCTCCATCACAAAAAAGTTCGCCCCGATTACGTCTTGATCCTCACAATACAAAAAAGCGCGGGGCGCGTAGGGAAATGCCTGGTACAGCCGAGACAAAACGCGGTATTCCCGGCTCATATCGTGAGCAGATTTGGCGACGGGGCCGAGCGGCGGCCGGCGCAGGACGTACTCATGCGTCCCGTAATCCAGTAAATAGGTCAGGTTGGCCGCCCCTCCGCCAAACTGCCGCACGGTCAGGGGATTTTCAGAACCAGATAATTGCCCTCGCAGATAATCCGCCAGCTTTTCCTCGTCAAATTGTTCATCAGGTCGCACCTGAATCGTATCTTCAGACATAGGCTTCATATCCCTATTTTAGGCGATAATTAGGCGATAATTAGGCGATTAGCTACTGATAACCGCTCAAAATCCGCCGGGCGATGGAACGTTTATGCACTTCGTCCGGGCCGTCATAGATGCGGGCGGCGCGCTCGTGGCTGTACCAAAAGGCCAGAGGCAAATCATCCGTCATGCCCAGTGCGCCGTGCGCCTGAATGGCTCGATCCAGCACCCGTTGCAATACACCGGCCACGTAAAATTTAATGAGGGAAATTTCGTCCCGCGCCGCGTAGCTGCCTTCCCGGTCAATTTTGTGCGCTGCGTCCAGAGTCATCAGGCGGGCAGCGTTGATTTCAGCACGGCTTTCTGCTACCCAGTTCTGGATGGTTTGCTGCTGGGCCAGCGTGCGGCCGGGAGCTACCTGCCGCAGGTTAGCGTAGCGGCACATCTCGTCAAACGCCCGCTCGCAAATGCCAATCCAGCGCATACAATGATGAATTCGCCCCGGCCCCAACCGCTGCTGGGCAATGACGAATCCTTCGCCTTCTTTGCCCAGCAAGTTTTCCTGGGGAACACGCACATTGTCGTAGACAATCTCGCCGTGGCTGGCCCAGCCCCGCCCCTTTTCGCCCATCACGGAGATATTACGCACCAGAGTCACGCCGGCCGTATCCAGCGGCACGATGATCTGGCTGGCACGCAAATGTTTGCTCGCTTCCGGGTTGGTCACGGCCATGACGATGGCAAAGGCGGCCCCGTCGGCGGAGGAGGTGAACCATTTTTGGCCGTTGATGAGGTAATCACTGCCTTGTTTGACAGCCGTACTACTCAGCCACGTGGGGTTAGACCCCGGATTTTCCGGTTCCGTCATGGAAAAACAGGAGCGGATCTCCCCGCGCAGCAACGGCGCCAGATATTTTTCTTTCTGCGCCTCCGTGCCATTCTCAATGAGAATTTCCATGTTGCCGGCGTCGGGAGCCTGGCAGTTAAAAACGTAATGCCCCAGCGGCGTCTGCCCCAAAATCTCGCTGACGTAACCGTGTTCCACCAACGACAAGCCCATGCCGCCATATTCCTGGGGAATCTGGGGCAGCCACAAGCCCAATGATTTAGCTTTGGCCCGTACCTGCTCCAGCAGGGGGTCAAGGGTGTCGTAATCGTAGTGGAGGAACGGCCGTTCCAAAGGCATCACTTCCTCCCGCACAAACTCCCGCATCGTGCGCAAAATCATCTCCAGTTCCGGGGATGTTTCAAACATATCAGCCTCCTGCAAAAATACAGGACAAGTTTATGCAACTTGTCCCGTTTAGAAAGTCAAAAGTCAAATCGTCTTCTGTAAACACGGCCGTGACCTAAAATCACCCAACTGGCTGCAATTGCTCGGACATTATTTGCTGAAAGGAAAAATCATGGATGCTGGCTGATTTACGGGCGTGTTCCAAAGTAATGGCTACCAGATTGCCCTCTGCATCCAAATCAAGAGTCGTATTTTCATTCAAATCCACTGTTTCGACTACTGGCTTATCGCTCATTTCCAGATAAACCGTATCCGTATCAGAAAAATATCGAATCTTCATACTCATTTCTCCTTGAACCGGCGATCCAGGAACGCATTATGCACTGTTTCACCATCTTCCAGCAAAATCACGCGCAAATAACGATTACCAGCTTCTTCAATCCTGGCCCATCGTCGGATACGGCCGTCAGCCTGCACTTCTTCGTGAAGCGGGTTCGTGATGGCCTGTTCGATCCACTCATCCTTGATGAATGCCCGATCAGATCGCTGCCTGACATGTTCAAAATAAAGCGTTGTCTTGAATGCCATTCAATTCAACCAATCCGGTATAAATTATACACCAACCGGCAAAGCAAAATGCTCACATCCCAATCCCGCTGCTTACCAACTGGCCGCCATCTACCAACATTGTGGCGCCGGTGGTGAAACTAGACGCCTCCGAAGCCAGGTAGAGCGCCATCCCTGTTAGTTCTGCCGGTTCGGCCATGCGGCCCTGCGGAATGGTTTTCAGCACCATTTCGTTAATTTGCGGATTGCTCCACAATGCCGCGCTGAATTTTGTCTTGACAAAACCGGGGGCGATGGCGTTCACCTGGATATTGTCCCCGGCCAATTCCACAGCCAACACCTGCGTCAACATCAATACGGCCGCTTTGCTCACGCAATAAATCCCCATCATCGGCTGCGGCTTTAACCCGGCAATGGAGGCGATATTGATGATCTTGCCCCCGCCTCGTTCCCGCATACCGGGCACACAGGCTTTCGCTACGCGAAAATACCCCTTGACGTTTACGTCGTAAATTTTGTCCCATTGGGATTCTTCGGCCGTGAGCAGCGGGCCAAAGTGGGGATTGGTGGCGGCGTTGTTGACCACAATGTCAATGCCGCCCCAGGTTTCTGTGGCTTGTTGGACGACGGCCGTAACCGCCTCATCGCTGCCCGTATGGGCGGCAATGGGCAAAGCCTCCCCACCATTGCCACGAATAATCTCCGCCACCGCATCCAAGCCAGCCTGCTTGCGGCTCACCAGCACCACTTTGGCCCTGGCCGCCGCATACGCCTCAGCAATCGCCTGCCCAATCCCCCGTGACGCCCCCGTAACCAACGCCACTTTTCCCGTCAGATCAAAATTCGGTTGACTCATACTATCTCCTAACAAAAGATAGCCGCGGATTACGAGGATTATCGCGGATTTTTCAAATTCAATCCATAAAATCCGCGCAATCCGTGGCTAAAAATTACAGCCCCGTCGTAATCAGGCGCATAGATACACCGAACAAAAACAGATTAACGAAAGAAATGACCCATTGCCCCCGGTTAGAATCATCTCCACGCAGGACGGCCAGGTAAATAAAGGGTAAAAAGACCAATACAAACGCGCCGTACAATAAATGCACCTCAGCCCGCACCAGATTGGCCCCACCGCCGCCAAGCCAAATAATCGCCCCAATGATGATATTGATGATAAACAAAATCTGTCCAATAACGCAGGCGCCCAAATAACTGCTGTCAATATCCTGCCCGCGAATTGCCCGGTACAGGCCCCACACTCCGATGAATAAGAAGTACATCCAGGCCATATTGGCCAAACCTTGATGCAAAGTGTTTATGAATTCCATTGTTATCTCCAAGTTTTCAGTGTCAGTCGGGAGTGTAACCAGCCCTGAATAGCCTGTCAATGTACTTCCATTGTTTGCCGGAATTGGTTACAATCCAACTCTATGAGTTACACACATTATGAAGATGGCGCCTTTGTGGAGGCATTGGATTATTTATACAGTTTCATCAACTTTGAGAAGCGGCGGCAAGACCGGTATATGGCAGCCAAAATGGACGCCAGCCGGCCGCAGCGATTTCTGGGTGCGTTGAGCGCGCCTTACCGCCAATTTCCTTCTATTCATATTGCCGGGACGAAAGGGAAAGGGTCGGCCGCCGCCATGAGCGCTTACGTTCTGCGAGCCGCCGGCTACCGCGTGGGTCTCTACACGTCACCCCATTTGCAGGATTTTCGGGAGCGGATTCGTATCTTGACGCCGGAGGAGGCAGACGGCCGTATCCCCCCCACCGCTTTTATCAACCACATCAACCATATCAAAACCGTCGTCCCCGATTTCCCCAATATCACCTGGTTTGAGGTGTTAACGGCCGTTGCCTTCCTCCATTTCGCCCAACAAAAAGTGGACGTCGCCGTCGTGGAAGTAGGGCTGGGCGGCCGTCTCGACGCCACCAACGTTCTTACCCCCCTCGTCTCTGTCATCACCAGCCTGAGCATAGACCACACCAAATTTCTGGGAAACACACTGGCCGAAATCGCTTACGAAAAAGGGGGCATCATCAAACCGGGCGTCCCCGTCGTCACCGCCCCCCAACAGCCGGAAGCGCTGGACAAACTAAAAGAAATATGTGCAGAAAGACACGTGCCGCTGACCATCGTCGGCCGGGACTGGCAATACAAACAAGGCGCTGTGTACGATGACGGCTCTCAGGAACTCATCATCACCCGCACCCCCCTCACCGGCAACCGTTCACCGCTGGCTGACTACCGATTACCGATCACCTTACCCTTGACCGGGTCTCACCAATTGGAAAACGCCACGGTTGCTATAGCCGCCTTGCAGCAAGCGCGGCCGTATCTGTCCAATCTCAACGCGACGGCCGTCCGGGCAGGCTTAGCCAGCGTGCAGTGGCCCGGCCGTCTGCAAACCCTCTACCCCGGCGACGCGGCCAACCCCACCCTCCTCGTAGATTGCGCCCACAATCCCCACTCCGCCAACGCCCTGCGCGCCGCTCTGGAACACCGCTACCAATACAACCGCCTCATCCTCATCTTCGGCGCACCGGCCGACAAAGACATCCCCGGCATGTTGCGCCATCTACTGCCCCTGACCAGCGGCGTCATCACCACTACCGCTAATCACACCCGCTCTGCCACGCCGGAAAACCTGGCCCAAACCTGCGCCGAGATGGGCTATGACGCTGTGCCCACGCCGGATACGGCCGTGGCCCTCCACCGCGCCTGGCAGCTCGCCCAACCCGGCGATCTCATCTGCGCCACCGGCTCCATCATCGTCATAGGGGACTTGCTTAATCAATGGGAACGTCTACAATCAGAATTATTGACAACAAAAATGAATTTAACGGCCGTGATGCATGATGTGTAATACGTGAAAATAATTTACCTCACGCATCACGCTTCACGTATCAAATCTTATGAATATTGACGACGACTTCGATTTCGACCAATACCCCGATTTTTTAGACGCCATGCCCGGCCTGGAAGAACACCTCTTCCCGGAAAAAGAAGAACTGCTCGACGACGACGGCCTGATCACCTGCGCCTTCCTGCCCCTGCGGGACATCGTTCTCTTTCCCCAGATGGTGATGCCCCTGTTTATTGGCCGGGAACGCTCTCTCTCCGCGGTGCGGGCGGCCGTAGCCAACGGCGAAGACCTGATCGTCGCCGCCCAAAAAGAGAGCGACGTCCTCAACCCCGGCGCCAGCGACATCTTCGCCATCGGCACCGAGATCACCATCGGCAAAGCCCTGCGGATGCCCGACGACAGCACCAGCGTCCTGGCCCAGGGCCGCCGCCGCGTGGAAATCGTGGAATTTACCCAATGGGACCCCTACATCCGCGTCCGCGCCCGACCCATTTTTGAACCCATGGAATGGGACCGCAACACCGAAGCCCTCATGCGCGCCGTTCTCACCCTGTTCGAGAAAACCGTCAGCCTCAACCGCAGTATGCCGGAAGACGCCTACACCTTCGCCATCAACATTGACGAACCTGGCTGGCTGGCCGATTTTATCACTTCCACCCTGGACATCAGCCTGGATGCCCGCCAGGACATTTTGGAAACGATTGATCCCGGCACGCGCCTGCAAAAAGTGAGCATCATTCTGGCCCAGGAACTGGAAGTGTTGGAACTGGAAGATCAGATACATTCCCGCGTCCAGCAAGAAATGGAACAATCCCAGCGGGAACATTTCCTGCGGGAACAGATGCGGGTCATTCAGGGAGAGTTGGGTGAAAGCGACTATTTCACCCAGGAACTCAACGAACTGCGAGAAGCCGCCGAAGCCAAAGAACTGCCGGAAGCCGCCCGCGCCAAAGTAGACAAAGAGATCGCCCGTCTCACCGCCATGCCCCCCATGTCCCCCGAAGTGGGCATTATCCGCACCTACATTGACTGGATTTTAGACCTGCCCTGGGCGGAAAAATCGGAAGACAATCTGGACGTAGCCCACGCGGCCAAAGTGCTGGACGCCGACCATTACGGCCTGGAACGGGTCAAAGACCGCATTCTGGAATATATCGCCGTCAAGAAAATTGCCCCGGACAGTATGCGCAGCCCTATTCTTTGCTTTGTAGGCCCGCCGGGAACAGGCAAAACTTCAATCGGCCGTTCCATTGCCAATGCGCTGGGCCGGGAATTTGTGCGCATCAGCCTGGGCGGCGTGCGGGACGAGGCCGAGATTCGTGGTCATCGCCGCACCTACATCGGCGCTATGCCCGGCCGCATCATCCAGGCCATGCGCCGCGCCGGGACGAACAATCCCCTCTTCATGCTGGACGAGATTGACAAGCTGGGCAACGATTTCCGCGGTGACCCCGCTTCGGCCCTGCTGGAAGTGCTGGACCCGGAACAAAATTACGCCTTCGCTGATCATTACCTGGATTTGGATTACGATCTCTCCAAAATCCTGTTCGTCACCACCGCCAATTATCTGGACACCATCCCCCCCGCCCTGCAAGACCGGATGGAAGTGATTGAGTTCTCCAGCTATCTGGAAGAGGAAAAGCTGGAAATCTGCCGCCAATTCCTGGTGAAACGGCAGTTGGAGATGCACGGTCTGGCAGAAATGGGCATTCGTTTTGACGAGGAAGCCCTGAAAAGCATCATCCGCAACTACACGATGGAAGCGGGGGTGCGCAACCTGGAGCGGGAGCTGGCCAACGTGTGCCGCAAAATTGCCCGCCGGGCGGCCGAAGGGAAAAAGATTCCCCGCCGCATCACCGCCCGCAAGATTGAGGAAATGCTTGGCCCGCCTCGTTTCTCACAGGAGATGCTGCAAGAGACGGATCAGATTGGGGTAGCGACGGGGGCTGCATGGACGGCCGTAGGCGGCGACATCATGTTCATCGAAGTCAACCTGATGCCCGGCAAAGGCAACATGCAGCTCACCGGGCAACTGGGCGAAGTCATGCAGGAAAGCGCCCAGGCCGCCCTCACCTACACCCGCAGCCGCGCCGACGTCCTGGGCATTGACCCCAAACAATTTGAAACCACGGACATCCACCTGCACGTGCCGGAAGGCGCTGTGCCCAAAGACGGCCCCTCCGCCGGGGTATCCCTGGCCTCCGCCCTCATCTCTGCCTTCACCCAACGCCCCATTCACCGGGACGTAAGCATGACAGGCGAGATTACCCTGCGCGGCCGGGTGCTGCCCGTCGGCGGCGTGCGGGAAAAAGCGCTGGCTGCCCGCCGCGCCGGGATCAAGACGTTCATCCTGCCCAAAAAGAATGAACGCGACCTGGAAAACATCCCCAAGCGGCTGCGCCAGGATTTGAATTTTGTCTTTGTGGAACGGATGGGGGAAATACTGGAAACAGCCCTGCATCCCGCTCCCAAGCGAGCCAAACGCGCCCGCAGCAAACAAACGGCGCTGCCCACCATTCCCCCGGCTGGAACGCCGCCTTCATAAGAAATTGGGTCATCACCCAATTACTCTCTACATCGCCTCTTGTTCACATTTGTGCTAACATATCAATGTGAGAACTGTTAACTTTTATCGGACCGAAAGCGGCCAAAGCCCTATTGAAGATTTTCTAAATTCTTTGTCAGGCAAACAAGCGCAAAAGGTTGTTTGGGTTTTACGTTTGATCGAAGAACTCGACGTTGTGCCCAGCCAATATCTGAAAAAGTTAGTCAATACGAAAGATATTTGGGAAGTTCGTGTACAGTTTGGCGGTAATATCTTTCGGCTGTTAGGTTTTTTCGATGGCCCCTCATTACTGATATTAACCAATGGCTTTGCCAAAAAAAGCCAGAAAACGCCGCGACAGGAAATAGCTTTAGCTACGCAACGTAAGAAAAAATATCTATTACGAAAGAGGCGAATATGAGCGATCTAAACCAATATATCGAAAAACGCATTAAAACAGATACGGAATTTGCCGATGGATTTGAAACCGGTTACGCCAATTTCAAAATCGGGGTAATGCTGCGACAAGCGCGGGAAGAAGCCGGTATGACCCAGGAAGAAGTAGCCCGGCAGCTAAACACAACCAGATCGGCTATTTCCCGGATAGAAAACCACGCTGAAGATATTCGTTTATCAACACTGAGCCGGTACGCTCAAGCAGTGGGAGCCAACCTGCAAATCAGGTTAGCCCGTGCAATGTAAATAAGCTCAATCAGGAAAAACCACGTCTTCTTTCCCCGCCAACTTCTCCTGAATCTTTTGCACGACAATATCCAGGTGTTCCGGCTTTTCCACAAAGTTTAGATTCTGGCTGGGGATGACCAGGACGGGGCATAAATCGAAGTTATCCAGCCACTCGTCGTAGAAATTGTCCAGGAGGGAGAGGTAATCGGCCGTAATGCTGCTTTCCATTTCCCGGCCACGCGCCCGAATCCGCTCCATCAGAACAGGCACGGGGCATTTGAGGTAGAGCAGCAGATCGGGACGGGGCAGGTAGTTGACCAGCAGATCGAAGGTGCGGCGGTAAGAGAGGTAGTCCCGCTCCGGCACGACGCCCATATGGTGCAGGGCGCGGGCAAAAATGTGAGCGTCTTCATAAATGCTGCGGTCGGAAATGGCAGATTCGGGAGCATTGCAGAGGGCCAGATGCTGTTCGGCGCGGTGACCCAGGAAAAAAATTTGCAGGTGCAGCGTCCATTTAGCCATATCTTCATAAAAATCGGCCAGGTAGGGGTTGTCGCTGACGGACTCGAAGCCGGTGCGCCAACCTAACCGCTGCCCAAGGCGCTCGGCGAGAGAGGTTTTGCCGGCGCCAATGTTCCCGGCAACCAGTACAAAATGTTTGGTGGTCATAGCATCTCCTGCTTGTCTGTAAGGCCCCCCACTTTTCTGTCATTGCAACCAACATACAATCTTGCTTATGCTATTGGAAAAGCGCCCGCCATCTCCAGCCAGAGGCAAGCAGGCGCTTCAAGAGACACACGGCCTGGCGGGCAGGCCGTTGTGCGGCGCTGATCATGCCACTAACGGCCGTCTCCGTCAAGCTATGTTTCTACGCAAATCCTTGAGGAGGATTGATCATGCAAACACAAATTTCTCGACGGCAGTTTATCAGGTTGAGCGCATTGGGCAGCGGCGGATTATTGCTGGCTGCCTGCGGCGTGTCCACACAGCCCCCCACGCCTACGGCCGTACCCCCTACGGCCGTGCCCCCCATCAAAGCCCCCGCCGCGGCCGCGCAAGAAGAAAAAGTATTGATTAGCGACGTGCTGGATTACCAGCTAACCAGCGACGAATGGCCGGGCGATTTTGGCTCCGTCACCTTCAAGCTGCACGAAGGCCAGTATAACGGCGAACCGATCTACTTCATCCGCACCGACGCCGGGGACAGCGACTTTGCCGCCGTAAACGGCCTGGTCTTTGTGCCGCTGCTCAATGCCGGCCGGGACGTAGCTGCGCCGCTCTATATGTTCAGCGACGGCCGTGCCCCCGTTTTCAGCCGCACCCCGGCCGAAGAAACCTACACCTCCCTCTTTCAAATCAAAAACGTCACCGTCAGCGACAATAGCGCCGACCTGGCCACCGCCGCAGCCATTGAACAAGCGGCTGCCGACGGCAAAGCAGCCCTGGAAGACGGCTCCTTCGTTAACTACCCCGTCGTCAAATGGCCGGGCGGTGAACTGGCCGAGGATACCGAGCGGGAAACCTACCTGGGCACAGGCCAGCTTTTGGAGCCGGTAGACACCGACAAGATGACTGTCACCTTCAAACTGCACCAATGCTTCCCCGGCAGCCGCTACATTGTCACCGACACCTCCATCGCGGCCATGGCCCCCATGATGAGCCTCCCCGCCTCGCCGCCCAACGCCGCACTGATGGACAGCGGTGCGACGGACGAAATCTGGGTCTTTGCCAACGGGCTGGCCGGCAGCGGGGTGATGGGCTTCCAGCCGGCCATCTTTGACAGCCAGGCGGGACAGTCGGCCTGGAGCCCGTTCTGGAATCATTTTACGGTCAAATGGACGGATGAGAGCCAGGTGAAGGTGTTACGCAATTCCACAGAAATCCGCGACTTGATCAGCAGCGGCGGCCTGGAACTGTTCAACGGCGTCCCGGACAGCCATCCTACCGGTTTCGTGGTGAACTGCCCGGTACCGGTTTTGGCGCCGAATACGTTTACAGGATAGGAGATTGGAGATTCAGTAGATCCAAATTTCAAAACTTAAGCCGCGGATTTCGCGGATTTAGTGAACATCCACAAATAACTTCCCTTTTTAGTTGACAGTCACCTGAGAGGTGACTGTCAACTTGGCGCAAGTAATATTTGGACGATTACTTAGAGGATTGATTATATAAAAATCCGCGCTAATCCGCGCAATCCGCGGCCAAAAAATGAAAAATTGGGTCTTCTGAGATTGGAGATTAGTAATTGGTAATTACGTAATTACCAATTACCAATTACTCTTTACCGTACAATGTTATCAGCGTTATTTCCGGCGGGCAAAGGAAGCGGACGCGGGGAGCGCTTAAGCCTTCCAGCCCCACGCCGCGACTGACGTAGAGATGGGTACGGCCGTATTTGTACAACCCCATAACAAACTGCCGCCCCAACTGCGAACTGGTTAAAATCGGGCCAATCAGGGGCAGGCGCACTTGGCCGCCGTGCGTATGGCCGCACAAATACAAATCCAGGCCATACTCCACAGCTTCCGGCATCAATTCCGGCGAATGGTACAGCAAAACCTGGGGGGCGTGATGGGGAGCAGCCTTAACCAGATGGTGCAGCCGCGCCCCGTCCGTGGGTAAATGATGGGTACAATCCATTCCCAGCAAGATAAGGTGACGGCCGTCGCCCAAATCCACATCCTGCCACGCCTGCCGCATCAATGTCACCGGCAAACCTTCAAAAATGGGTACTACCGTCTCCCGTAAATCCACTGGTGGACTACCCAATGTCGCGTAAACGCCATAGGGAGCCGACAAACGGCTCAATAGCTGGCGTACCTGTGCCAATGTTTCCGGATCACGATTATAAGACAGGTTGACAAAATCACCGGTGATCAAGATCAGGTCCGGCTCAGCTTTTTTGACTGCTGCCAGCACATCTTCTTCCCGCCGAGTCAGTCGTTCCACATGTAAATCGGTGATATGTAATACGCGGACAGGCTTGGCCCCCGCTGGCAGCCTATCCGAAAAAATCATCAATTCATTCATTTGCAGGCGAAATGGTTCAATAACAGCCCCCCACAGCAAAGCGGCCGTTCCCAATAACTCCACCGCTAAAAACAAACCAAACCCCCACCGATTACCCAACCAGACACTCAGAATGCCGGCAGCCAGCGCCGCCAGCAGCCGCGGGACGGCTAAAGCGGCTGCCTGCGACTGCCAGGGACCAAATGATAGCCGCTGCCCTGGCAAAGATTTGAGCAGCAGCATATCCAACAGTAGAAAAATGAACATGACGGCCGTTACCACCATCCCCAATCTCAAATCGGTCGCCAACTGCCACCAGGCCATTCCCAACATCCCAGAGACAAAAACTGCCAATAGTACCATCACCCAGGCAGGCCATTGGGCAGGGACATGAAAAACCAGCATCACCTTGTGGAACAATCCTGCTTCAAGAACATCCACTACCGGATCGGACACATCAATTGTTTTTTTCTGAATTGTTGTTTCGCGCACAGCCAACTCCAGCCTTTAAACTATTACCAATTTCAAATACATTATTATAGAAGGGGAAAAGAGAAAAACATTCATATTCTAACTATACTACTGTTGTAACTCCAGGACACTTTGCAGGTTGCCACAACAATCTTAATATCCTTCTTACCGATTTCTGGCAACAAGATAAGGGCAGGTTATAATCTAGGTTGAAGTATACTCGTCGCGATTATGGACTCTGGAACAGGCAACGGTCACTGGCGCCAAGTATACGTGGTGATTTTATGAAACCAAACTATCCGGATCGAATTCACATGGCCCATCTGCCCACCCCGCTGGAGCGGATGGAACGGCTCAGTAAGCATCTTAACGGGCCGGATTTGTACATCAAACGAGATGACCAGACCGGACTGGCTACCGGCGGCAACAAAACACGCAAGCTGGAATTTCTGGTGGCCGACGCCCTGGCGCAGGGCTGCGATCATTTAATAACCACTGGTGCGCCACAAAGCAACCATTGCCGGCAAACAGCCGCCGCTGCCGCCAAGGTTGGTCTGGGCTGTACACTGGTCTTACGCGGCGAAAAGCCAGCCCAGGATAACGGCAATCTGCTGCTGGACAAAATTCTAGGAGCGCATATTTACTGGACAGATGCGCAGCATTACCCGGAAATGATAGCGGAAGTGGCGGCCGAATTGCGAGCAATGGGGCGCAAGCCCTACATTATTCCCTTGGGCGGCTCCAACGTAATGGGCGCTACCGGCTATGTGCTGGCCATGCAGGAATTAACAGAACAGTTAGCAGCACAGCACATCAACGTAGATTTTATCGTTTTTGCCAGCGGCAGCGGCGGCACACAAGCCGGCCTGGTCGTCGGGGCAGAAGTGTACGGCTTCTCCGGCCACATCCTGGGCATCAGTGTTCACCGCCCGGCAGAAGAGTTGAAGATGCAGGTAGCAGCGCTGGCTACTGCTACGGCCACGCACCTGGGTTTGGGGATGCTGCCTCTGGCGGAACGGGTGGAAATAAATGACGATTATCTGGGCGGGGGCTATGCCATCATTGGGGAAACGGAACGGGAAGCCATTAAACTGGTGGCTCAACTGGAAGGTATTTTGCTCGATCCGGTATACACGGGACGGGCCATGGGCGGCTTGATTGATTTGATTCGCTGGGGAGCCTTTACACGGGGGCAGTCGGTGTTATTTTGGCACACCGGGGGTACGGCAGCGCTGCCGGCCTTTGCAGACAAGTTGGTATGATACGTGATGCGTGATGCGTGATTGCTCGTCACGTGTCACGCATCACGCAAAGCCTCGCGCAGGGTGCGGGTAAAATCGGCGGCGGCTTCTGACGATGCGGCGGCATTGATGAGGGCGCTGCCCACAATGACGCCGTCTGCCAGTTGGCCGATTTGGGCGGCTTGCTGGGGTGTGCCAATACCAAAGCCGACAGCCAAAGGCATGTCCGTTTCCTGGCGCACCCGCTGCACAAACCCACTCAAATCCGTCTGCATACTTGGCCGCGCCCCGGTCACGCCGGTGACGCTGACCAGGTAGATGAAGCCTCGCGCCCGCTGGGTCACCAGTTGAATGCGGGACTTGTTGCTGGTGGGGGCCAGAAAGTAAATCAGAGCCAGCCCCGCCTCGTTGACTAACGCCTCTAACTCGCCGGCTTCTTCCGGCGGCAGATCGGGAATGATAAAACCATCCACTCCGGCGGCCAACGCATCCGGGACGTAACGCGCCGGCCCGTAAGCCAACGCGGGGTTGTAGTAGCCCATGAGCATGATGGGGACGGTGACGCCACGCTGGCGCAGTTCCCGCACCATTTCCAGGCAAACGGCCGTCGTCGTACCATTTTCCAGGGCAATTTGGGTGCTGCGCTGGATGGTAGGGCCATCAGCCAGGGGATCGCTGAAGGGGACGCCTAGTTCCAGCAGGTCGCTGTAAGGGGCGATGGCCGTAATGATGTCCAGGCTGGTCTGCCGGTTGGGGTAACCCAGGGTAAAATAGGGCATAAGGGCAGCCATTTGACTTTGTCGGGCGTTTTGGAAGGCAGCAGTGATATGGTCACGGCCGTATCTGATTTCACTCATATCATTTCCTCGGTATTGTTTTGCGGGATTATAACAGTTTTCCGTATTCAGTGGACAGTTTCCGGGTATAGTCAGCCAGCTTACTGAACACTGAACCCTATTTACTGAATACTGAAGACCGAAACGGAGGTTAATATCTCGAGTGTTGTGAATTTAGTGCTTGACAGATAGGTCAATATGTGTTTCATCCGGTAAGAATGGGCATGGGCATCTGTTTTTTAAACAGAGATTCAAATACTTCAGCGGCCTGCTGACCAGATTGGA